>JAFWSS010000260.1 GCA_017524385.1 Prevotella sp.
AGAGGAAAGTATTACCGCGTATAAACCCGAGTTAGGGTAGCATGAAAAAATGTTGCCCCAACTCGGTGTATGCATCACGTAAAGATATGCTTGATTAATATGGTATTGCGGAGGGATTTATTAACCTTTTATAGAGGAAAGATAGCATCTTTTTGGGTGAAAATGACAATTATTTGAAAAAAATAGTATTATTTTGCAGCCGATATCTTTCCATCAACTAATCACCATCCTTCAAAAAACCTAAGATGATGAACACCCAACTGAAATACTTGTTTATAGCCATGCTGCTTGGCGTGGTGGGAAATGTGAATGCTCAGAAAGATTCTCCAAAGTCTTTCGCCCAAAACATAGCGGTTCCTGCCGACAACATCAGGGTCAGCCGCCGCCCGCCTGTCGGAGAACGGTTGTTCGTCTCGGAAACCATCGAGAAGAAAATCACTGAGGTAAAGAAACTGCTGAAAGACGCGCCCTACCTCGCGTGGATGTTTGAGAACTGCTTCCCCAACACGCTGGACACCACCGTGCATTATAGCGTGACCGACGAGGGGGAGGACGACACATTCGTCTATACCGGCGACATCCATGCCATGTGGCTTCGCGACTCAGGTGCACAAGTGTGGCCCTATGTGCAGTTTGCCAAAAGCGATGAGAAGATACGCCGCATGGTCAGGGGCACGATATTGAGGCAGCTGAAATGCATCTGCCTCGACCCTTACGCCAATGCATTCAATATGGGACCTACCGGCAGTGAATGGGAGTCGGACTATACCGAGATGAATCCTTACCTCCATGAAAGGAAGTACGAGATAGACTCTCTGTGCTATCCCATCCGTCTGGCATACTATTATTGGAAGGTGACGGGCGACGACACTATTTTCGGCGATTTGTGGCGCGAGGCTATCTCAAAGATTATAAAGACCTTCCGTGAGCAACAGCGCAAGGATAACAAAGGACCGTACCGTTTCATGCGCACCACCAACCGCCAGTATGACACGGTGTGCAACGATGGCTATGGCAACCCCGTCAAACCCGTCGGACTCATCGCATCGGTCTTCAGACCTTCCGACGATGCCACCGTCTTCCTCTATCTCGTGCCATCCAACTTTTTCGCAATGACTTCCATGCGTAAGATTGCAGAGGTGTTGACGAAGGTCAACCACGATGCTGCTGCGGCGGAGGAGTTCACCATCCTTGCCGACGAGGTGGAGGGGGCTTTGAAGAAGTATGCGACATGTCAGCATCCGAAATATGACACCATCTATGCCTTCGAGGTGGATGGTTTCGGCAACCAACTGCTAATGGACGATGCCAATGTGCCCAGTCTGCTTGCCATGGCCTACCTGGGCGACGTGGCCATCAACGACCCTGTCTATCAGAACACGCGTCGCTTCGTCTGGAGTGACGACAACCCCTATTTCTTCCGTGGAAAGGTGGGTGAGGGCATCGGCGGCCCGCATATCGGTTACGACATGGTGTGGCCGATGTCGATCATGATGAGGGCCTTCACCAGTCAGGATGACAACGAGATTGCGCAATGTCTGCAGATGCTCATAGACACCGACAACGGAACGGGCTTCATGCATGAGTCGTTCAACAAGGATGATGCATCAAATTACACCCGCTCTTGGTTCGCTTGGCAAAACACTCTTTTCGGAGAGTTGATTCTCAAGTTGATAGACGACGGCAAAGTGGAGTTGCTGAGGAGAATACAGAAACAATGACGTAATATAAGATTGTCCCATATGTTTCGTGAATCAATATGAAAAAAAATACTTTAGAAGAAGAGAAGGCTATCGAAGAAGAGAAGGCTATCGAAGAAGAGAAGGTAGTCGAAGAAGAGAAGGCAGTCGAAGAAGAGAAGGCGGTCGAAGAAGAGAAGGCAGTCGAAGAAGAGAAGGCGGTCGAAGAAGAGAAGGCAGTCGAAGAAGAGAAGGCGATCGAGCAACAACAATCCTTCATCTCAAAACATTGGAAAGCGCTCATCGTCCTGTTTGCTGCTTTTATCGTATTCGCTTATGGTGCACGGTGTGTCTATCGTCACTATACCCATAAGCGTGGAAAACCCGCTTCGTCGAATATCGTGAATAGTGAATATCACTTTGGCGACATCAACAGCACTCAACTTAAGGCAGCAAAAAAGTATGGCATCAAACCGGTTGACCATAAAGACCAAATACCAACGAAAGAACTGACAAAGATTGGGAGTTGCGACAACTACAAAGTGGATCGCCTGACACACTCAGTCGCCTATCTGACACCTGCCGCAGCGGCTTTGCTTGACGAGATTGGCAATCGCTTTCATACAGCCTTGAAGAAGCAGGGCCTCAGGAAACATCGAATCATCGTCACTTCCGTCCTTCGTACCAGCGATGACGTGAAACGCCTACGGAAAGTCAATGGCAATGCTTCTGAAAACTCAGCCCATCAATATGCCACGACGTTTGACATCACTTATGTTCATTTCGACCGTCAGTCCACCAAAGGGAATGCAGCGAGCAACAAGCAATTGGCCAACATCTTGGGAAGCGTGTTGAAACAGCTCCGCAACGAAAAACGTTGCTATGTAAAATTTGAACAGAACCAACATTGCTTCCACATTACATCGAGAAGATGATTTTGCCAGGACGGAAGAAATCTGAGTTTTCAGGGTTTTCGGGATCATCCGCTGGTTATGAAAGAGGTTGGCTTGATTTTTCAAGCCAACCTCTTTCATATGAGATGTGATGTCGCAAGAAGGTTTGGATTCATCGCTGAATGACCTTCTTGCCATTCTTGATGACGATGCCCTTGTAATTGCTGTCCACGCGAACGCCCCATAGGTTGTAGATGTTGCCGAAGCGGTTGTCGTCCTCGTTGACGATGGTATTCTCGATGTCGGTTGTGTTGATAAACTCAATCTTGTCGATGTTGCAGTAGGGGCCGGTGATGGTGAGGCGTATGATATGTTGGCCTTCCTGCAGTTCTTGGCTGAGTGTGCCTGTCACTGTCTTGTAGGTGTCCCAGCTGTTGCTGGCTGTCTGTGGCACGTTCACCTGAGCCAATTTGGTCACTGTGCTGCCGTTGGACAAACCGATGGCGAATCCGGAACCAGTGGCGCCAGAGGAGACTGTGGCTACGTAAGAGTACTTGCCAGGCGAGGTGACGTTGACGGTATATTCCAACCACTCGTCGGTGGCGGTGTAGCCGATGACGTAGTTGCTGTTGAACTTCACGATGTCCACGCCCTCGCTGTCGGTGCGGTAGTTGGCGCCACCCTCATCCTCGGAGTCGGAGTCGTGGTAGGTGAAGCCCTCGCCTCCCTTGTCGAAGTTCTCTGCTTGAAGGATGCCGGGAAGTGCGATGACGCCCTTGTAGGCAGTGCGCTTGGGATTTGCGGTCAATGTGAACTTGGCCATCTCAGACTCCTTGCCGTCCTCGGTTTCAGCCACGGCAGTGAAGTTATAAGTTCCCTTTGCTGTCGGCTTGTAGGTTGCCTCGTAAGGAGCTTCTGTGAGAGTCTTCATCAGCACGTCGCCCTGGTAGATTCTCACGCTCTTGACAGGACTGGTCTCACACGAGGCATCCACCTTGATGGTGGTGTTCTCGTTGATGGTTGCCGGTGATGGGTCGGCGTAAAGGTTCACGCTGATGTCGGGATTCACATCGATATGCTCAAACACAATCTTGTCGATGTTGCAGCTGCTGCCGGTGATGTTGATGCGGATGATCTGCTTGCCAGCCTCCAGCGGGACGAGGAGACGACCGTAAAGTGCCCTGTATGTGCTCCAACTGTTGGAGGTCACCATGGGAACGGCGATGTTGTTGGTGAGTGGGACAAGACCGTCTTGGGTGTGCAAGGCGAGGTTGAAGGAGGAGTTGGTGACACCCGAGGAGGCGTAGGCGTTGAACGCGTAAACGCCGGCCTCTTTCACATTCACCGTGTATTCCAACCATTCGCCGGAACTGGTGTAGCCGATGGCGTAGCCGCCGTTGCCGGTGACGATGTCGACACCGGTGCCGTCGTTGCGGTAGGATGTGCCGCCTTCGTTGTTGGTGTCTGTGTCATGGTAGGTCATTCCCTCGGCCCCCATGTCGAAGTCCTCGGCCTGGAGTGTGCCGGGGATTTCAATCTCGCCCTTGAACGGTGAGCGAGGGTTGTAGGCGGTGAAGCCAGACAAGCGTTCGAACTTGGTGCTATCGGTTGCGGTGACGACAGCCTTGATGTTGTATCTGCCGTTGTTTTCCGGGGTGTAGGAAGCTTTATATGGTGCTTCCGTCAACGTGCACACATATTGGTTGTTGACATAGAGGTCGATATGGTCTATCGTCTTGGTTTTCAACCTTGCGTTGATGGTGATGGGCACTTCTTCGCCCTTGGTTACAGCAAGGGAGGCTGCCTTGACATAGACCGATGCTTCCTTCACCATACCGGGGAAGGGGCTCTTCGCATTTTGTGCGGCCTCGCTCTTCATGTATTCTCGCAGCCAGGTCATGGCGGGACGGTCCTTGCCATCACGGATGAGGCCGGAGTTGCCGTCGGTGGTCCAGGTGCGGCCGTAGATATATCCCCAGAGGGTGATGCCGGCGCAATAGTCGGCTTCCCACATGTATGGAATCTGCTCCTTGTAACGCTGCAGCTGCAGTTGGTCGTCCGACGTGCCGATGTCATACTCAGTGCTGTACATCGGCATCTTCAGTGCGTTCTGGATTTCCACCATGGCGGCCTTGAAATTGCTCACGCTCATGTCGGTGAGGTCGTGTGACTGGCAGCCGTAGGCATCAATCGGGGCACCGGCATCGCGCAGCGTCCTGACAAGGTCGATGAACTGCTGGCGCTGCCATTGGAACGTGTTGTAGTCGTTGTAGATGAGGATGGCATCCGGCCAACGCTCGTGGGCCATTTCGAAGGCCTTGATGATCCAGTCGTAGCCTGTCGCTCCGTCACCGCCGAGGGCTGTCTTGTAGGGAGCGGGCTGGTGTCCGGCGACGGCTTCGTTGACCACGTCGATTAGTGGAATTTCAGGATAGTGTGCCTTGATGGCGTCCATCCACTCTTCTATGGCCTTGTACTGTTCCTCTGTGGAGAGGTTGTTGAGCCAGTTGGGGTATTGCGCACCCCAGATGAGGCAGTGGAACTTGAATGGGAAATGATGGTTCTTGGCGTAGTTGAAGGCGTTGTCGCAGCCGCCCCAACTGAAACTGCCCCTGCGCGAACCTTCGATGGACGACCATTTCGATTCGTTCTCTGGGGTGATCTGGTTCCATAACTGGTAGAACTTCTCATTGCCGTAGTCCACGGAATAGCCGGTGGTGATGTTGCCCAAAAACTTGTCGGGATTTGACGACAATTGTGCGTCTGCCGTCAAAGGCGTGAGGGTTGCAGCCAGCAACAAGCTGACTGGTGCAAGCCTTCGCAACTTGAGGTTGGTGAAGTGAGTAAAAAATGTTTTCATAAGTGTTGTAGTTAGAAGATTTTCAGATTTTGTGCAAAGATACAAAGATATTTGATAGAATGTACCGAAAGGAGGGGAAAAATAAGCAAAAATTGTAAAAATAACACCAAAAAGGCTATGAAACGGTAGGGCTACTCTCCCTATGGCACTCCCGTTTGGTGCCAGAAAGCGCAATATCCCCGGAAACATCTCAAAGTTTCCGGGGATATCACCTACTCAACTTTCGCAAGTAATGGAAAATGAGGTGTGAAGAGGGGCTGAAAAAGTATGGAGTAATCATTTCTCCAAAAAAAATAATGGAAAAATGAGCATCTGAGTTTCGCTCGATTGTTGACTGCGTCTCGGCAGAGCAAGCATACTTGACTTTGCACTCGACTTGCACAACAATTGTCCCTTTAACTCCCTTTTAACTCCTCTTTAACTCCCCTTTAACTCCTGAAAGTTGAACGACTGCGAAACTTGAATTACCTAGACGGCAGAGTGTTTCAATCCTCGACGATCAAATAATCGGTGAGTGCGCGCTTTTCGATGGAGAACCCCATTCCGACCTTCACCACGGGGCGCGGGTCTGTGGCGTAGCGCAGGGCATACCCTTTGTCGTTGATTTGGTCGAGGGCGTCTTGCGCTGTGCCATTGAGTTTCAGTTCCATCACATAGATGGTGTCGGGCATGAACACCACCATGTCGGCGCGACCTCGTGCGCACTTCACCTGCGTCTGCACATAGACGTTGAGCATGGAAAAGATGAGATAGAAGGTCCACTCGTAAAACCCTTCTGCCACGGTCACCTCCTCCAACTTCTTCTTGAAGCCCTCCACGTAGGGAAGGCCCTCAAGATAAGCCCGCAATTCGCGCAGCGCCAGGTCGGTGTCGTTGGTATGAAGAGCGCGCCAGAAGCGAAGGGCGAAGCCTGCTTGCACGTCACTGCCCCTGATGCCTGCGACGGTGGGGAGCAGACCCTCGGTGAAACCCACTCGCACCTCCTGGTTGGGAATGCCCAGGGTGTAGATGCGGCCGAAGAAATCGTAGTCCTTGATGGTGAGGTATCCACTTTGGTAAAGCAGCGGGAGTGCGTCCAACATATTCTCCGTGGGTTGGTCGAAAGCTGATGAGGGCACTTCGATGTCATCCATCTTCGTGATGTCGGTATGGAAACGGCGCATCTGACGCAAGAGGTATGAAGGCGTGCCGCTCTCAAACCACCAGTTTTGCAAATCACATTGGTTGAACGCTTTCATCAGGCTGAAAGGATTGTAGATGTCGGGCGACTTACGGGAGAAGCGGTAACCATCGTAGGTGTCACGTAAAACCTGGCGCATCTCTTCATACGTGACACCATACTCCTTGGCCAACCGTGCCACGTCGGGGTGCATCTGCTCGTCTATCTCTTCGCCCGTGATGCCGCAGATGGCGGAAAAGTTTGGGTCAAGCGAGATGTTAGTGATGTTGTTCTGCGTGGAGAAGATGCTCAACTGCGAGAATTTCGTGATGCCCGTGATGAAGCAGAAGCGAATCATCGCCTCATTGGCCTTCAGGCATTGGTAGAACTCCTGCATCACATGTCGGAAGGCGGGAAGGTGTTCCTCCTCATGGAGCACGTCGAGCATTGGCGCGTCATATTCATCGATGACCACCACCACCTGCTCGCCCGTCTGTTTGAAGGCACGCTGGATGAGACCGTCGAAGACCGCACCAGGGGTGGTCTCCTCCGGCTCTATGCCATATAAAGAGGTTAAAGGCTTCAATTGCCTCATCAACGCCTGTCGCAAATCCTCCTTGCTTTCCTGTCCCTTCGCCTTGCTCACATCGATGTGCAGCACGGGATGGCGTTTCCACTCCTTCTCGAACTCCATCACCTTCAAACCTTCGAAGAGTTCGCGCTCGCCCCTGAAAAACGAACACAGCGTTGTGGCTAGCAAAGACTTGCCGAAACGACGCGGACGACTCAGGAAGATGAAGGGACTTACCCTCGTCATCCTCCACATCAAGTCGGTCTTGTCGATATAGACATAGCCTTCCCTCCTTATTCTTGAAAAGGTTTGGATTCCCACGGGATAACGTCTTTCCTCTTCCATCCTTCAATACCCCTTTCTGTCAATTGTAAATCATGAATCGTCTTTCGCGCCGCTAAATTACACAATTATTATGAAACGGCAAAATATTTCCCTTCCTTCATCTCGTGCTGAGCAGGAAGTTGACGAGGTGTGTCACATCGGTGATGGTGTGCTGTCCGCTACCGTCGAGGTCGGCAGCACGGTGGCAGAAGATGCTCTGTGGTGCGCCCAACAGATAAGATACGAGGCACGTCACATCGGTTATCGTGACATCGCCATCACAGTTGACATCGCCCATCTTGAACTTGAACGCTTCCACCCATTGAGGGTTGAGCGAACCGAAATAATGCAGTCGAAAATGGTCGAAGATGCACCAATTGAAAGCATCGTGGTTGGTGCCACGGATGCCCATGGTCAGTTGGCCACGGTCGGTGAGAAGCGAGGTGGTGACTTGGTTCTCATACAGCCCTTCGCCGAAATAGATGCTCGCCGCCTCCATGTTGTTGGGGATGTATTTGCCGTTGATGTAAGATTCCCCTCCACCCTGGCTTTGCGTTTGTGCGTCGGCGGTGATGTGTGCCAATTGTCGACTGTCGTTGCCCAGGTAGATGTATGCAGTGACGGGAGCCGACGAGCAGTTCTCCGGCCTTCCTGGACGTTGGAAAGCGTTGCTTCTGAACTGATACGTGCCAGCCGGCAGTTGCCTCACCGTCTGGTTGAAGTCGAAGTCGGTCTGATAGTATTCCGCACAGGAGAAGTTGAGGGTGGGCGAATCCGACCATCCGTCGGTACCCTCCATATCGGGATTGCTTAAAAGGAAAGTGAGGTCGAACGGTTGCTCTGGGTCCATCGGTGTCGCCTGGCTGAGGAAGGTGAATGCCGCCTGTTCGGCTTCACTGAGGAGTGTGGCCAGAGGGAGAAGTCCGTTGCCCACCATCTGAGCCTCAATGTGGTTGAGGCTGGTGTCGAGGGCTTTGTCCACGCCTGCTACGTCCTCCGTATGGGGAACAGTCTTCAAGGCCCTGATGAGGGCAAGTTTGCTATTCAACAAATCCCTTTCCACCTGAGGCACCGATGCGAAGTCGAACGTCGTGCGGCTCTCCATCTGGTAGAGGGCGGCGGCTTCGTCAGCAGAAAGCGGGCGGTTGTAGACAAGCAGGTCGTCGATGCGGGCGTCGGCCGAACCCCAGAACGACCCACGGCCTAAGTAGAACTCAGTGGCTCTGGTCAGGTGGTTGACGATGAGGTTGTAATCAAACGCATTGGCGTTGCTCACGTCGCTGCCGTTGCATGCTCCGCTGCACGAACCAAACGCTTTTTGTTTGCCATCGACATAGAGCGTGATGCCCCCTCTTGCGATGACGATGGTGGCAAGGTGCCACTCGCCCGGAGTGAGGTTTCCTGTTTCCACGCTGCCGGGATGGTTGAGGTCTATCCAGTTGCCTGCACCATTGTTATAGCCCAGGTAGGTGTTGCCTGTCATATAGAAGCGGCTGTTGCCGTCTACGAAACCGAAGAGAGCGTCCCAGAGGTTGTTGTCCGTGCGGTTCACCCATAAGGAAATGGTGGCGCCTTCTTCGAGTGTCTGTCCCAAAAGCGGATTGGGAACTTGCACATGACTCTCATTGCCATTGATGCCGAAATAAAGATGGACCGACTTGCCCCCTTGTAGTTTGCCCGTGTCAATGGTGGGTGCTGTAGCAGTGCCATTGGCTTTCAACACTGCCACTTCGTTGGCATTATAGGAGTTGGCCAAGGGGGTGTTGTCGAAGCCATAGTGCGCCGTCAGTCCCGTCATCCAGTCGGCATCGGGCAGCGAGTTCGCCTCAGAACGTGCCGTCACGGTGAAGGTCTGCGTCCAATAATATCCCGGTGTCTCCATCCTCAATGTGAGGGTGACCGGGGTGTCTTCGGTCAGACCCGATGGGTTGAACACTCCCTCGTTGGAGATGATGTCGGGCCGGTTGCTCGTCCACGTCACCGACACGTTGTCGAAACCGTCGGCGAAACCTTGCAGGTCGATGTCTCCCGTGATGGTTTGTCCGTCGCAGACGGGTGCGTCAAGATGGAGCACCTGCCACGCCAGTTCGTATTTGGGATGTCGCTTGTATCCCCAGATATTGACTCCCCCCTTGCTGCAGGCCGTGAAGGAGACGGTGCGGATGGTGCTGCCGTCCATCTCTTCCTCGAGCACCACGCCCTTGTAGGCGACGCCGCCGAGGGTGAGGGTGACATATCCCGTCCCTGCCTCGACTGTCCACGAACCGGTGAGGCTGCCCGTCACCCGACCGTCGATGCCGAGTTTGATTTCCTGAGGTGTGACTTCCTCGTAGTGGGCGTAGTCCATGCCGTATTTGTGCAGCAGCATATTGTAGGTGCCTGCTATCTCCTCTGTGGTGAAAGGCTGTCGTGTGGCGATGTCCGAGTCGGTGACCGTCTCGCCGTTGTATTCGAAAGGAGCAGCCACAAGCCATCCGTCCTTGTTGACAAACACTTGGTGCACACGCACTTGATGGCCGATGGTGCCGTCGTTGAACTTGGTGTGATACACCAGATAGGTCTTCCCGTCCTTGGCGGCGATGATGGAGTTGTGGCCTTGTGCGCATTCGCCGACGGTCATATCACCCCAATTATTGTAAGCACCCATGATTTTCTCGCCCCGTGTGTCGCCATTCCTGCCATAGTTCATCACATATCTGGGAAAGATGGCACTTGTGCCGTTGGCGTCGGTGTAGGAGCCGTCGGGTTGTGAGGAGCGGAAGACGCGCATCTCATACCCTCCGTCGGGGGAGTAGAAGCCATAACTCACAAAAAGGTAGTAATAATTGCCGATGTGTTCGATATAGGGTCCTTCGCCACTGACGTAGAGGCCGCCGGCCACCTTCTTGCCGAAATAGGGGTCGCTGGTCACTTGGTCGCTGGAACCGTTGGTTGAGGGGTAGGTCACGTCATAGTCGCGCAGGCCGGTGTTCTCGTCGAGTTCGAGCATCCAGATGCCTCCCGACCAGGAGCCATAGGTGAGCCACAGTTTGCCGTTGGCATCGTAGAACACGGCGGGGTCGATGGTGTGCGGCCACCGCTTCCCCCAGTTGCTGCCCACGTTGTAACGACCGGGGAGAGACGACTGAGTGCCGATGGCCAGTTCGAGGTCGGTCTCCTTGTAGGAATGTTGTGTGTCGTAAAAACCGCAGGTGACCACTGGTCCTTGGTAGAGGTAGGGGCCGGTGATGTTGTCGGAAGTCAACAGGATGATGCTCGAATGCCAGTCCTTGCCGTTGATGCTGAGGTAGTAGCACCATTTTTTCATCACGGGGTTGTAGATGACATCGGGCGCCCACATGTTGCCGTCGATGTTGTAACTGGCATCATTGCGTGCCGACCAGTCCTTGGCATTGAAGGCTGGAAAGCTCACCGATTGTCCTCCTTTGGTCACCTGCTTTACGGCGGGCGTGACGAAGGCGTCGGCGTTGGAGGCGTTATAAGTGGTGGCGGTGCGCCATATGGGGTTGGCCGCAGTCCAGTTCTTCATATCGCGGGTGTAGGCGCCAACTTTGTGCGAACCGAAGATGTAATAGCGCTGCTGGCTCTCGTGATAGACCACGGAGGGGTCGTGGATGCTCACCCTCGCTTTCGTGGTTGTTTGGAAGAGGCTTTGTGCCTCGGTGGTGGTCAACTGTGTCTGTGCAGTGGCCGAAAGGACTGCCATCGTGGCTGTCAGTAGGGTTGTCAGTAGTTTCATATATGTAGTTTGCTTGTTCGATTTTGTTTTCGGGTGCATCCCGGTTTACAATTGTCAAAACCTGATTATTCCGATTCTCCAAATTTCATTTTTCGACTATCAAATAATCGGTGAGTGCTCGTTTCTCGATGGAGAACCCCATTCCGACCTTCACCACGGGGCGCGGGTCGGTGGCGTAGCGCAGGGCATAGCCCTTGTCGTTGATTTGGTCGAGTGCGTCTTGTGCCGTGCCGTTGAGCTTCAACTCCATCACATAGATGGTGTCGGGCATGAACACCACCATGTCGGCACGTCCGCGAGCGCATTTCACCTGCGTCTGCACATAGACGTTGAGCATGGAGAAGATGAGATAGAAGGTCCACTCATAGAAGCCTTCCGCCACGACCACCTCCTCCAATTTCTTCTTGAAACCCTCCACGTAGGGAAGGCCTTCAAGGTATGCCTGCAGTTCGCGTAATGCCAGATCGGTGTCGTTGGCACGAAGGGCACGCCAGAAGCGGACGGCGAAGCCAGACCTCACCCCCTCGACATTCATTCCTGTAATCAAGGGTAACAGGCTCTTGGTCAATCCCACGCGCACCTCTTTGTTGGGAATGCATAGTGTATATTCCTCCGTCTCATTGTCATAATCCTTGATGGTGAGGTATCCACTTTGGTAAAGCAGTGGCAGTGCATCCACCATGTTTTCTGTGGGTTGGTCGAAAGCGTCTGAAGATACTACAAGGTTGTCCATTTTTGTGATGTCGGTATGGAAATGACGCATCTGACGCAAGAGGTAGGAAGGTGTGCCACTCTCAAACCAGAAATTGGCCAGTCGGCACTCGTTGAACGCCTTCATCAGGCTGAAGGGATTGTAGATGTCGGGCGACTCCCCGGCAAAATGGTAGCCGTCGTAGGTGTCGCGCAGTTTTTGGCGCATCTCTGCAGACGAGCATTTGTAACGCTCAGCAAGACGTGCCACGTCGGGCTGCATCTGTTCGTCAATCTCCTCGCTGGTGATGCCGCAAATGGCGGCGAACTCTGGCAAAAGTGTGATGTTGGTGATGTTGTTCAGCGTGGAGAAGATGCTCAACTGCGAGAATTTCGTGATGCCAGTGATGAAGCAGAATCTAATCATCGCCTCATTGGCTTTCAGACATTGATAGAACTCCTGCATCACACGTCGGAAGGCGGGAAGTTGTTCCTCCTCATGGAGTACGTCGAGCAGGGGAGCGTCGTATTCGTCGATGACCACTACCACCTGTTTGCCTGTCTTTTCGTAAGCGCGGCGGATAAGGCCGTCGAAGACTGCACCGGGGGTGGTCTCCTCCGGCTCTATGCCATATAAAGAAGTTAAAGGCTTCAGTTGCCTCATCAATGCCTGTCGTAGCTCTTCCTTGCTTTCCTGTCCTTTCGCCTTGCTCACGTCGATGTGCAGCACGGGATGGCTATTCCACTCCTTTTCCAACTCCATCACCTTCAAACCTTCGAAGAGTTCACGCTCGCCTCTGAAGAAGGAGCACAACGTAGTGGTGAGCAGAGACTTTCCAAAACGCCTCGGACGACTCAGGAAGATGAAGGGGCTTAGTCGTGTCATCCTCCACATCAGGTCGGTTTTATCGATATACACATATCCCTCTTTCCTCAGTCGTGAAAAGGTTTGTATGCCTACTGGATAGCGTCTTTCTTGTTCCATGATTAATGCCAAATGTTGATTTCCGCTTCAAAGATAGATAAAATCGAGAGGAAAGCAAAACAAATAACAGAGTTTTTGTTTTCTTTACCGAGATACAACCTGTCTTCGACCGCAGGGCAAAGATAGATAAAATCGAGAGGAAAGCAAAACAAATAACAGAGTTTTTGTTTTCTTTCCCGAGATACAACCTGTCTTCGCCTGCAAGGCAAAGTTTTTTGTGTCAAAATCCAATCTAACGGCGTGAATAATTTTGCTTTTCGCTTGTTTCTTCGTATCTTTGCCCTTGAAACCACATAAAAACCTAAATGTATGAAAAAAATTATCTTGACAGCGTTGCTGTCCGTCATGCTTGCTTGGCATGGCTTACCATTGTGCGCACAAGACGGAATGGCCACTTTCCGCACTTGGGCGTTGACACCACCCATGGGATGGAATTCCTGGGATTGCTACTACTCCTCGGTCACAGAGAAGGAAGTGATGCAAAACGCGAGATACCTCGTGGAAAACGATTTGGTGAGACATGGTTGGGAATATGTCGTCATCGACATCAGGTGGTATTGCAACCACCCCTCTCTAGGAGGCGGCAATTACAACCAGCAAGGCAACCAGGACTATGTACTCGATGAGTACGGGCGCTACCTGCCTTCGCCCACCCGTTTCCCATCGGCCATGGTGAACGGCGTGAACAAAGGCTTCAAGGCCTTGGCCGACAGTCTGCACAAGATGGGACTGAAATTGGGCATCCACATCATGCGTGGCGTGCCGAAGTCCGTCGTGGGGAGCAACTACAAGTTGAAAGGTGCCGAGAACACGGCGTGGAACCAGGTTTATAATGGCACGACATCCCCTTGCACCTGGCTGAAGGACAACCTGCTGGTGCGCAACAATGAGTACGGCCAACTCTATTACAACAGCATCATGGACCTCTATGCCGAGTGGGGGGTCGATTTCCTCAAGGTGGACGACCTCTCACGACCGTTCTATACCGACGAGATTCACATGATCAGGAAGGCCATCGACCAGACCGGACGCCCCATCGTGCTTTCTCTCAGCCCAGGCAAGACGCAGTATGTGTATGCCGAGGAGTGTTTGGAGAATGCCAACATGTGGCGCATGATGGACGACCTGTGGGACAACTGGAGCGACGTGGACGCCGTGTTCAACGAGGCGGATGTGTGGAGCCAGTACACCCGTCCGGGCAACTTTGCCGATTGCGACATGCTGCCCTTGGGACAGATTTCCATGACCATAGCCGACCCCGGCTACACTTCGGCGCAAAGCGGGCGTTGGACGAGGCTGACCCAGCATGAGCAACGCTCGATGATGACTCTTTGGGGCATCTGCCACTCTCCGCTCTTCTTCGGAGGGGAGATGACCAAGAATGATGCGTTCACCCTCTCGCTGCTCAACAACGAGGAATACCATCAGATGCACAAATATGGCGAGAACGCCCGTCAGGTATACAAGAATGAGGACAACGGGCACGTGGCGTGGACCTCCACCGACCCTGCGACCGGCAACAAATACCTCGCTTTGTTCAATCGTGACAACACACGCTGGGTGGTGGGAAGCAAGGCGCTATACTGTTCGGAAACAGTGGCCTATACGACCACAGGCCATGCCGTGGATGTGGACATCGATTGGCCGGAGGGAAGCAAGACTCTCGTCCTCGTCATCGATGATGCGGGCGACAACTTCAATTACGACCACGGAGACTGGATCAACCCCACGCTCGTACTCAGCAACGGCGAGGAGGTGGAACTGACTGGCCAATACAAGACACGCGACTACACCAAGTCATATTTCAACCGTGTCTATGAAAACAAGAACGTGGACAACGGTGGCAAGATGAAAGTGCTGGGGCAGACCTACGACAGGGGGTTCTCCGCCGATGCCAACGCCGCCATCTTCTTCCAAATCCCAGAGGATATGGATGTCGTGCGCTTCAAGGCGATGGCGGCAGCCGACGACTCCGGCATAGGCCAGACAGGGGCGACAACCACCATCCGTTTCATGGTCTTCGACTGCAATCCTTTGACTGAGGAGCAGGATGACTATGCGGCGAGGTCGGGTTTGATTTCACGTACCGGTACACGCTCGAAATGGTTGGAAGCAGATGTCACTGGCGCCCAGCAACTGAAAATCATGGTGAGCAACTACGGCGACGGCTTTGCTTACGACCGTGCCGACCTCGTCAACCCCGTGCTGGTGGATGATGAAGGGAATGAGACTTCGCTGACCACCCTTACCGCCTCATCCTACTCTTCCGAATGGGGCTCGCTGCACATCAACCAGAATGTGGAAGGGGGTACGCTGCGCGTCGATGGACAGACCTACGCCACAGGCCTGGGCATGAATGCCCAGTGCACACTCGTTTATGACTTGCCTGAAGGCCATTCCTACACCCGTTTCAAGGCCCTGTGCGGCTACGACTCCAGTTGCGACCAGGACAACCCGTCGGCATCGGGCACCACCATGGAATTCATCGTCTATGTCTCTAAGAAGGAACCCTTCGACTTCGACCTCACCCTCCTGGGCTATGGCGCCGACGAGGATGTGCCGGTCTATGACATCTGGGAGAAACAGGCAAAAGGCGAGGTGATAGGAACCTTGCAGGCGGACGTCCCCAGCCACGGTGTCAAACTCCTCCGGCTAGGCGACAACAAGCCAGAAGGCATTTCCGTCATCCCTCAGGAAACGGGGAACGCCCCTCGCCATAAGGATGACGGAATATATTACAATTTGCAAGGCATCCCAACCAAGACACCTTCGCAAGGCATCTACATCAAGGATGGCAAAAAACAGGTCTTTCCACGTCATGGAAGGGATAACTAACACTGTTTTTGCACAAACAGCCTAACGTATCGTCGCATTCTGCAATTTGACGATGGCGTAAGAGGTGGCGGGCATGTGAATGGTCACATTGCCCGTCTTTTTGTCATGGCTGATGGGGAACAGGTCGCCCGCAAGGAGTTTTGTCTTCTTGAACCTCACGTTGATGCGGAAGGTGGCTTCCGATGCCTCTGCCCTCGGGTTGAGCATCACGAGTACGATGTCGTTCCCTGCGGCACGAGCATAGACAAAGGGATAAAGTGAGGATTTCCCTGTTGCCGTAGTGACAGCATCGACCTGCCCCTGCGTTGCAGCATTGTACACATCGGCGGAAGGATATACCGGCACGAACTCGGCATAGTTGGCAAGGGCGGGTTCGCTGTGTCGGAGTGCGATGAGTTTCCGGGTCTTGTTGAGGAGCAAGTTGGGGTCTTTCTCCTGCGCCTCCACGTTGGGGGCATTGTTCGACGGGTCCACAGGGAGGTATAGTTTGTCGGGAGCGGCGGTGGAGAATCCGAGGTTTTTGCCCGTGCTCCATTGCATGGGCGTGCGCGCCCCGTTCCTAGGTTGGTATGCCCCTTCCACCTGCGGCCAATCGTTGGGCAACTGCTTCATCCCTATCTCATTCCCATAATAGAGGAAAGGCACTCCGGGCATGGTGAACCCGAAAGCGTAGATGATTTCCAGTTCCTTGTCTGAGCGGCGGTTTCCGAGTCGGGCATTGTCATGGTTGCCCAGTGGGAGACTGATGTACCCTTTCCCCACGGTCTTCTCATACTGGTCCATGTAACTTTTGAGGAAGGCGGTGATGTCGCCCTTCCCCTCTGCATCGAAATAGCTGTGCCCCTCGCTGACGCCGTTGAGGATGCGCCAACTCTCTTTCTGGAAGAGGTCGTTGTATCCGTTGAACCAATGGAAGAAGTCGACATGGAAGCAGTCGTCGAGTGCATCGGCGGGATACGACCATTCCGCCACCATGAACCCCCTCGGGTATTCCTTCTCCAGCAGTTGGCGTATCTCTCGCCAGAAAAGTTTCGTTTCGTTTTCGTTGGTGTTGAAGAACTGCTCGTTGCCCCTCACCCGTCGTGTCTTGACCAACGCCCCTGCCATGTCGGCGCGGAAGCCGTCGGCTCCCATGTCCATCCAGAATCGCAGCACATCCTTCAGGTCCTCGCGCATGGCCATCACGTCGGGGTGGTTGGTAGGCAGCTGCCACGGCTGTTCGGGGTCGGGATTGGAGAAACCGAAGTTGAGCGCCGGCTGACACCAGTAGAAATTGCGCATGAACTGTCCGTTGCGCCGTCCATAGCCCTTGATGAACTGGCCGGCAAACTCACGGGGTGGGTCCACCCAGTTGGTCTCCGTCCAGATATAATAGTTGGAGTATTTGTTCTTCTCCTGTTTCTGCGACTCTACGAACCATGGGTGGTCGATGGCGGTGTAGCTGATGACATAGTCGAAGATGACATGCATCCCCCGCTTGTGTGCCTCCTCGAAGAGTTGCCGGGCATCCTCGTTGGTGCCGTAGCGTGGTGCTATCTTGTAATAGTCGCGGATGTCGTAGCCTGCATCATTGAAGGGAGAGTCGAAGAAGGGGTTGAACCAAATGGCATCGACGCCGAGGCTCTTCACATAGTCGAGTTTGCTGATGATGCCCTTGAGGTCGCCGATGCCGTCGCCGTCGGAGTCGCAGAAGGTCTGCGGATAGATTTGGTAGAACACGGCATTCTTCGCCCAGTCGGGCACTTTGGGGATTTCATACTTGCCGGTGATGGTCTGCGCAGTGGCGGCAAGCGACACCAAGGCGGTTGCAAAAAACAGGAATGTTTTTTTGATGGTTGTTGTCATTTCTCGGGAGTTTTTCTGGTTGATATGCAAAAATAACAAAAAAAGATGAAAAATAAGCCATGTATTTGAGTTTTTTAAACGAGTGCAAAAAAATTTCACTCGCTTTTTCGTATCTTTGCAACCACAATCACGACAACAACATTCATTTGAAAAAAGACACAGAGATGAAGAAAGCGATTTTCTTGGCACTGCTCGCTTGCATGACCCTTAATGTAGCAGCACAAGATGTGAATATGGAAGGCAATTCGTGCTGCACTTCCGAAGCCAACGTCCAGAAGAATCCCGAGTTCAAAGGCGGTTTGGAAGCATTGGTGAAGTACCTCAACAAGAAACTGAATTATCCCGACCTTGCCAAGCGCTATGGCGTGGAAGGAAAGGTTGTCATGGAATTCA
>JAFWSS010000261.1 GCA_017524385.1 Prevotella sp.
CTGCCACCCCTTCGGGGTTGTTGATTTCATATCATCGTCAAGCAGGGGTTACGCTTCGCTCCACCACCTGCCTGTGGTCGTCCCAGCCCTTCGGGCTTCACTTCACAACCGGTAGCCATACAAGATAAATCCTAGTTTTGCAAGGTGTTTTTACTTCCGAAACTTAAGTATATAATTTGTAGGTGAAGATAGTCTTTTATGTCTCTTTGGCGCATATATTCCTTTCATCCTCAGTCACATAGCCCGCTATGCTCCTTCGTCTGAAAGCAAAATCTGCATCCAAATAAATCATAAAATACTATTATTTAATTTTGAACACCTACTTCATGGAAACAAATCACTCCAACAGCAAGCCATGGGAATGAAGAGAGTGTTCGGAGGGGTTTCTTTCAGTGTTTTGCCAACAAAATGGCAATAAAAGAGGCAATATCGCGTTATTATCACGTGTTTAGACCAAAATTCATCATACTGTTGACGTTGGTGCTTGTCCCATTGTGTGGCAAAGCCCAATACGATGTACCCTTCAGCCACTATTGGGGTATGGAGCCATATTTCAACCCCGGTGCCGTGGGCAAGGAGGCGAAATTGAATGTCGCCGCCGCCTACGCCATGAGTTTCGTGGGGTTTGATAACAACCCAAAGACGATGTATTTCAGCGGCGACATGCCTTTCACCCTTGGCAATTCTGTCAACGGTGTTGGTGTTCAGTTGATGAGCGACCAGATAGGCTTGTTCACCCACCAGCGCCTTTCAGGACAATTCGCCCACAAGAAAAAGATGTTTGGCGGCACACTCAGCATTGGTGCGCAAGTAGGGCTGTTGACTGAAAAACTAGACGGTTCGGACCTCGACCTCGACCAAACCGGCGACCCCGCCTTCAGCACCTCTGAAGTCAATGGCCAGGTCATCGACTTTGGCGCCGGCCTCTACTACACACGCGGCAGGTGGTATGTGGGACTCTCCGGACAGCACCTCACTTCCCCCACCATCGAACTAGGCGAGACAAACGAGCTGAAAGTGGACGCCACCTTTTATTTGACTAGCGGATACAATATTAAGTTAAGAAATCCGTTTCTTACTATACATCCCTCCATACTGGTGCGCTACGACGGCCTGGAATACAGGGGAGACGTGACAGCTAGACTGGAGTACAAAAACGAGAACAAGCACATGTACCTGGGTGCAGGTTACAGCCCCGGCAACTCCTTCACAGCGTTCATTGGCGGCAGTTTCCAAGGCATACAACTGGGGTATAGTTACGAATTCTACACCTCCGGCATCAGCCTGGGCAACGGCAGCCATGAATTGTTTGTCAACTATCAGACCGACATCAACCTGACAAAGAAAGGAAAGAACAAGCACAAAAGTGTGAGAATATTATAAAAGTGTGAGAATATTATAAAGTGTGAGAATATTATAAGATGATGAGAACAAGCAATATCTTCGCAGCCATCCTCTCGTTGGCCGCCCTCACCCTCGCCAGCTGCATGAGCGCCGGCTCCGCCTCCTCGTCGGGACGTGGCGGCGAAGTGATAGGTGTGGGTGGCAGCCGCTCGTTCAAGGAGCCAGCCCCCTATGGCATGACGATGGTGAAGAGAGGGTTCCTCAAGATGGGTATCGACCAGCAAGACAGCCTTTGGGGCAAGCAAACCCCAGTGAAAGAAATCTCCGTCGATGGTTTCTGGATGGACGAAACCGAGGTGACCAACTCCAAATACAAGCAGTTTGTCTTCTGGGTGCGCGACTCCATCATCCGCGAGCGACTCGCCGACCCCGCATACGGCGGCGACGACTCCTACATGATCACAGAGGACAAGAACGGAGACCCCGTCACACCACACCTCGACTGGAAGAAGTCGCTACCAAGAAAGCCCAACGAGGACGAACTGCGAGCCATCGAAAGCGTGTATGTCACCAACCCCGTGACAGGAGAGAAAATGCTCGACGCCAATCAGATGAACTACCGCTACGAGGTCTACGACTACACCACGGCAGCCTTGAGACGCAACCGCCTCAACCCAGAAGAGCGCAATCTCAACACCGACTACGTGGTGGACCCCAACGAGGTGGTGATGATCTCAAAGGACACCGCCTATATCGACGACGAGGGACGAATCGTCAGGGAAACCATCAACCGGCCACTCAGCGGCCCGTGGGACTTCCTCAACACCTACATCATCAACATCTACCCCGACACCACGTGCTGGGTGAACGATTTCCGCAACTCAGAAAACGAGATTTACCTCCGCAACTACTTCAGCAACCCCGCCTTCAACGATTACCCGGTGGTAGGTGTCTCCTGGGAGCAAGCCAACGCCTTCTGTGCTTGGCGCACCGACTACCTCCTCAAGGGGTTGGGGCCCGAAGCCCGCTATGTGCAACGCTACCGGCTTCCCACCGAAGCCGAATGGGAGTATGCCGCACGTGGAAAGGACGGCAGTGAATTCCCATGGGAGAACGAAAGTGTGAAGAGCGGCGACGGATGCTTCTTCGCCAACTTCAAACCCGACAAGGGCAACTACATAAAGGACGGCAACCTCATCACCAGCAAGGTGGGCATCTATTCCGCCAACAGCAACGGCCTCTTCGACATGGCTGGCAACGTGGCAGAATGGACGAGCACCATCTACACCGAGGCCGGTGTTGACGCCATGAACGACCTGAACCCCCAGTTGGAATACAAGGCCGCTAAAGAAGACCCATACCGCCTGAAGAAGAAAAGTGTGCGCGGCGGTTCTTGGAAAGACCCCGAGTCATACATCAGGTCGGCTTGGAGGTCTTGGGAATACCAGAACCAACCACGTTCCTACATCGGATTCCGTTGCGTCAGAAGCATCGCAACATCAACTAGCATAAGACAAAAAGCAAGCAAGAAGAAATAACGCCATGACAAGATACAGCAAATTCAACATCATCTACTGGCTCCAGAAATGGATGGACAGCGTCCCCGGCCAGACCTTCCTTAACTATGCTTACAGTTGGGGAGCATCCATCGTGATTCTTGGAACGCTCTTCAAACTCACCCACATCGAAGGTGCCAACCTCATGCTTTTCATCGGAATGGGCACCGAGGTGTTCGTGTTCTTCATCTCCGCATTCGACCGTCCTTTCGACAAGACCACCGACGGAATGGACCTGCAAACCCATTATGGCCAACCCGCAACATCAAGCCAAGACCTGTCTGACAAGTCCGACGAGTCGGACCTTGAGGACGATGGCGAAGGCCTCGTCATCGGAGGCGGCGACGAAACGGAAGAAGAGCAAGGTCAAGGTCAAAGACAAGGTCAAGGACAAGTGGCCGCTGCCTACGGCGGTGGAGGCATCGTCATCGGTGGTGGTGGCACGCCCACCGGAGAAGGCGGTGGTGAAAGCGGCGGCGCCATCAGCGGCGGCGGTGGCGGCGGTGTCGGCGGCGGCACCATCATCATCGGCGGCGGCTTCGGTGGCGGCGGAGGTGAAGCACCCTCCACAGGACAAGGCACGGAAGGCGGACAAGTGGCAGCAGCAAGCGGCCCGACGGTCAGCGGCGGCATAGTGCCAGGCTCCAACATGGCTTGGATAGGACAGCAGCAACAAGTGACGCCAGAGATGGCAGAAGCCACTGAGAACTACGTGGAAGAGTTGAAGAAACTCACAGAACTGCTTGTAGCCGTCAGCGACCAAAGTTCACGCCTGCAGCGTGACTCCGAGGAGATGGAGAACCTCAACCGCACACTCACCGGCATCAGCAAAGTGTATGAGATGCAGTTGAAGAGCGCCAGCCAGCAAATAGGCACCATCGACCAAATCAACGAGCAGTCGAGGAAACTTGCTCAACAGATAGAGCAGCTCAACCAAATCTATGCACGCATGATTGAAGCCATGACAGTCAACATGCGTGGAGGCACACCTCCCCCCCCCACCCCCAACCTGACGAACCTTTAACAACAGTAGAGGAAAAGCAAGAAGATGGCAATAAAGAAAAGACCCGTCTCGCCACGCCAGAAGATGATCAACTTGATGTACGTCGTCTTGATGGCCATGCTCGCCCTGAACGTCTCGACAGAGGTGCTCGACGGCTTCTCCATCGTGGAGGAAAGCCTCAAGCGCACCACCGCCAACTCAGCCAAGCAGAACCTCGCCATCATGAACGAGCTCGATGCACAAATGGCCGACAACCCCGCCAAGGTGCGAGAGTGGTATGAAAAGGCGAAGTATGTGAAAGACATCAGCGACTCCCTCTACAACATGGCACAAGACCTCAAGCAGGCCATCGTCAAGGAAGCCGACGGCCCCGAAGGCCGTCTTGACGACATCAAGAACAAGGAAGACCTGGAGGCCGCCAGCCACGTGATGCTCGCCCCCGGCGTAGGAAAGGGCAAGGCCCTCTTCAACGCCGTCAACTCCTATCGTGAACGCATCCTCCAACTGGTCACCGACCCCATACAGAAAGAAATCATCGCCAGCAACCTCTCCACCGTGGTGCCAAAGAGCAACAAGTCGGTGGGCAAAAACTGGCAAGAATACATGTTCGAGCAAATGCCTGTGGCCGCAGCCGTCACCATGCTTTCCAAATTGCAGAGCGACATCCGCTACGCCGAGGGAGAGGTGTTGCACTCACTCGTCGCCAACGTTGGTGTGAAAGACATCCGCGTCAACAAACTCGACGCCTTCGTAGTGCCAGACAAGACAACACTCTACCCTGGCGAGAAACTCACCGCCAACATCATCATGGCGGCAGTTGACACCACACAGCAACCGGAAATCTATGTCAACGGCGCACGCATCAACTCCTCCAACGGCACCTATTCATTCACCGCAGGAGGCGTTGGCGAGCACACCTTCGGAGGATACATCCTTATGCGAAACGCAGAAGGCAACGTCATAAGACGTGACTTCAAACAGAAATACAACGTCATACAGCCCCCCAGCGGAGCAACCATCGCCGCCGACCTGATGAACGTGCTCTATGCCGGCTTCCAAAACCCCATCTCCGTCACTTGCTCAGGCATCCCACAAAATGCCGTCTCGCTCTCCATGAGCGGAGGAACACTCACCTCGCAAGGCAACGGACACTATATCGCAGTGCCATCAGCAGTGGGACAAGATGTCACATTCACGGTCACCGGCACCGACAAGGGCCAGAGCCGCACGATGGGGTCGGCCACCTTCCACGTGCGCAAACTCCCCGACCCCACCGCCTACATCGCCATAGGAACCGACCGCTACAAAGGTGGCCGCTTGTCGAAAGCGTCGCTGATGAACGTCAACAACCTCAGGGCAGCCATCGATGACGGACTGCTCGACATCGAGTTCCAAGTGGTGAGTTTCGAGACCGTCTTCTACGACAACATGGGCAACGCCGTGCCTATGGCGTCCACAAGCTCTTCCTTCACCGACAGGCAGAAAGATGCCTTCCGCAAACTCTCACGCGGCAAGCGCTTCTACATCAGCAACGTCACCGCCATCGGCCCCGACGGCATCACAAGAAAACTGCCGGGAGCCATAGAGGTCATCGTCAACTAACATATTTTTCAGAACATGAAACGCATCCTTATCATATCGCTAATGGCTTTACTGGCACAATTGGCCATGGCACAACCACAGTCGCAGCGAAACAAGCAGCAGCAACAAGCCACACAGAGAAGCAACGTCAACAACATCACCCCAAGGGCGCAAATCTCATTCCCCACCACTGCCACCATGTCGGAGGACGTGGTGTGGAGACGTGACATCTACAGAGAAATCAACCTTGAAGACGAGGCCAACGCCGGCCTCTACTACCCATTGGAGCCTGTGGGCACCCAAATGAACCTCTTCACCAACCTTTTCAAACTGATGATGAGGGGCAGCATCAAATGTTACGAATACCGACTCGATGGCAACGAGAGTTTTCAAGACTCCGCCAGGGTGAAACTACTCAACTTCCTCGACAACTATGGCATCTACTACGAGAAGGAGAACAACAGGTTGCACATCGACAACAGCGACATCCCTTCCAGCGAAGTGAAAAGCTACTTCATCAAGGAAAGCGCATACTACGACCAAGGTACATCCACCTTCCACCGAAAGGTCATTGCATTATGCCCCATCATGATGAGAGCGGACGACTTCGGCGATGGAGTCACCAGATACCCACTCTTCTGGGTGAAATACGACGACGTGGCGCCGTTTCTGAGCAAACAGACCATCATGACGAGCAACATCAACAATGCCGCCACCATGAGCGTCGACGACTTCTTCACCATGAACCGTTATCAAGGTAAAATATACAAAACCACCAACATGCTCGGACGCACACTAGCACAATACTGCCCCGACGACTCCGCCATGGCGAAGGAGCAACAACGCATAGAACAGGAAATCCTCGACTTCGAGAAAAACATCTTCGGCGACCAAGCAAAGAAAGACTCGCTCGACAGCATCGCCAATGCCCAAGCCGATGTGAAGACCAAGAAGGAGAAGAAACAAAACCGACGTGCCGCCAAAGCAAGCAACAACGAGGAGGAAGTGACCAAGACAAGAAGGTCTTCATCAAGGTCTGTCGGCACCACTCCTGCCAGAGTCTCTGTCAGAAGGGAAAGACATTGAAGATTGAAGATTGAAGATTGAAAATTGAATTTTTGGAGCAGCGAGAGCAGAGTCAAGCTTGCTTGAACTCAGCCGAGTCGCGACAAAAATCAGCAAAGCTAAAATTGAAAATTGAAAATTGAATTTTTGGAGCAGCGAGAGCAGAGTCAAGCTTGCTTGAACTCAGCCGAGTCGCGACAAAAAACAGCGAAGTTAAAATTGAAGATTGAAAATTGAAGATTAAGATTGGAAAATGGGAATCAGAATTTCTGATTATTCCGATTATTCCGATTCCTTTGACCAGTCTGTTTACTCCGACTATTCCGATTATTCCGACTATTCCGATTACTATTCCGATTACTCCGACCAACTCCATTCACCCCAATATGAAAAAGACCATCCTGACGCTCCTGCTCGCTGCAGGGTTGACCATCACCACCACGGTTCACGCCCAAGTGCTGAAATTTGGCGTAAAAGGTGGCATCAATTACTCCCAGGTGAAGTTTTCCAACGGAGAACTGACCCACAAGGATCGTTCCGGCTTCTTCGCCGGTCCAACGCTCAAGATCGCACTACCCACACTCCCCATAGGATTCGACATCTCCGCACTCTACGACGAAAGGGAGTTTGAAATAGGCGACGAGATGCTGAAAGACACCTATTCCAGCAACGTTAGCGTCAACCCCATGAAGGTGAAACTCAAGCAAGTGGCCATACCCGTCAACCTCCGCTTCACATTCGGCAACAGCAAGACTCTCGCGCTTTACCTTTTTGGAGGCCCGCAATTCGGTTTCAACATCAACGACAAGGACCCACTGAAAGACCAAGTGCGCACCTGGAACTACGAAGATTCCGACTTCAGCGTCAACGTGGGAGCCGGCATTCTATTGGTCAATGCCGTACAGGTTTCCTTCAACTACAATATCGACTGTGGAAAGTCGGGAGAGATGACGGTGAACGATGCCTATGAAATCGCCAAGAAGCATGAGTCGAAAGCCAATGCCTGGCAGTTGGGGGCAGCCATATATTTTTAGGAAAAGGCCATCTTCCTTTAACTCCCCTTCCCCCTAACTCCCTTGATAATGAACACATGTCCCTTTAACTCCCTTTTAACTCCCCTTTAACTCCCCTTTAACTTCTGAAAAAACTCCCCTTTAACTCCTGAAAAAACTCCCCTTCCTAGATGTATGTAGATGTCATTTTGCCCTTGCCCCTTGAGGGGTTGTTCACCTATTCCGTGCCCGGCAACCTGCAAGACGCTGTTGTGCCGGGCATACGTGTGAAGGTGCCGTTGGGCAAGAGCAAGACATACACCGCCGTGGTGATGGAGGTAC
>JAFWSS010000262.1 GCA_017524385.1 Prevotella sp.
GGCACGCCGGGATGGTTACTGTGGCTTCTTCAAAAGTCATCATACTAATAGGCTTCACGATAAGTGATTGATATTGAATAGTTAATAAACAATAAATATTTTCCATTTATTTGGAAAGCAACATAGAGGATTTGTAATCCGATAAAATCGTTGTTATCAATGATTTATGCAGCTTGAATCGGATTTCAAATCCTTATATTTCCCTCAGGTGGATTGCAAATCCGCCTGAACATTCTTGTCGTTTGCCGCCTGAACATCCTTGTCGTTTGCCGCCTAAACATCCTTAACGCCAAGAATGTTCTGCCGGATTTGCAATCCGGCAGCAATAAACATAAGGATTTGTAATCCGATAAAATCGTTGTTATCAATGATTTATGCAGCTTGAATCGGATTTCAAATCCTTATATTCCCCTCAGGTGGATTTCAAATCCGCCTGAACATCCTTGTCGTTTGCCGCCTGAACATCCTTGTCGTTTGCTGCCTGAACATCCTTGTCATTTGCCGCCTGAACATCCTTGGCGTTTTTTGCGTCTGATGAACGACAAGCCACCCAGTGGTCAATCAGCCGGCGTGCGATGGAAAGTTTCTCCGGGATGTTGGGTAGGGCGTCGTATTTGAACCATCCCCCGCGGGAGAGTTCCGAATGCTGGAGGTGG
Organism: Prevotella sp.; assembly: GCA_017524385.1. Taxonomy (GTDB): domain Bacteria; phylum Bacteroidota; class Bacteroidia; order Bacteroidales; family Bacteroidaceae; genus Prevotella. The sequence continues at coordinate 657 of JAFWSS010000262.1, forward strand.
ATATCCCCATGGTCGTATTCGGCGAAGAACCCCACCATCAGTCCGCAGGGGTAGGGCCATGGCTGGCTGGAGAAATAGCGCAGGTTGCGGATGTGGATGCCTGTCTCTTCCATTACTTCCCGTTCCACTGCTTCCTCCAATGTTTCACCAGTCTCCACGAAGCCCGCGACAAGGCCGTAGAAGTCGCTCTTGAAATTGCGGGCGTGAACCAACAACACCTCGTCGCCACGGCTCACCAAACAGATGACCGCCGTGGCCAACTGCGGCCACACTTCCTTTCCACAATTGGTGCAGCGTTTGGAGATGTCGGTGTGGAGGCGCATGGGGCTGCCGCACACCCCACAGTATTTCGTGTTGCTGTCCCAGTAGAGTATCTCGGCGCATTTGCCGGCTTTGTCATAGGTGGGGCGGGGTAGCAGTTGGTATGACTTGCGGAGTCCACACATCATATATCGGTTGTCGGAGGTCACGGGCAGGTCGATGCGGTAGGTCTTGACATCATGTCCGTCGAGTGCCGGTGTGATGTTGTGAACCGTGGTCCACGCTTTCAATGGCACGGGAGGTTCTTCTTGGAATGGCACGTCCCAACTGCCATCGGTTTTTTGCTCCAACAGCAGGTCATCTTTGCAGAAAACAAACCAGTATTTCATTATCTGGGAATATTGACTGAGATTAAATCAGTAAGTCTATTTACGCTAAAAGTGCTGTAAGTTATCCCCTTGTGAGTGAGAGGAAGTGAGAGGAAGTGAGAGGAAATGAGAGAGAAGGGGAGAGAAGGGGCGAGAAGGGGAGAGGTCAGGGTAGAGGCCTGTAACTTGTTGATTTTTTTAACAGTAGAAGTATGCATATGTCCCTTTAACTCCCCTTTTACTCCTTTTTAACTCCTGAAAAGTGAGCATATGTCCCTTTAACTCCCCTTTAACTCCTTTTTAACTCCTTTTTAACTCCTGAAAAATACTCCCCTTTAACTCCCCAAACTCATTTCTTTGGGAACAGCAGTTTGCGGTCTCGCTCGATGGCGGGCAAGGTCCATTCCTCAGGCACGAAGCGCCAGTTGTGATGTGCCTGTGGGTTCATGCGCCCTGCTTTCTCTATCTCTTGGGTCAGGTAGTGGCGTTGGTCGCGCTCGCTTTGGTAGATGATGCGGTTTTTCAATTCCTCCCGTGGGATGCCGGCGCCCTTGGTGAGCAGTTCGCCACCGCCATTGCCCCGGTAACTGTTCATCGCCACGTTGTACCATTTCTTTTCATCGAACGGTTGCCCGTTGCTCATTCGTAGGATGTGCACCTTCTCTCCGTCGGGTTTCGTCACGTCCACCTCGTAGTCGATGCCGGCGGCGCTGTCGAAGTTGAAGGCGAGGTTCTTGAACATGAAGCGTTGCTTGTCGTCTCTGTCCTCGTCGCTGAGCAGCATGATGTGGTCGTCGGGGCTTTTCATCGTGTTCACCCACAGGTCGTAACTCATCTCCAGGTGCTTGCGAACCTCTTCCCCTGTCATGCGCACCACGTAGAGAAGGTTCTCGAAGCGATAGAGGTTGAACATATCGCTCATATAGACCGGACCAGCGTTGATGCTGATGTCGAAGGATAGGGGTGCGTTGAACGAGATGTCGGCTCCGGTGATTTGGAGTTGGAGGTCGTGGATGAAGTCGGTGAAGGCTGCGTTGCCGAAATAGCAGTCGCGTGTATAGATGGTGTTCTCGAACTCTCCTATTTTCCTGTCCACGTATGCTTTCACGCTGTCGATGGCAGGTTGGAAATGCTCCACGAACTGTTGGTCGATGGGCAGGTCGGCCACGCTGACGATTTTCCCTGTAACTTGCTTGCCAGTGACTTTTTTGCGCTTGCCGATGGTCACCTTGATGGTGGCGTCGCACATTTGTAGGGCGTTGCAAGAGGGATCGAGGCATAATACGTCGCTTCCCTCGATGTTGCGCACTACCTCTTCTCGTTTGGTGTGGTCGTGGCCGTAAAGTATAAGGTCGAATCCGGGCACTTCGCGGGCTATGCGTTGAGAGGTGTCCTCCTCGTATTCTTCGGTGACGATGCCACCGTCCCAACCGGAATGGAAGAGGCCGATTACCACGTCGGGATGTTCATTCTCCTTCAGGTGCTGCATCCAATATTTGGCGCTTTTCACCATGTCGTCGAAGCGTAGGCCGGTCCACAGTTCCTCGTTCAACCAACTGGGTATGGCGGGTGTGAGCATGCCGAGGATGGCGATGCGCACTCCGCTGCGCTCAAGTATGGTGTAGGGTGGCACGTAGGGTTTTCCTGTGCTCGTGTCGATGATGTTAGCTCCCAGCATTGGGCATTTCACCTCCTTGATCCATTTGTCATATACGGCGTGCCCTGTTTCCACGTCGTGGTTGCCGAATGTCTCCGCATCGTAGCCCATGTAGTTGATGACTTCTGCCGCCACGTTAGGAAGGTCGGTTTTCACGTAGTTGGTGTAGTAGCACGTGGGTTGTCCTTGTAGTATGTCGCCGTTGTCGAGGAGGATGAGGTGGTCGCCATAGGTTTTTCTCAAGTCGTTGACATAGGTTGAGACACGTGCGAGCGACCCTCGCAGTGGTTTGCGGTTGATGAAGTCATAGGGGAAGAAGTAGCCGTGCACGTCGCTGGTTTGTATGATTCTCAGGGTGACGGTTTTGTCTTTTGCTGTCGCGGGTGCGCTGGCGAGGATGATGGCTGAGAGGATTGCCATGGTCAAGTGTTTCATTTTTGTTGTGTTTTGGTTTTCTTTTTTCTGTTGCCCCAACCAATCAATTCACGCCATCCATTGAAGTCTTTCTTCATGATGAGTCCGATGCCTTGGGTGTTGAGGCTGTTTTTGATGAAATAGCGGTCGTTGGTTTGGTTATAGACTTTCACTGAGAGGTTCCCGTTTGGGAAGAGGAGGTATTGGATGTCGAAGTCGCCGATGAAGCTCGTGGTGGCGTTGGGGTTGTCTCTGTATCCGAACTGCCCGTTGAAAAGTAGTCGGTTGTTGAGGAGTCGTCCGCTGAGCAGTCCTTCGTATTCAGCGTTGTTGAACCCCTCGTCGCCGGTGGAGATGTTGGCTCCGAAATTCCAGTTGTTGCTTTTGATGACGTTGTTGAGCAGGTTGTTGATTTGCTGGCTGATGGTGCCGCTGAGCAGGCTTTGCATGGCAAGGCTGGTTTGGCTTTGGCCTGTTTCGCTTCGGTTGTCTTCGTTTTGGTTGTAGAAGCGGCCGATGGCCAGCAGGTAGATGACTTGCTGGTTTAGTTCTTCCTCGCTGTTGATGACGCTTCTCACCATTTGCTCGGCGTCGCTGCTCACGGTAGGCATTTCCAGGTCGAAGTCGATGGAAGGTTGTTCCGGCGTCCCGCCGATGTTCATGATGCAGTTCACTCGTATGTTGTTCGTGGTGAAGTTGTTGCCGATGTTGAGGTCTGAGAGCGGCACTCCGTTCACGGTGTAGGTGGCTTTAAGGTTGAGTGTGGCGTCGTATGGGTTGCCACCGAAGGCGATGGTGCCTCTTGGTTGGAATTGGAAATCTTTCTTGAGAACGTTTTGTATGGTGAGTTTGTAGAGTCCGTGGTCCACGATGTAGTTGCCATAGATGTTGAAGGCTCCTTTGTTGAAATAGGAGGCTCGTAGCGCCCCGCTGCCGTAGAGTGAGATGTAGTCGCCGCTGGCCTCGTCCATCAGCAATCGGAGGCATGCGTCGGGAGTGGCGTTGATGTTGAGGTTCATGCGCAGGTTGGAGGGGAGGTCCACGATGGTCGGTGTGTTTTCATGTTGTTTTTTCTTGATGGGTTGGCTGCCGCTTGCAGAAGGCAGGTCGGAGTAGTCTACAGCTTCGGGTGTGATGTCGTTCCACACGATGAAGTCTTGGTTGCTGAGAGCGTCGGGACTGGCTGCGTTGTACAGGAAGATGGTGTTTTTCTCTGTCGTGCCGTTCACGTCGATGGTGGTTTCGCCACGTACGCCTTTGATGTGGCAGTCTCCAGATGCATAGACGGTTCCGCAGAAGGTGTTGTTGCCGAATTCCTTGAAATCGTAGCAAAGCATGTTGCTTGCCTTGACGTTGAGGTCGAATGTGAATCGTCCAAGGTGCTGGTGGTCTACGCTGCCTGTGAGAATGCCACGGTGTCCTTCGCGGTCGAAGATGGTGTCGCCGACGAAAATGATGTGGTCGGGTATGACCAACACGGTGTCATTGTGCATCGTGTAATGAGTGTTCAGGCTGGAGACGCTGACGTCGCCGTTGGCCACCACCTTTCCTTCGAGGTTGACATTTTTCAGTGGGCCGAAGATGCGCACGTTGCCGTCAATGCGGGCGTCGATGTTGTCGATGACCGAACCGATGTGCTTTTCGAGGAAATGTAGAGGGCTGCCGTCGGCGGCGACATCGAGCAGGATTTCGTTTTCGGCAAGCGACACGTATCCGTCGATTTTTGTCTTCCCTTCTGTGCCGTCGATGGCAATGGCGTCGATGTTGATTCGGTTTTCACGGGCGTTCCAGTTGACTATGGCGTCCAAGTCGCCCATGCGTCCGTCGGTGAAGGTGAATTGGTCGATTTTGACTTGTGCTTGTGCTTTTGGTGTGTCATAGACAGATGTGATGAAGGCGTCTCCTGAGATCTTGCCGCCAAAGTCAACACCTCTGGTGCTGATGATGTCGGAGAGGAAGGCGGCGTCAAGTTGGTTGAGGTCCACGTGTATGGTGTCGGTGGCTTTGTCTGTGAGTGCTCCTGAGACGATGATGTGTTGGTCGGCGTTCTTGATGGTGAGGTGGTCGATGATGATGTTGTTCTTGGCCAATTGGATTTGCGAGGGTGTGATGTCCCACGGTGTGTCGTTGACAAATATCTGTGAGGGATTCATTCTCACGTGTGCGGTGAGCGGTGAGCCGTTCTTGTGAAGGAAGTCGGTAGTGGTCGACAGGTTGCCGCGCAATAGTTGCTTGTCTCCATGGTGTTGGAACCTCAAGTTGGTGGTGAGCAGGTCGTTGCATGCGGCAGCGTTCAGTGCGAGGTCGATGCGCTTGTCGTCTTCCAAAGGCTTGATGACGGCGGCGGTGGCGTGGAGGGAGTCGTTGCTGGTCCACAGTTTCATTTCCACGTTTTGGTAGTTGCTGCCGTCGTAGTCGAGGCTGGTGGTGTGTGCGTTGACTTTGAGTTGGTTGTTGTTTTCGTCAAGGCTCCCGTCGATGTGAAGTGGAGCGTTGAGTTTCAGGTCGATGTCGGTGAATTGTTGCAGCCAGTCGCTTCTGTCGATGTTTGCGGCGAAGGTGAGATGTGAGTGGGCGGCTGTGGGTGTGTGTGGCAGGAGTGAGGGCAGTTGGTGATGGATGATGTTGCAGACACAGTCAACGATGTGGCGGTAGTCGTAGTCGCCAGAGAGTGTGGCGTGCCCGAAGTCGGTGGTTACGTCGAGGTGCTTGGCAGCACTTGCGTTGTCGGTGTCGATGTGCAGGGATGCCAGTTGTATGCTTTTCCCCGGTGCTTGGATATGCAGCCCTTCGATGTCGAGAGTGCCGGAGAGGGTTTCGAGGCTGTTGCCGAAAAGGTTGGCTTTCATGTCAAAGTCGAAGACATGGTCTTTGGGTGCCATGGGTAGTCCGAGCGCTTCCGGGTTGAGATGGTGTGCGCTGGCAGACAGTGAGCCGGATGGTGTGTCGGAGAGATTGCAGGTGCCTTCCACGGAGAGCAGGCCGTTGGGGTCGTTGATGCTGAGTGTTCCGGTGAAGGTTTCCTTGTCGTATTGTCCATCTACGTAGATGTTGTTATAGGTGCGGCCGTTGTAGTCGAGTCGGGTGATGTCGCCGTGTGCGAGAAGCGTCATGTCGCGTGTGAGGGGTAGTTGGCCTTCCACGTCGATGGCGGAGGCTATGACGCCGAGTTGCGGCTGGTCGAGCATTGTTCCGAGGTGGAATCCTTCGGTTCTGATGTGCCCGTTGAACTGCTGTCCTTTAACATGCATGTTGATGTTGGCGTCACCGAGGTCGGTTTCGAGGTCGCCCATGATGGCGTGCTCGTTGCCGTTGCTTCCAAGGTCTCCGCTATAGGAGAGGTGTCCCATGTTGACAACTTGTTTGGGCAGGTTGAAGGTTGCTCCGGTGTTAAGTAGAAGTTGCTGCAATGCCGTGGTTTGTGCTTCGAGGTGGTTGACATGTACAAGCCATTCGGGGGTGGTGTCGAGGTCTGAGGCTTGCCCGCTGGCGTTCAGTGTCAGCATGTCGTCACAGTGCAGTTGCAGTTGTCGCACGTTCACGGAATTGGTGGTGCCGTTGAACTGTGTGGAGAGTGTGGCTTTTGTCTTGACGTGTTGGAGCGATGGGATGGCGAATGCGAGGTCGGAGGGTGTGAGTTTCAGTTCGTTGATATTGGCTCGGTATTGCAAGGAATCGGCATCGGGTTTGCCATCCTTCATGGTGTAGGTGGCAAGCAGGGTGTCGGCGACCAGGGTGCTGCCTGGGAGGGTGGCGTGCATGTCGGTGAATAGCGTCTGGTGGTTGTTGGCCTTGAGTTCAAAGGAGAGGTTTTTCAGGTCGAGACCAGATGCTTCGCGTAGCGATGCTTTCTTTACCTTGAGGTCGATGTCTTGGTCGGTGAGGCTGTTGAGCATGATGTGTCCGCTCAGGTTGCTGATGGCAAGGTGGTGTGGGGAGAATTTTCCGGGGGTGGGTGCTACGTCCCTACGGTCGTATTTGATGTTGCCGTGGCGTATGACAAGCGAGCCTATTTGGAGGTCGAGGGGTGGCTCGCTGTCGTCTCGTGAGGCGAGGGAGTCGAGGGCGAACTGGATGTTGAGTGGAGCGTCTGCACTGTCTTTGTAGAGGGTGGCGTGCATCCCGAATATTTGGGCGGATGATACAGACACCTTGCCCTTGAGAAGGGGGCCGACCCCCACCTTGGCGGACAGTCGGGTGGCCGTGAGCATTTTCTCACCTTGTTGGTCGAGAATCTCCACATCGTCGATGATGACGCGGTTGAGCATGCCGAGGTCCACCTTGCCCACTGTCACTTCCGTGCCAAGTTTCTCGCTGAGGAGTTTGGCTGTTCGCTGACCAATATGTCGCTGTACTGCTGGGATGTGCAGCAGTACATACACCAAGAGGGCGGTTCCCGCCAGGAACCACACCAACAGACTGACGATGCGACGTATCTTTTTTATAATTATTGACTTAGTTGGTAATCACGGGAGAATGTCTCCTCCAAGACTGCAAATTTAGAAAGAAAACCTCAATAGTGCAAGGTTTCATCCTATTTTATCTTTTTTTATTTCTTAAGGGATGAAGGATAATAGTAGATGATAGGAGGCTCTAAAACCTCCAATCCCCTCCTAAAAAAATAAGGTGCACCGCTAGAAAGCGGTGCACCCATCTACTATGAGCAATATGATTTCTTATACGATGCCTTGAGCCATCATGGCCTTTGCCACTTTCAGGAATCCGGCCACGTTGGCGCCTTTCACGTAGTTGATGTAGCCGTCGGCCTCGGTGCCATACTTCACGCAGTTGGCGTGGATGTCGTTCATGATGTCATGCAACTTGGCGTCCACCTCTTCGCGGCTCCAGCGCAGGCGCTCGGAGTTCTGGCTCATTTCCAAGCCCGACACAGCGACGCCGCCGGCATTGGCTGCCTTGCCCGGAGAGTAGAGGATTTTTGCCTCTTGGAACACCTTGATGGCCTCTGGGGTGGAAGGCATGTTGGCACCTTCGCTCACGGCGATGACACCATTGGCAACAAGTGCCTTGGCAGCTTCGCCGTCGATTTCGTTCTGTGTGGCGGAGGGCAGGGCGATGTCGGCCTTCTCGTTCCAGGGCTTGGCGCCCTCCACGTATTTCACGCCATATTCCTCGGCGTACTCGCGGATGCGTCCGCGCTCTACGTTCTTCAGTTCCATGATCCAGTCGAGTTTCTCGCGGTCGATGCCATCGGGGTCGTAGATGTAGCCGTCGGAGTCGGACATCGTCACCACCTTGGCACCCAGTTGGATGCACTTCTCAACGGTATATTGTGCCACGTTGCCGCTGCCGGATACTAGTACGGTCTTGCCTTTGATGTCGATGCCACGGGTGGCCAGCATGTTCTGGAGGAAATAGACGTTGCCGTAGCCGGTAGCCTCAGGACGGATGAGCGAACCACCGAACTCCAGGCCTTTGCCGGTGAGCATTCCGCTGAACGTATGTGTGAGTTTCTTGTACATGCCGAACATGTAGCCCACCTCACGGCCGCCAACGCCGATGTCGCCTGCTGGAACGTCCTCGTCGGGACCCACGTGGCGGTACAGCTCGGTCATGAAGGCCTGGCAGAAGCGCATCACTTCGGCGTTGCTCTTGCCACGGGGCGAGAAGTCGCTGCCGCCCTTTGCTCCACCCATCGGAAGGGTGGTGAGTGAGTTTTTGAATGTCTGCTCAAAAGCGAGGAACTTCAGGATGGAGAGGTTCACGGAAGCGTGGTAGCGGATGCCGCCTTTGTACGGGCCAATCACGTTGTTGTGCTGGATGCGGTAGCCCATGTTGGTCTGCACGTTGCCTTTGTCGTCTGTCCATGTCACACGGAAGGAGATGATCCTGTCGGGTATGCAAAGGCGCTCGATGAGGTTGGCTTTCTCAAACTCGGGATGTTTGTTGTACTCTTCCTCGATGGTTCCTAATACCTGGCTGACAGCCTGGATGTACTCTGGCTCATTCGGGAATCTCTGTTGAAGATTCTCAACCACTTTTGATGCAATCATAATCTTTTTACTTTTTATTGGGTTGTTTGAAATTTGTTGATTCTTCTTACATTTCTTGTGCAAAGGTAAGCATAATATCCAAAACACCAAACAAAATGAAAGAAAAATGTCGAAAAATGATGAAAAAAGTCACTTTTTGGCCATTTTGTGGAATAAAACGGCAAAAAGTGCACTCGTGGCTCTCTTTATCTCTCTGTATCCCCTATGTCTTCCTAATTGCTTTCTGTTATCTCCTATTTGCTGTAATTCTTACACTAAAAACATAAAATTGCAATAATTATCCCTTTTTTTGTATCAAAAAGATGGTCGATTGTTCGTTTTACCCTCTTTTTTGTCTCTGTTTTACCAACTTTCCACACATTTTCACTTAAAATTTTTGTGATTATGCAAAAAATGTTTAATTTTGCGCCCTAACTTATAGATACACGCCAGCAAATAGTGACATCACCCCGTATCTGAGAATCAACCATCGGCACACCCAACCTACCTATTGTTACAGAAGGGATGTTCTTGGAAATGAATTAATACATATACATTATTATTAATTAGTGAGAGAGTTTATGATTAAAAAGTTAACTATGTTACTTGCCTGCCTCTGCATGACATGTGCAGTGGCGATGGCACAAACTCGGGTCACGGGAACTGTGGTCTCGCAGGAGGATGGTATGCCCGTCGTGGGCGCCACCGTCCAGATTGTGGGCACATCACAGGGTACGGTGACCGATGTTGACGGAAAGTTCTCTTTGGACGTTCCGAGTAGAAACAGCACCCTCCGCATTTCCTATGTGGGCATGCAGACGATGGAGGTGACTGCCGCACCCAACATGCGCATCAGGCTCCTGTCTGATGACACCTTGCTCGATGAGGTGGTGGTGACTGCCATGGGTATCAGTAGACAGCAGAAGACCCTCGGTTATTCGGCTCAGACGCTTGAAAATGACGAACTGATTGCCGGACGCTTGACTGATGTCACTTCTTCACTCGCTGGCAAGGTGGCTGGTGTGCAGGTGAATGCCAGTTCGTCTGACCCGGGCACGGCCAACTCCGTGATCATCCGTGGTTTCAGCTCCATCAATGGCAACAACCAACCTTTGTATGTCGTAGATGGCGTACCCCTCCAGCAGACTACAGAGCTCCAGCAAGGTCAGCAGCAGGCCATGGGTGGTATATCCAACATCAACAGCTCCGACATCGAGTCGATGACCGTGCTGAAAGGTGCTGCAGCCACCGCACTCTATGGTAGCCGCGCTGCCAACGGTGTCATCGTCATCACCACAAAGAGTGGTAAGGCCAATGGGGCACGCAACTTCTCCATCAGCTATGATGGTAGCGTACAGTGGAGACGGGTGTCGACACTGCCCAAGTTCCAAAACAAGTTCGGACAAGGATGGAACGGACAGCAGACCTTCATCGAGAATGGTTCATGGGGACCTGAGCTCGATGGTTCGACGCAAGTCTATGGACCTATCTGGAATCACCAGCAACTCATCCATGAGTACTCCGCCATTGAGAGCAACATCGAGGACTTCTTCGAGTCAGGTGTGTCCACCAACCATAGCGTTTCGCTCAGTGGTGTGTCCGACGACCAGAAGATGACCTATTACCTGAGCTACGGCTATTCGGGCGACGACGGCATCATTCCGGGCAGCAAGGATAAATACAAGCGTAACACCATTGCTTTCAATAGCAGTTATGAACCCATCAAATGGTTCAAGCTGACTTCTGGCATCGACTTTGCCAAGACCAAAACCAACCTTGTGGGCTCCTATCAGGGTACATCGTTCATCGACGGTATCCTCGAGTTCCCCCGCGACATCTCCCTCGTCGACCGCAAGGACCTCTCCAGCCCGTTCAACACACCTGAGGCTTGGTACACTCCATACGGCATCACCAACCCCTACTGGGCTATTGCAAACAACCACAACAGCAATGATGCCAAGCAAATCCATGGAAGGATCCAGGCTGACATCAAACCGCTGAGGCAGTTGACCCTTACCTATCGTTTCGGTTTTGACTACACCGATTACGACATTAAGCTTGGTATGCCTCAAATAACTCTTGACGACGCCCTCATCAATGAGAATTATGGATATGCTCCCAGCGAAATGAATCAGGATGGTTGGGTGTTTACTCGTTATCGTAGAGGTTATGAGACCAACCATGATTTCCTGGCCAATTGGAATGACAAATACCTCGATGGCAAACTGGATGTGAACATCGTTGCCGGTGTCAACATGAATGAGCGTTACAGTACTTATATGTATGGCCAAACGGACCTCCTGACATTCAACACCGGGTTCTGGGACTTGAGCAATGGCGCTACCAAGTCTTCTTTGGGAGAGAGCCAGTCGAAGAGACGTCTTGTCGGTCTCTTTGGCGACGTCACCTTGGGATGGGACGACATGCTCTATCTTGGACTGACTGCTCGCAACGACTGGTCGAGCACGCTCCCCATCGATGACAACAGCTACTTCTATCCCGGTGTGACACTGAGCTGGATCTTCACCAGGCTCATCCCCAAGAACGACATCCTCGACTTTGGTAAGATTCGTCTTGCATACGGCAAGACAGGTAATGACGCAAGCCCCTATCAAACTTCGGCTCGATTCATCCAAGGCACGTCACGCGCCTATTATGCGGCTGACGTGGCAAGCTTCCCGATGAGCGGTGTCAATGCTTTCCAAGAGTCTGCCACCATCGGTAGCTCAAGCCTGAAACCGGAGATGACCACCGAGTATGAGGTGGGTCTCAACTTGGCATTCTTCGGCAACCGCATCAATGTGGACTTCGCATACTACAACCGTGAGACAGATGACCAGATCTTCACCTTGCCTGTCGACCCGGCTACCGGATATTCCCAAATGGTGACCAACTTCGGTAATGTGCGCAACCGCGGTATTGAGTTGCTCGTCAACACCACGCCCATTCGCACAAGGGACTTCCGCTGGGATTTGGGCTTCAACTTCGCCAAGAACCAAAACAAGGTACTCTCCATGCCAGCAAGCCTCGAAGGTGGAAAGACGGTCATCAATAGCTTCTCCGCTGGAAATGATGCCGTATACATGTATGCTGAGGAAGGCAACCCCTTGGGTGAGTTCTATACCTATATGCCTCAATACACAGCCGACGGGAAAATCATCGTCGATGGCGATGGACAACCCATCCTGTCTGCCGACTTGCAAGATACTGGCAAGAACATGAACCCCGACTGGACTGGTGGCGTCACCACGGCCTTGACATGGAAGGGATTGTCGCTCAGCGCAGCATTGGACATCCGCCAGGGAGGATACATGTTCTCACGCACCAAGAACCTGATGCAGTTCACCGGCAATGGCGAGGTGACCTTGTACAACGAGCGTCGCCCGTTCGTCATCCCCAACTCCGTAGTGAATGTAGGTACTGCCGATGCTCCCCAGTATGTGGAGAACAACCAGCCGATTTATCTGAACAACACCAGCTATCAGGATTATTACAACAAGTATGGATGGGGACAAGGCGGTGAGTCTTACCTCCTTGACAGGTCGTATGTCAAACTGCGTAACATCACCCTGTCTTACAGCCTGCCCAAATCGCTGGTGAGCAAACTCTACCTGAGCGACATCAACCTGTCCGTATTCTGCAACAACGTGTTTACTTGGACACATAAGAGCAACACTTACATCGACCCGGAGGGTAGTACCGATGGTAATGACCTCGATGGACAGTTCGGTGAGTTGTATGTCAACCCAAGCTGCCGCACTTTCGGCTTCAACGTAGGTGTTAAATTCTAATTTGAAGGAGGACAAAACGTATGAAAAAATTAACAATCATCTCAACCATCATCCTGGGAATGGCCGTTGCTTCTTGCGACAGTTATTTGGACATCAACCAGGATCCCAACTCTCCCACTGAGGAGAATATGACGCCCAGCATCATGCTGCCTGCTGCCGAAATGGGTCTAGCTGCCACCTATGGCAACCTCCTTCGCATTCCTGGCGGGTATTTCTCACAGCACTATGCTCACATGTTCGGCACCAGCAACTATGTGGACTACTCACAGTTCACCATGTCGCCTGTGCGCTCTTCAAGCGCTTATTCACAACTCAACCGCGTGGCGCTGAAAAACTTGCAGACCATCAAGAATTTGGCGGAGAAGAATGAGGAATGGGGCACCGTCCTCGCTGCCACAACCTTGCGTTGCTTCACCCTCCAGGCCTTGGTCGACTGCTATGGAAGCGTGCCTTATTCCGAGGCACTCGACATCAGCAACTCCTCACCTCACTACGATGAAGGGTCCGTGGTCTATGAAGGCATCTTGAAAGAACTGGATGAGGCGCTTGCCAAGGCCAATGCCAACGATGTGGTGGCTACCAACTTCCTTTACAAAGGACAGAATGCTGCCAACTGGATCAAGTTTGCCAACGCCTTGAAACTCAAGATTCTCTCTCGTGAGAGTGGCGTGGCAAGTGTTGATGCTCAAATCGCTGCCATCATCAGCGAGGGCAACCTGCCCACTGAAGATGTGGCTTACACCAGCTGCTGGAGCAATGAGACCGGACAGATGAACCCCTATTTTTCAGAGGAGTTCTCCACCTCCTTCGGCTCCACCCAGATCAACGTCACTGCCAACCTCGCACTCGTGGGTACCATGCAGTTGAAAGATGCCAATGGTGATGTGGTCTATGAGGACCCGCGCCTTGCTGCTTTCTTCGACCCCAACAGCTCGGGTGAGTTCACTGGTGGCGTGTCGGGAACCAACTTCTCCACTACAGACAACTACAAGTCAGCCTACTGGTGCCGTCCTAAGATGGCTTACAATTCGCCGGTATATCTTATCACCGTGGCCGAGACAGAGTTCTTCATCGCTGAATACTTTGCTCGCAAGAACGACGTGGCTTCGGCTGCTGCACACTATGCCGCCGCCGTGCAGGCTTCCTTCGCTTCTGCTGGCGTGGGTGGTGCCGATGAGTACATCGCACGCAATCCTTATGACCAAGGCGCCTACAAGAAGGTGCTGGGCATCGCCAAGTGGGTGGCTCTCGCTGGTGTCAACAACTTTGAGTCGTGGTGTGAGTTGCGCCGCCTCCGTTACCCCGCCTTCGGCACAGTGACGGGTGCTCAGCTCTATAACATCGACACCGATGCATACGCTCCGCAACTCTATCAGCCCGGCACGCTCTATACACCCATACAGGTGGACGGTAACATCGGAAACAACCACCTCATCGAGCGCTGGCCGTTTGCCTCCTCTTCATCTTCAAGCAATGGCAATGCGCCTAAGTTTGAGAATGCCGACTATCTGAAACCTATCTTCTGGGCACAACAATGATAATTACCTAAAAGATGAAAAAAATGAAAAAGAACATATTATTTGCTGCTTTGCTCGCACTGGCAACTCCGACCGTGTTCACCAGCTGCGACGATGATGAGTCGGAAGGCAAGAGCCGTATCACATACTACGCCATTTTGGAACTCAACGGCGATGAATACATGACCACGCAGCTGGGTAGCGCTTTCAACGACCCGGGGTGCATGGCTACCATGGGTGGAGAGGATGTCTCTGACAAAATCGTCACCACAGGAACCGTGAATACCAACAAAATGGGATTCTACACACTCAATTACAGTGTGGTAAATCCCGATGGATTCCCTGCTTCTGCTTCGCGCACGGTGGCCGTGGTGGACAAGAACAACTTCGCCAGCCTCTATTTCGGTGAGAGCCAGTATGGTAGCAGGCATTACTTCAATGCCCCCATCAGCATTACTGACAATGGCGATGGCACTTATGAAATCAACGACCTCGCTGGTGGCTTCTACAGCTACGGACGCTATCCAGGATATGATGCCTATGGATACGACTTCTTCCTTGAGGCTACACTCAAACTCAACGCCGACAACACCATCGAGGTGGTCGAAGCTGGAAACTGGTATTGGGGAGACGACAAGCCTACGTTGCTCGACGGCTCTTATGACCCCGCAACGGGTACGGTGTCTCTGAATATGGACTTCGATGCTCCTTTCACTGTAACGTTAACAAAATAACTTAGCAACAATAGGATATGAAGAAAATAGTATATTTTGCAGCAACATTGTTGCTTGGCTTGACTTTCACCTCTTGTGACAAGGAGGAAATCGGAGGCACCGCCACCGAGAGCATGGCTGGTCAATGGTATGTGGACATCGATGCCGTCGACGACAGCGGCAACCCCATAGATGGTGGTGAACACTACTTTGGTTATGATGAGGAAAGGATTTTGCTGCTCACCTACAACACCGCAAGCAATTCGCCTTCACAAATGTGGATCGACGACATGGGGTGGTTTGACCTGGGGGCTTATTATGGCAATCCTGCCTATCCTAACTATTCCTTCAAGAACGTGGTGAGCATCGACCAGAACAACCTCACCTTCTCGTCGAACAATGCCGAGAACCTCTCTGGTTCATATGGCATCACCATCGAGCAAGGAAAGATTCTCAAGGGTGCTGGAAGACAGAAGAATGGTTCGCCTGCCGACTCCATCGTCTTCTACGTGAAATACACCAACGACCCCTGGTATCCCGATGACGGCTATGCCAAGTACAAGGTCAGCGGCATCCGCTACTCAGGCCTCGTAGAGAACGACTGATACATCATTATTTCAGTTCCTATTATTTCAAGGGGGTGTGCTTTTCAGCACACCCCCTTGATTTTCACTATCCTCTTCACACAAAGACAATCGCAAATGCTTTTGCAACCGATATCAAGGGTGTTCATCGTTTGCAATCGATGCCAAGGGTGTTCGGTGTTCTCCCGGATTTGCAATTGTCGCCAAGGATGTTCTGCCGGATTTGCAATCCGGCAGCAGCAAATATGAGGATTTGTAATCCGCTAAAATCGTCATTGACAATATTTTGCACCGCTTGTCGCCAAGGATGTTCTGTCGGATTTGCAATCCGGCAGCAGCAAATATGAGGATTTGCAATCCGCTAAAATCGTCATTGACAATATTTTGCACCGCTTTAATCGGATTACAAATCCATGTGGATGTCCTGTCGGATTTGCAATCCGACAGCAGCAAATATGAGGATTTGTAATCCGCTAAAATCGTCATTGACAATATTTTGCACCGCTTGTCGCCAAGGATGTTCAGTCGGATTTGCAA
>JAFWSS010000263.1 GCA_017524385.1 Prevotella sp.
CGGCGAGGTGATGGTCGGCGGTTATGCCGACATCTACCTGCAGCCCATGCTCGGCATCTACCCCGACATCGAGCACAGTTATGTGTTGGAGTTGAAATACCTCCCCTCGAAAGCCTCCGACGCCGAGGTGGCGGCAGCCCGTGAGAAGGCCATCGACCAGATCACACGCTACGCCGAGAGCGTCGGGGTGGAGCGCACCATCGGCCACACCCGACTTCACCGTCTCGTCATCCTTTGGCGCGGCATGGACATCGCCGTGGCAGAAGAAATAGGTTCCTCCGAAAGTGAACAAATGTCCCTTTAACTCCCTATGAAAGTGAACAAATGTCCCTTTAACTCCCCTTTAACTCCTTCAAAAAGAACAAATGTCCCTTTAACTCCCCTTTAACTCCTCTTTAACTCCCCTTTAACTCCATAAAAAATAACAAATGTCCCTTTAACTCCTCTTTAACTCCTTTTTAATTCCTCTTTAACTACTAATAAAAAAATGAAAAAGAAAATCCTTGTTACGGGTGGCACGGGCTTCATCGGTTCCCACACCACCGTAGAACTGCAAGAGGCTGGCTACGATGTCGTCATCGTGGACAACCTCTCCAACTCCAAAATCGAAGTAGTGGATGGCATAGAGAAGATTACCGGCATACGCCCGGCTTTCGAGCAGGTGGACTGCTGCGACATCGACGCACTGAAGGCGGTGTTTGCCAAGCATCCCGGCATCTGCGGCATCATCCATTTCGCTGCCAGCAAGGCGGTGGGTGAGAGCGTGGAGAAACCATTGCTTTATTACAGGAACAACATCAACAGCCTCGTCAACCTGCTGGAACTGATGCCGGAGTTCGGGGTGAAGGGCATCATCTTCTCCTCCAGTTGCACCGTCTACGGACAGCCGTCGAAAGAAAACCTCCCGGTGACTGAAGAAGCCCCCATCCAGAAGGCGCTCAGTCCTTACGGCAACACGAAGCAGATCAATGAGGAAATCATACAGGACTACATCCATAGCGGTGCCAACATCAAGTCGGTCATCCTCCGCTATTTCAATCCCATCGGTGCACACCCGTCGGCCTTGATTGGCGAACTGCCCTTGGGCGTGCCCATGAACCTCATCCCCTTTGTCACACAGACGGCCATCGGCGTGAGGGAGCAACTCAAGGTGTTCGGCAACGACTACAACACTCCCGACGGCACGTGCATCCGCGACTACATCTATGTGGTTGACCTGGCCAAGGCCCATGTGGCAGCCATGACACGAGTGCTGGAGCAGGACACCGACCCCGTGGAGGTGTTCAACATCGGTACGGGCAGGGGCCTCAGCACCTTGGAAGTGGTGCAGGGCTTCGAGAAGGCCACCGGTGTGAAACTCAACTGGACCTTCGCTCCCCGCAGGGAGGGTGACATCGAGAAGGTTTGGGGTAATGTGGACAAGGCCAACAAGGTGCTTGGCTGGAAGGCCGACACACCTCTCGAGGATGTACTCGCCTCTGCCTGGAAATGGCAACTGAAACTCCGGGAAGACGGCATCATGTGATGCGGCTTCCATCGTGTGAATATTCTAAAAGGGCTCCATGTGGAGCCCTTTTCTTGCACCAACGCCTAAATTTGCCTTCTCCTTCCGCAGATGGCTTTGTAGGGGCAGTTGAGGCAGGTGGCTTTGTCGTCGGTGGGTTGGAAAGGTTCGTTGGGTTCCAGGATGTGTGTCACCACTTCAGCCAATCTTTTCTCGAAATCGTCGACATAGGGTCGTATGTCGATGATTTTTTCCTTGTCGAATTTCAAGACGGGGTCGTAGTCTTTCTTGCCGGAGCGCTGTATGAATAGCAGGGCGGGACTGACAGGCAAGCCATTCGGGTTCACTTCCTTGTCGCGGCTCACGAGCATGGCGTATAGCATGGCTTGTAGGTAGTAGTCGCTGTGTGCCTTGATTTTTTCAGGAGCGAATACTTCGTCCACCCCTTTGAGTGTGGTCGAGATGTCTTTGCTGCCGGTTTTGTAATCCACCACTCGGATGTGTCGTCCATCGGCGTCGTCCACTTCGTCCAACCGGTCGATGCGCCCGCCTATCCTCACATTCCTGGTGCGTTCGCTGGTGGTCACCCTGATGGTGGAGAAGATGTCGCCCTCATGACCGCGGATGGTGAAGGGTGCCAATTTCTTGTCGATGGTGAGCAACTGTTTCAGATAGTGTGTGAGTACCCTGCGGTTGATGAGTTGCAACCCGTTGTATTCCGGGATGTTGTTCAGGTCTTCCGTTTTGAAGAGATGCTTCATGAATGCCTTGTTCAGGTTGCGGTCTATCATGGAAGGGTCTTTCAGCACGCTGTCTATCTGCTGGGGATGTATCACCACGCCGGGGTTTGCGAAGGGGTGCTTTTCGTCGATTGTGCTACGGTCGATGCCGCTGACCTCGTCGTAGATGAATTGGATGGCGTCGTGGAAGATGCTGCCAAACGTGCGGTTGTCGATGTCTTCGGTCTCATCTTCCGGTTCGCGTATGCCAGCCACATATTTGTAGAAATATTGCAGTTGGCAACGTATGAAGTTGTTGATGGCTGTGGGCGAGATGGTGGATATGCCGTTGAGGTGTTCCATCACCTCTTTGCTCTTCTCTATGCAGTAGCGCTCGGTGATGGTGGGTTTTTGAGTGGTGGTGAGAGCCTGTCGTGAGATGCGGTGCGGGCTTTCCACCATGAGTTGTAGCATGAAGCGGCTTTTCTCTCCGGTATGCTTGTCGTCGGGGGCGTTGCCATACATGATGGTGATGTCGGTGGCGCGTTGCAGCAAGCGGTAGAAATAGTAGGCATAGATGCTGGCTTTCGTGTCCATCGTGGTGAGCCCGAACGCCTTGCGCAGGCTTTGCGGGATGAACGACGGTGAGTCGATGCCCTGCGGCATGTTGCCTTCGTTGCAGGAGAGCACGAGCAGGTGGTCGAAGTCGAGGTTGCGTGTCTCGAGCACTCCCATCACCTGCAATCCTATCGCCGGTTCGCCATGGAAAGGTATGGTGGTGGTGGACACCACTTCCTGAATGAGGCGTTGATAGGTGACGGGGTCTATTTTCAAGTCATCTTTCTCGAAGAGGTTTTGAAGGCGGTTGAGCAGGGTGTATGCCCTGAAGAGCGACTCATGGGTGAGAGGTTCCTCATGCTCGTTCTGCCTTGCCGCCATCGCCACGCTGCGCAGGATGTCGAGCATCCATTGGTTCACCTCCCTGTTGACATTGTATTCCCTGTCTTTTGCTTGTGAGACACCGATGTCGCGGAAGAGCAGCCTTGTGCCTTCGTCGGTCAGCAATTCCTCGCGTGTGGGATAATAGATGTGGCTGGTGACGAGTTTCGTGCACAATGCTGCTGCGTCGGGGGTGATGTAGGTGGCGTAGGGATGCCTGAGTACGGCGAGAACGCATTTCTGACGATACTTGTTCCTGCCCGAGCGCCCCTGGAAGGCCAGTTCGGCGAGCAGTTTCACCAATGATGCGGCCGCCGTCTGCATGAGAGGGAAGCCCGTGGTGATGTTGATGTCCGACACGCTATCCGGTATGGAATGCAGGACGGTGGGCAGCAATCCTTCGTTGCACAGCACGACAGCGCTACGGTTGCCGGCTTTCACGCGCCGCTCGTCGCCGAGCCATTGGCTCACATATCGTCCTTGTATGCTGTCGGTTGGAGCACCGATGAAGGTGATGTCTTTCTTTTCCGAGAAATGGTCGTAGATGTGTGAGTCGTTGTCGAATTCGTTGGGGAAGTCGTTGATGAAATTTTTCAGCAGTTCACCTGCTTCGTGGGGATGCTTGGCCGGTTTCGTGGGCAAGTAGTAATGGTCGAAGTCCCAATAGAAGATGGCCTTCCCCTCTTGGCGAAGGCGCTTGAAGAGTCGCCGTTCCACTTCTTGCAAGGCATTGAAGCCCACGAAGGCGTAGGTGTTGCCGCCGAAGTCGGCCTCCTCGTCGTCCACCACTTCTCGGTAGAGAGCCCCCTCGTAGGTGAGGCCTTGTCGGGCCAGCCGTTGGTGGAAGTCGGTGTAGATGTCGCTGAAACGGCTCCACAACTGGAGGAATCTCTTCTTCAATATGCTTGTATGGTCTTCACTGAAGTCTTGGAAGAAATGCTTGAGCACTTCCACTTGGTGCGCGGTCAGGTATTCGGCGGTGTCATAGGAATGCAGGTCTTTGAGGTTGGCGAACAATCCTTTTGCGTTGGCCATGCTCTTGTCTATGTCGTCGAAGTCGGAGAGCAGCACCTTTCCCCAGGCATAGAACTTGTCGAGGCTGTCGTCGCCTCCCGAGCACGAGACGAAACTTTTCCAGAGTTCGAAGATGAGTTTGATGTCGTCGGCCACGATGAGCCGTGAGTGCTCTCGGAAGAGGTCGCTGATGGTGGTGATTGCGGGGCACCACAACGGTTGGTTGGTCATCTGTGACAGATGTTCCTTGAGGAAGAGCGATGCCCTTTTGTTGGGGAATACGATGGTGACGTGTGAGAGGTCGTTGCCGTATTTCCCGTACAGGTCTCTTGCCACATGCTCGAGGAATGGTGTGGTGAGTGGTAGGGTGTGCTCCTGCACTGTTGAAGAGGTTTGTTCGATGGGTTTCATGGCTTTCTTTTAGGCTTTACGGGTACGACTTTGTTTTCTCCTACATACCAGAGGTATCCTTCCACCTTGTCGTGGCCCATTTTCTGGAGTTGTTCGATGTATCTTTCCACTTGTCCCTTGTGTCCATTCCACGGTTTCCCGAATTTGAAGTCCACGACGATGGTTTTGTCGCCATTGGTCATCACTCGGTCTGGGCGCATTTCCTTCAGTTCGCCTGTTTCGTTGTGGTAGAGGATGGTGCACTCGTTGTGGAGTTTCCATTTGGGAGAGAACCATTCCATGACTTTCTTGTTGGACAATGCTCGTTGCAGAAGGTGGCGCAGTTCTTCTGGGCTGGTTTCGTCATAGATGACTCCTTCGTGTACCATCTGCTGCAACACACGTTCGATGTCATCGACGGTTCTCAGTTTTGAGAAGATGTTGTGGAGCAGGTTTCCTCTCTCGATGTAATTTGCTCTCAGCAAGTTGTCTTCGTCTGTGTCGGTGAAAGCCTGGCTGTTGTTGCTTTGTCGGAAGGTTGCGCGCGAGGGGTGTGACTTCAGTTCGATGCTGATGCTGTCTTCTGGTTGCAGGAAGACGTTGTTGCTTTTTTTCTTTTCTTTTTTGCCCCCCTCTGGAATGTCCCCCGAAGTCGTAGGGTCAGGTCTTGTGCCCGCCTGCGAATCATCAGTAAAACACTGTCCGTATTCGAAGACGATGTTTTCATCCTGCTCATTCTGCAAGTTGGCGTCGAGGGCTTCGAGTGTCATCACCTTTTCGTCGGGCAAGATGTATTTGAAAGGTTTTCCCAGCAGGGGTAGGCATTGCTCCACGAGCACGCTTCTGTTGGTGTGTGTGTTGCCATCTGGTTTCGTTGGTTTCGTTGGTTTCGATGTTTTCGATGTCTTCGATGATTTCGATTTGGTTACTCCGAAGACGAAGAGTCGGTCCTTGGCTCGCGTGAAGGCTACATAGAGCAGGTTGAGGTTGTCGACGGAGTTTTGGAGATGTTCCTTGAGGTAGCTGTCTTCATATACGGTGCCCACCATGCTTTTGCCGTAATCGATAGGTAGTATGGGTAGTTGGTTGAAGGGCTCCGTTTGTGTCTTGCACCATAGGATGTTGCTCTTTTCCAGTTTCCAATTGCAGAAAGGAATGATGAGGTTGTCGTATTCCAATCCCTTGCTCTTGTGTATGGTGACCATCCTCACGCCATCTACTTTGTCGCCATGAATGTTTTTCTTGTGGTAGTTGTCGTCCCATGCTTGCAGGAACCTGCAGATGTCGGAGGTGTTGTCTTTCATATATTCCGCCAGTATGTCATGGAAGGTGCACAGGTAGGCGTTCTGCCCGTCAATGTGTTCCAGATGGAAGATGGTGTATATGTTTTCCACCAGGTCGGTGAGGGGTAGCGTGCGCAGGTGTGAGAAGTCATCGGGGGTGCGGAAGCCTTCTGGCAGCCATTCTTGGAAGGCGTGTGGCTCGTCTTTCACGTTTGTGGCGAGCATCATGGCGTCGTCGGCGAGTGTGCTGCCTTTGATTTGGTGTTGGAAGGTTTTTGCCAGTGTGCCTTTGCAGAGCACATCGCTTTCGTTGGCAAGAACTCTCAAGGCCGTGATGATGGTGACGACCGACAAGGAGGAGTCCAGTCGGAATGCTTCGTCGGAGACGATGTGAAGGTCGGGTTCGTTCTTTTGGAAATGGTCAGCCGTCCGCTCTATCTCCTTGTTGTCGCGTGCGAGTATGGCTATGGAACTTTGTGGCACGCCGTTGTCGGTAAGGTTCTTGATGGTGTCGGAGATGCGTTGCATGATGGTTTCCTCATGCTGGTATGGGTCCATGAGTTCCACCCTGACGTATCCGCTGTCGTCTTTTCCCTCGGGCACTTTTTGCACCACGTCGCTGTATGCGAGGCGCAGCTGTGCGGCTTCCGGCCCCACGAATCCTGAAAGGCGTTGGTATTCCAGTTGGCTGGCCACGATGAAGAAATGGTTGTTGAATTCCACCACCTTGCGGGCGGATCGGTAGTTGGTGTCGAGTGATTTCACCTCGACCATCTCCTTGGCGAATTTCTGTTCGATGTTGTTGAGCAGTTGCCAGTCGCCAGAGCGCCATCTGTAGATGCTTTGCTTGACGTCTCCCACGATGAGGTTGCTGGTTCCTTGGTGCATCAGGTCCTGCAGCAGCACCTTGAAGTTGTCCCATTGCACGGTGCTGGTGTCTTGGAACTCGTCGATCATGATGTGTCTGAGGAAGGCGCCGGTCTTTTCAAAGATGAAGGGTGTGTCGCTGCCCTTGATCAATTCGTTGAGCATTCCCTGTGTGTCGCTGAGTAGGAATCGGTTGGCGTCTTTGTTGAGTTGGCTTACTGTGTCCTCGATGCTGCTGAGCAGTCTCAATTGGTCCAGGTGCTTGAGTATGAGTTGTGCCGACTTGCCTTGTCGGTAGCATCTGTAGCGGTCGGCTTCGGCAGCCTGCAGGATGTCCATCAGGCGTGTGCGGGCAAGGTCGATGATGGCGGCTCTGTTGGAGTGTGACTTGTTTGTCCAGTTTTCGGGTGCCTCAAGGGCGGCACTGACATAGGAGTTGGGTGGGTTGCCGTCATAATCCCCGCTTTGAAGTTTGGCAAAGTAGGTGGGCACTCCTTGTGAACCATGGTAGAAGTCTTTTTGGTTATAGCCTGCAGCCGCCTCGAAGAATTGGTCGGCATGTGCCTTCATGGTCTGCTTGCTGTCGTTGATGATTTTCAACAGCTGTTTCTTGTACCGGTCGAAGAATTGCTGGTTGTTGAATACCTGTTGAAGGTCTTTGCGACTCGCCTTGTAGGAGTCTTTGAAAATGTTTTCTCCGAACGACTTCACGAGCCAGATGACGTTCCATGTCTTGTCATCGTTGATTTTGTCGATGATGTATTCCATGATCCATGTGAGAACTTGGTCCTGGCTTTTGAGCGAGTCGATCATCAGGTCCACGGCTTCTTGTTCCACCTCCTTGTCTTTCAGTTCGATGCGGAGGTTGGCGGTGAGGTTGAGTTCGCGTGCGAGGTTTCTGAGGATGCGTTGGAAGAACTTGTCGATGGTCTCCACCCTGAATGAGGTGTAGTCGTGGATGATGTTGGTGAGCGCCATGCGCGCACGCTCGCGCACGGTCTTTTCGTCCATTCCCGTCTCGTTGACGATTTTGCAGAGGTAGTCCTTTGAGTCTTCGTAGCCGTTGGCCAAGCCATGTAGCTGACTGATGATGCGCTGCTTCATCTCCTCCGTAGCCTTGTTGGTGAAGGTTACTGCAAGGATGCTGCGATAGCTCTCCGGGTTCTTGACCAGTAGTTTGATGTATTCCACGGCGAGTGTGAAGGTCTTTCCGCTTCCCGCGCTGGCTTTATACACTTTCAAGGGTGTCGTGACTGATGGCTTTTCCATGACTGTTGTTTGTTGTGGCTTCGGGGATGTGCCCGACGGTATCCAATCTCACCTTGATATAGTTTCCATACGGAGCGGTTCTATCACAAACGCTTGTGATAGAACCGCACTGTCTGTCTTTTCCAAGAATTTTTATTTGATGACGACTTTCCTGCCGTTTCTCACATAGACACCCTTCCGGAGCGGTGTGTCGTTCACGCGAACGCCGCCGAGTGTGTATGTGCCGTTGCACTGAACTCCGTCGCTGCCGATGGTGCTGATGCCGTCGGTCTGCTCGAAGAACGGGAAGCCATTGGTGTTTTGGTCGCTGCCGGTGTCGCCCTCCTCGTCCTCGATGGCCAGGTAGGCGCAATGCCCCTTGTTCTCGATGCTTGCACCACCTTTCACTTGATAGTAGAAGCCGAGGCTCTTGGCGTTGTCGTTCTTTACGGAGAGCATGTAATACTTGTATCCTGCTTCGCTTATCTCGGTGGTGACATCTGTGCCTTGCAGGTCGCTTTCCACGGCAGGCCCGTTATCGCTGGTCGCCGTCAGGGTGTAGATCTTGTTGGGGGTGCCTTCAAGCACCACGCCTGTGCCGGCGGGTATCACGCTGCCTGCGGGATTCAGTTTCGCCTTGCCGTCTTCGATGCTGACGCCGTAGGCCCATAAATCCTCGGGTACGACAAGGTTGCGGTCGCTATAATACAATGTGGAATAGCCATACTTGCTGATGGTCACTTCCACAGCGGGAAGGTCGCCGGTGCGTGTGAGGTAGATATAGTCCAACTCAAGGTTGGAGTTGTAGGTTGGGTCGGTATTGTTGATGGCAACTGCATAGCCTTCAGGAATGGTGACATCGGCAATGGATCTCTCTGCTTGTTCTGCACTTGCCCATTGTTCGAATGTTCCTAAAGAGCCTTCCACGAGGTTGCCATCGGCGTCCACCAAGAAAAGGTCCAGTGTCCCAGGGTTTCTGCCATTGTTGCGTGCCCGTAAGGTCACGGTATAAACACCAGAGGTGAAAGCATTTGTCTTCACATAAGAATTCTTGAAGAGTCGCTTGGCCATGCCATTGGCATATCGTGAGGGGTAGGCGCCATCGGCGGCCCAGGAGTGGGAGGGTCTGAGGACTTCCACCTCGCTGAACCAGAAGATGTCGCTTTCGCTGTATGTCTTGTAGATGATTTGGTCGGCTTCAATGTTCACTCCGTAGTAGGGGTCTGATGTGTTTTGGGCTATCATGTACCATTTCCCTTCGCTATTCACGGCCTTGGTGTAGTAGGCCACTGTCGACTGTCCCTCCAAGAGTTCACCTTCGGCCACGACATCCAAAACATTGTTGTTGCCATCCACTGCCACCACTTGATAGGCGAGTGGGCGGGCCTCTCTGTAAACGATGGTGACCACGGTGGAGCCGTCTTCGGCTATGGTTTGCTCGGCAGCGTCGTCGCTGTCATAGATGTAAGTCACGTCGTCGATGGTGAACATGTCTTTGTCGCTTTCATAGATGACGGGTTGCGTGCCTATGGCGCCGTTGCGGGTCTCTGCCTCTTTCAGTTCCGTCGTGTAGTCGTCCAATATGAATTTCACAGTGTATGTGCCTTGGTCGAGTTCTCCCATGTATTTTACATAGAACCAGTCCACGCCGCTGGCCGACGAGCCTTCGCTTGAGAACGACAAGGTGGAGTTGGCTGTCACGGAGAATGTCTCGGAGTTGGCCAGGTAGTTGGTGCCGGTGGTGATGGAAGTGGTGAACACCACGTTGTCGCCCACCTTGAAATTGACAGCGCGAGAACCACTGTTGCCGTTTACGCCTCGCATGAAAATCTGGTATTTCCCAGGCTCCAGGGTTGTGGCATTGACATAAGAGCCGGCGGTGTGCCCCATTGCACCAAAAGAGGCGCGGGCGGCGTTGGATCCTTTTGTGGTTCCTTCCACATCCTCAGCCTCGGTGTAGAACACCACGTCGTTCACGGTGCCTGCGGTGTAGGGGATGTCATACACATAGTCGTCCTCGTTGATGGTCAGACTTGATTGATACCAGCCGGGGTTGGTGGCTTTGGCCGTCTCATAGAGGGTGGTGCCGGAAAGTACGTGCTGTGGGAAAAATACATCGAGTTGGTTGGAGGTGCTTTCCACCGTTCCGCTTTTAAGTTCCTTGAGCACGTTGTTGCTGCCATCGACGGCATTCACCTTGTAGTCATAATAGGTGCTGGCAGAAACCTCCTCGCTGATTTGGATGACTTTAAGCACGGGGTTGATTTCATAGTTCTCCTTGCCTGCTCTGTAATGCCCGAACTCCACGTTGGAGATGGCAGTGGTTGAGGTGGCATTGACAGAGGTGGTGCCTATCATGGCGCTCACGTTATGTGAATCCTGGTCGATAGCGATGGTCACGCTGTAAGTGGAGGCTCTTTGGTAGGTGATGGACATCTCGGTCGCAGTCCCGTCGATATCCACTGTTGCTTTTTTGTCTTGCTCGTTAAAGCATATCGACACACCACCCATCTTGATGTAGTCATAACTGCCGCTGCGTCCGTTGGCCCCACCCGTTTTCAGGTTGGCTGTCAGCGTCACCTTGGTCTTTGCTGCGACGGAAATGCCATTGGTCAAGGTCCATCCACCGTTTGTTGATTTTACATTCAGTCCCTCGTTGATGGTGGGTGAGCAATAACTTGCCGTCCAGTCTGATAGGTCGTTGTCGCTCCACGCTGTGGTGTAGCCTCTCTCGTAAATCACGTTCTCTGCTTGACCGGCAACGGCGACAAGAAACAATGCCGTTGTCAGCAGCCACGATTTGAAAAGATTTTTTTTCATCATTAGTTTTTATTTTAGGTTTGTTCTGTTGATTCCGTCTGTCATGATGGTGGAAAGACATGGATAGTGCAAAAATACGGATTTTTTTGAATGGTGCAAAGATATAAAAGTTATTTCATTGCAAAAAACGTTCTTTTCGCTTTTTTCGACTCACCTTCAATATTTTTGCTATTGTATGTTCGCCAGATATACTTTTTTCGCCTTTTTTGCGTTTGATAGGAAAACGGCATTAGATCTGTATGGTATGAAAAGGATGAAAAGGATGTTCTTGCTCCTTTTGGGCCTCTGCAGTGTCACGTTCGTGACATGGGCGGGCGGTGGCAATGTCGGTTATGTCAACCCCTGGATTGGCACGGGAGGGCACGGCCACGTGTTCCTTGGGGCTAACGTGCCTTTCGGCTTTGTGCAATTGGGTCCCACCGAGCATACCCGTGGGTGGGACTGGTGCTCAGGCTATCACATTTCCGACTCCATCCTCATCGGGTTCGGCCATCTGCATCTCAGTGGCACGGGCATCGGTGAGTTGGGCGACGTGGCGTTCCTGCCCGTTGCCGACAGCCGTCAGCGGGAGGTGCGTTTCTCCCACGAGGAGGAACGGGCGGAACCGGGCTTTTACCAGATTGACTTGCACGAACCCGAGGTGCGGGTGGAACTCACCGCCACTTGTCGCGTGGGGTTCCATCGCTACTCCTTCCGCGGGGCTGACGCCTTGTTGCGTCTCGACTTGCGTCAAGGCATAGGATGGGACCGGATGACCAGAACCTCCATCCAGCAGGAGAGTCCCACCGTCGTGTCGGGATTCCGCTACTCGAGCGGATGGGCTGAAGAGCAGCGCGTCTATTTCGTGGCGGAGTTCTCGCAGCCGGTGAGCATGGTGGAGCAACAAGGCGACACCGTGGCCCTCTTGCGTGTGGAGGACTCGTCAAGGCCCCTTCTGGTGAAATGTGCCTTGTCGTCGGTGGGGGTGCCGCAAGCCAAGATGAACATGGCTGTGGAACTGCCGCATTGGGATTTCGACCGCGTAAAGCGTGAGGCCTCCCAGGCTTGGGAGAAGGAGTTGGGCAAGGTGCGCGTGGAAGCGGCACCGGATGCCTCTGCCGACGACCTTGTGGTGTTCTACACCTCGCTTTTCCATACCATGGTGGCCCCGTCGGTGTACTGCGATGTCGACGGCTCCTACCGTGGGGTGAGGGGGCGGGTGCACCAAGTGAGGCATGTCAATTACACCACCTTCTCCCTATGGGACACCTACCGCGCGGCTCATCCGCTCATGACGCTCATCCACCCGGAGAAACAGGCCGACATCGCCATGTCGATGTTGGACATCTTCGACCAACAGGGGAAACTGCCGGTGTGGCACCTGATGGGCAATGAGACCGACTGCATGGTGGGCAATCCTGGCGTGCCGGTGCTGGCCGACCTGGTGCTGAAAGGTTATGTGGAAGACAAGGAGCGCGCGTTCAAGGCGATGAGGTCGTCGGTCCTGCTCGATGAACGCGGGATGGGGTTGCTGAAGCACTATGGATACCTGCCATACGACAAGGACTCCACCTACGAGACGGTGGCGAAGGGGTTGGAATATGCCCTCGCCGACCATTGCGTGGCCGAGGTGGCAAAAATGCTGGGACACGAGGATGACTATCGCTATTTCCACCAGCGAAGCCTTGCCTACCAACAATACTTCGACAAGAAGACGGGCTTCATGCGGGGCAAGGGTGCCGACGGGAGGTTCAGGGAACCTTTCAATCCCTTCCGCACCATCCACCAGCACGATGACTATACGGAGGGCAATGCGTGGCAGTACACCTGGCTCGTACCTCACGATGTCCATGGACTGGTCAGCCTCTTCGGGTCGGAGGAGAGATTCGTGGAAAAACTCGACTCGCTCTTCGTCGTGGAGGGCGACCTCGGCGAGGGGGCGCCGCCTGATGTGTCGGGGCTTATCGGGCAATACGCCCATGGCAACGAGCCCAGTCACCACATCATCTATATGTATGACTATGTGGGGCAGCCGTGGAAGACGGCGCGGCTCGTAAGGAAAACCATGGAGACGCTCTACCGCAACGACCATGACGGCCTCTGTGGCAACGAGGACGTGGGACAGATGTCGGCGTGGTATGTCCTTTCTGCCATGGGGCTCTACCAGGTGGAGCCGGCCGGTGGCAAGTATGTCATCGGCTCGCCGCTGTTCTCGAAATGTGAAATCGACGTGGGTGACGGGAAGACTTTCCAAGTCGTAGCCCATCAAGTGGGAAAAGATAACATCTATGTGCAAAAAGCCGTGCTCAACGGCAAGCCACTCTCTCGCTCTTTCCTCTCGTACGAGGAAATCAAGCAGGGGGCTGTCCTTGAACTGTTCATGGGCTCCTCTCCCTCTGACTGGGGCTCGCGAATAGGCGACCGCCCATGAGAAATCAGGAAACGACAAAACTTGAAATAAGGATAAAGATGAAAAAAATAAATTAGGATGAATAATAAAGAACACGCGCTCGGCTCTGCCGCTTGGCTCGTCCAAGAATTAAC
The DNA here is from genome assembly GCA_017524385.1 of Prevotella sp. Taxonomy (GTDB): domain Bacteria; phylum Bacteroidota; class Bacteroidia; order Bacteroidales; family Bacteroidaceae; genus Prevotella. The sequence continues at coordinate 13,308 of JAFWSS010000263.1, forward strand.
CAAAAATTCTGACGCACAGGAATTTATGATTAATTATATGGTAATTATATGTTAAAATAGTACCAAGTTATTTTTTTAACTTTTACTAAAGATGAAAAAATATTTGCTTTTGTGCTTCTTGGCTTTGACTTGTGCCACTGGATATGCCCAGCAGGCCCAACACGTTCTTTTCAAAGGCATTCCTTTGGGCTGTGACCTTGAAACGTTTCGTCGCCAGATGCTCGAAAAAGGATTCTCGCCCAACGACCGGAGGGCCGACTCCCCGGGGTCTTGTTCTTTTGTGGGGAAATTTTCCGGCGACTTCGTTGAGGTCAACTGTCTTTTAGCGCCAGGGACGAATAGGGTGAGCAAAGTGGGTGTTGATTTCAAAAGATGGACCGTGGTGCTTGATGGAAGGGAAGGGGGCGTGACGCGCAGCCAACAAAGTCAACGTTTCGAAAAACTTGCCACGTCCATCTCCAATAATTTCGGAAAGCCAACCCAGGATGTCAAAGGAGCGAGGGATGGAGTGGAACGCATGGCGTTGTGGAAAGTGCCTGGCGGTTCCATCCATCTCATTTTGCACAACATCCAAGGGAAATATGTCACGCTCTCGCTGCTGTTTAGCGATGGAGTGTAAGGAAAGATAATTCTCCAATTCGATAATTCGGGATCGCAAACAGAATGCCAAGAATGTTTGCCTGAGCTAAATATCATGATTTGTAATCCGATTAAAGCTGTGTCAATTTGTTGGAAATGACGATTTTATCGGATTGCAAATCCTGATATTCGATGCTGCCGGATTGCAAATCCGGCAGAACATCCTTGGCGTCGCTTGAAAAAGTGGACAGGGAGCAAAAGGGCGGTGTGCATCTCCCCTCCCCTCGCAGGGGAGGGGTTGGGGTGGGGTGGATAAGTCTTGAAAAACAACAAGTTACAGACCCCACCCCTGCCCCTCCCCTGCGAGGGGAGGGGATAACTAACACCGCTATTTGCTCAAACAGGACTTTTTAAAGTGGGCTCAATTTTCAATTTACACTGTAGGTGCGGGTTTTGTGCCCGCCTGTAAAATTCTCCAATTCTAAAATTCGGGATGATAAAAAATTATTATCGTGATTATTCGGGCGGGCACAAGACCCGCCCCTACGACTTCGGGGGTGGGTGTGCACCTAATTTTCAATCTTCAATTTTCAATTTTCAATTTACACTGTAGGTGCGGGTGTTTTGTGCCCGCCCCTAAAATTCTCCAATTCTAAAATTCGGGATGATAAAAATTATTATCGTGATTATTCGGGCGGGCACAAGACCCGCCCCTACGACTTCGGGGGCGGGTGTGCACCTAATTTTCAATCTTCAATCTTCAATTTTCAATTTTCATAAATTTACTTCACTCTGTTGCAGCGGTTGGTGTAGTATTGCTTGAAGTCAGACCATTTATAATAAGGATATTGGGTTGTGGGCACGGGTAGGCTGGCCTCGGCACCGTTGAGCATGCATTTGACGAGGATGTCGGAGGATTTCTTGCTGCGGTAGAAAATCAACTGGATGTTTGATGCCTTGCAGGTCTCCCAACTCTGATAGCAATTCTTCACCTCGTAGGGGTCAAGTGGGTCTTTGTCGGCGCCGTTGATGCCCATCAGTATGGTGAGAGGTCCGAGGCATGTGTCGTGGCCGAAGCGCAAGTCGGCGATGTGGTCGCTGCTGCCGTTGAACACTGCTTCGGCCTTCTTGAGAATGTCTTCAAGGATGGGCACCATCTCGTTTTGGTCGGGGAACAGCCAGGAGTATGTGCCAAGGTTCGAGGTCTCCCACTGCTGCGCCAATTCCTCGTCGGTGACGATGTTGCCCATCATGCCCTCGTGGCCGATGTTGGGGAGTGAGGTGTAGAGATTGATGAGGTCCTCACCCAACCTTCTGACGTTGCCCGGCAGTCCCTCTGTGCTGGTGAAGACACGGGGTATGACCTTCTCACGCAGCGAGTTGTCGCCTTTGAACTGGTCACGGTTTTGCTCGTATCGGGGTTTCGACTTCGGCCAAGTGCGTTTCAAAGGGTTTTGCCTGTCTGTCGGCACCACACCGTTGAGGGTGAAGCGTGAAGACTGCTCACGGATTTCGATTTTCGGATTGCACTGCACCAGTTCCTGGCAGAATGCAGACATGCTGATGACGCAGCGGCCTGTGAGAGAAGAGATGGCCAGCACGTTGCCACCTTTCTTAAACACTTCTGGGAAGCGGTTGTACATGGTGCGTGCGATGCCCTGGTGCTGCTCCCACCCGAGGTCGGACAATTCGCTGACGCCTGTTTTCAACTCTTCTTTTGCGGCAGAGAACTTCTCATAGAACGCCTCACCGGCGGCAGTGAGTTGGTGGTTGTTGTGGGCGAATGTCAGCACGGAGTCAAGGCTGTTGTAGAGCAAGGCATTCCAATAGTAGCGCGACCCGTGACGGCCATAGTGGCTGATGTAGAACGGTTTGTAGCCCTTTGGAGGTTTCGTCAGATTGGTGGGTTGCGACACATAGGGGTAATCGGTGCCATAGGCTTTTCGTGGCTCTACCTTGAGTTGGTCTAATGCAGACATTCCTTGTGCCCATGTCGACAGGGTGAGGAATGCGAGGAAAAAGGTGGTGAATACTTTCTTCATGGAATGATGGTGTTTGATGTTTGTTAGTCAGAATCGCTGAAATGATGCGCTCATCGCAAATTTGGCGTAAAAGTATGAAAAAAATGCAAAACCGCAAAATATTTCAGACATAAATGGAAAAAAAGGAATTAAAATTTGCCAGTATCTACTATTATTGATAAATTTGTAATTTAAAAACAATCTACCAGCGATATGACCAAACCGAATTGACAAGGAATAACGTTCCGTTAATCTGTTTTTCAACTCAAAGGCAAGAGCATTTAAAAGATGAGCATTCGTTTTGTAAAGTTTGTTTCCCTATGTGTCTGTGGCATCTTGCTCCATCTGGAAGCTGCCGCATGCACACTTGTGCTGTTGTCTGGCAAGGCCACCGCCGACGGTCGTCCTTTACTGCTCAAGAACAGAGACTCCTCTGAGGCTCCCTTGGTGGAAATGCGGATGGTGAAGGACGAAGGTTTTTCCTATCTCGCTCAATTCGCCGTGGCCGACTCCATCTACAGCGGTCCTTGGGGCGGGTTCAACGAGAAAGGCTTTGCCATAGCCAACTCCCTATCGTTCAATTTGAAAGAAGGCCAGGGGATGGGTGGCAACGGGGAGATCATCCGGAAAGGTCTTGCCACATGCGAGACGGTTGACGATTTCGAGCAGCTATTGCAGGAAATGGAAAGCCCAATGGATGTGATGGCCAATTACGCCGTCTTCGATGCCTATGGTGCGGCTGCCATCTTTGAGGTCGGGATGTCTGGCTATGTGAAATACGATGCCAACGACCCGTCGGTGACTCGCCGGGGCATATTGATACGCTCCAATTACAGCCTTTCGGGCGACAAGGCTCACATGGTTGGGGAGGACAGGTATAAGATAGCTTCACAGTATCTACAAAAGCGTCCCGATGGCACCATCGTCTGGGAGGACTTGTTGTTGGACTTGTCGCGTTTGCTGGTGAACAAGGATGGCATCGACCTTCGTGACACTCCCCCGGAGTCATATGACGATGAGACCATGGTGGATTTCAACGGGTTCATTCCTCGTGACATCAGCACCAATGCGATGGTGATACAAGGGGTGAAGATGGGAGAGTCGCCTCTTTTGACCTCTTGCTGGACGATGGTGGGCCCCCCCATGATGACGGTGGCTGTGCCCGTGATGCTTACAGAGGAATTGCCGTCGAAGACCGTTTCAGAGGGTGAAGGTGCTTGGCTTTGCCAGAAGGGGAGGACCCTGCGTGATGTCGTGTTCGCCTACCCCGAGACTCCAAGGGTGATAGACCTTTCCAAATTATACAACCAGAAGAAGACGGGTGTCATGCAAAAAATCATAAGCATGGAGAATGCGGTGATAGCCAAAGGCGAACAACTCATACACGAACTCCGTGAGCAAGGCGAGCTAACGTCTTCGACGTTGCATGCCTTCTACGAATGGCTCGACCTTTACTTGGATGAGTCCTATGTCCTTGCCTTTGGAGGGGATGGTGGTGGTGATGAAGGATGCGTCAACCCGTTGGTGATGAACGGCGACTTGAACCACGACAATGAAGTTGACATCTCCGACGTGGCCATCCTTGTGGAGATTATCCTTACGGGGATGGATGTCACGGCGGCAGCAGATGTCAACGGCGACGGGGTGGCTAGCATCGCTGATGTCACAGCAGTGGTGGAAATGATTCTTGGCAATAAAGCTCAATGACATAACACAAAAACTATATGATGGTGAAAATGACAAGAACCTTCCTTCGTTGTTTGTTTGCATTCTTGTTCATGTTGGAGGGCCATGCATGCACCATGGTGCTCGTATCAGGCAATGCCACCGCCGACGGCAGGCCTCTGATGTTCAAGAACAGAGACTCCGATGACAGTTTGGGAGTGGAGATGAGAATCGTGGAACCTCGCGGCTTCACCTATTTGGGACAGTTTACGAAGTCAACCGGCCCGTGGGGAGGCTACAACGAAAAAGGCTTTGCCGTCGCCAACACACTTGCCTATAATGTTCCTGCTCAAGCAGCGACGCAGAATAGTTGGGTCACCATGAAAGGGTTGGCTTCCTGCGAGTCCGTCGGCGACTTCGAGGTGATGCTGGATTCGATGATGGAGACGGGAATGCTGATGGTGAAGGCCAATTACGCTGTCATGGATGCACAAGGGAATGCTGCCTTCTATGAGGTCTGGGAGAGTGGATATGTGAAATATGATGTCAATGACCGTGATGTGGCACCTGATGGTGTGCTGGTGCGAACCAATTACTGTTTTTCCGGCACTTCGAAAAACCGGAAAGGTGTGGACAGGCATCGTATCGCCTCCATTTATATGAAAGGGTTCCAAGGAGTCAAAGTCGGCTGGCAGGATTTGTTGCCTCTGTCTCGGTTGTTGGTGAATCAGAATGGTGTCGACCTGCGTGACTCCGCCCCAAAGGATTATTATGACGAGACCCCCGTCGTATTGGATGGATTCATCCCACGCAACATCAGTACCAATGCGATGGTCATCCAGGGGGTGAGGGAAGGGGAGTCGCCCCTGCTCACCACTTGCTGGGTTACGGTGGGAGTTCCTATGACGACCGTCGTTGTGCCGTTTTGCTTGACCTTGGACAAGGAGTTGCCTGCCAAGGCAGTATCCAAAGACGGCAACATGGCTTGGTTGTGTGAAAAAGGGTGGACGATGAGAAACAAGGTCTTCGCTTACAAGGGAGCCAAGACAAAGATAGACCTCTCCAAACTCTACAACCAGGAGGAGACGGGCGTCTTGCAGACGGTCTTGCGTCTCGAAGATGAGATTATCCAAAAGGGGGAGGCTCTCTTTGGCGAAGCCCGTGAGGCTGGCGAGATGTCGTCTTCTGCATTGCATGCATACTATGAATGGCTTGATTCCTATTTGGAGGATGAGTATGTCGATGCCTTTGGGCGGGAACTCTTGAGAGAGCGACCCCTCGTGTTGCCGGAAACCCTCATCACATTCTATCTCGCGGAGCTCATGTCTCATGGCAATCTCCATTTCCTGCTGCAGTTCCTCTTGCTTCAGAGTGCCAAATAAGTATAACTAAAGTTTTCCACCCTTAATGAGTATGTAATAAATTGTTTATCACGAATTTAAGAATTTGAGAATTAATGGTCAATAAAAGAAACATCAAGAATTACCGTCGCAAGCGACAGAAATCCTGCAGGATGAAAAATATGAAATGGCTGCCATTTCTTTTCTAATTCCTTCTAATTTTTGTCATAACTTAAGTTTCGGAAGTAAAATTGCCTTACAAAACTGTAATTTATCTTGTATGGCAACCAGTTGTGAAGTGAAGCCCGAAGGGCTGGGACGACCACAGGCAGGTGGTGGAGCGAAGCGTAACCCCTGCTTGACGGTGATATGAAATCAACAACCCCGAAGGGGTGGCAGAGCAACGATATGAAGTGTATGAAGTAGTCATTCTGCCACCCCTTCGGGGTTGTTGTTCCCACCATGCTTTTAGCAGGGGTTCCATGCTTCGCACTCCACCACCTGCCTGTACTCTGACCACCCCTTCGGGGTTCGTTCAACATTAAACCAAGATATGACAATTCAAGTATGAAGTAAACGTGGGTCTTCGACAAATCTCTCTAACGTTATAAATAAAGATTAGTGCATTTGAATGGGATGGGAAACTTCTGTAAGTACAATTTATCTTTTTTGCAAACATAAGGCCGAAAAGGACAGAAAAAAACTTGTCATCGAAACAGTTTTTATGTGGTCAGAACAAAAAATCAGCTCACAATTGCATAGTTTTTAAAAATTTTTCCCTATCTTTGTAACATCGTTCGGAGAAATGGGCGGCAGACACCGAGAAAAGAGCTGTTATGCTTTGACCTTTTCCAGAACTTTCAGACGAAGAAGGTCAAGAAGACGCTCAGCTTCTTGTGTTCGCTGGATTAACAAATCATCTATCAATAATCAAATCAACAATCAACTTACGCCTATGGGAAAAACGACATGAAGACAACTCATCCTTTGAAGAGATGAAAAGAAAAACGGTAGATAATCTATTTAAGAAAAACAACATGACATAATCTTTTTCACTATGAAACAAAAAATGTTACTTTTTTTGTTCATGGCGTTCATTCCGATTGCCATGAATGCCGACCCTATTCTAATCAATGGTATTTATTACAACATTAACACAAGCGCCAGGACCGCTGAGGTTACCTCGGGAAACAACAGCTATACTGGTAATGTTACAATACCTCAAACGTTTAGCTACGGTGGGTCATTATATACTGTAAAGAGCATTGGGAATTATGCTTTCTATCAGTGCTCCAACCTCAAGTCCGTCAGCATCCCCTACTACGGCGTGACGAGCATTGGAGATTACGCTTTCGCACGCTGCTCCAGCCTGACCTCTGTCAGCATCCCCAGTGGCGTGACGAGCATTGGGCAGTCGGCTTTCGAAGGCTGCTCCAGCCTGACCTCCATCACCATCCCCAACGGCGTGACGAGCATCGAGGGATTAGCTTTTCTCGATTGTTCCAGCCTGACCTCCATCACCATCCCCAACAGCGTGACGAGCATTGGGCAGTCGGCTTTCGAAGGCTGCTCCGGCCTGACCTCCATCACCATCCCCAACAGCGTGACGAGCATAGGGGGGGCGGCTTTCTCAGACTGCTCCGGCCTGACCTCCATCACCGTTGCATCAGGAAACACCGTGTATGACTCCCGCAATAATTGCAATGCCATCATTGAATCCTCAACCAATACGTTGATAGCCGGCTGTATAAATACAACAATTCCGGACAGCGTGAAGAGCATAGGGGATTTTGCTTTCTCCGGCTGCTCCAGGCTTTCCACCATCACTATCCCTAACAGCGTGACGAGCA
>JAFWSS010000264.1 GCA_017524385.1 Prevotella sp.
ATCGCATACCAGCGGTTGGCAGAAGCATTGTCGCAGAGCAATCCAGAGGAGGCATTGCGGCTGATGATGAAAGCCCTGACCATCTACGAGCAGCATCCTGACGATGAGCGAAACCATATCATCCTGATGGACTATGCAGGTACATACGCAGCACAAGTGGCTTTCATTAAAGAGGGAACCTTCGATGAAGCACTCGGGTTCATCAACAAAGCATACGCCATAGCTGAGAAAAACCAGATGACCGACCTGATGTGCCAGACGCTCACCAGTCTTGCGAACATAGCATGGGCAAAAGAAGACTATCGTCTGGCTGTCGACCATGCCCGTCATGCGGAAACCATGGCAACAGACCACCTGCGACCTGGTACGTTACAGGTTCTCGCTCGCAGTTATCTCAGCCTCAACATGCTCGATTCGGCAGAAACGGTCTATCGACAGATTGAGCCCGGAGAAGATGTCCATATGGCATACATCGTCCAGAGCAGCCTTGCCAAGATTGCACTTCGACGGATGAATGCCAAACAGGTGGAAGACGATATTGATGAAGCCTTCGAGAAAATTGAGGACTTCTATTACAAGGCACTTGAACAGAAGGATCTCTACTACCAGGAGACACTGAGGCAGGAAAAGGCGAATCAGCAACTTGAATACCGCAACCAGTTATATGCCCGTACCCTTCTGATTGTCATCATTGCAGCAGTGATCATCCTCCTCGCGGTTGTTCTGGCTCTCCGATATCGCATCCGCATGCTTCATCATCAGCGAGAATACGAGCAATCGATATTGGAAAACGAAATGTTCATGCAGGAACAGGAGAAGCATCGACTCCAGCAGGAGGCAGAACATCAGAAGACCCAACTGCACCAAGCTAACGAAGTGGTGGCATTCCTTCAGAACTTCATCCTCGAACGTTCGGAGGTGATGAAGAAACTGAACCAACAGAACCAAAGAGGCGATTCGCTCATCACCCTAAAAAAGCATGAATGGAGCGAGATAGAACGTACACTCAACGCCATCGACAATGACCGTTTCGCCCATATCCGTGAGCAATACCCTGACATGCAGGAAGATGACATACGCCTGTGCATCCTCACTCGACTCGGTATAAGCAACCGCACTATTGGCAACATCTACTGTATCACCATCTCAGCCGTCCAGCATCGTAAACTCAAGTTGAAGAAGGACGTGTTCGGAGAAAGCAATCCAGACATCACGCTGGAACAGGTAATCAATAGCAAATAAAAACCAAATGTAAAAACAATATGAAAAAGCAAATTTTGTTTCTTGTGATGATGCTCTTGCCAATGGTGGCGAGCACACAGAATTTCGCAAGGATTGATGGTGTTTATTACAAGTTGAATACCGTTGACAAAACAGCAGAAGTCGTGACTTCCCCTTTTAGATATACGGGAAATGTCGTCATACCGTCATCAGTAGCCTATGAAGGGGTGGATTATTGCGTGACGGGTATTGGAGATCAGGCATTCTATGCAAGTGCAGACCTAACCTCTGTATCCATCCCCAATAGTGTGGCGGGCATAGGAAACAATATTTTCCAAGGCTGCACGGGTCTGGCTTCCATAGTAATAGAGGAGGGAAATACCGTGTATGACTCTCGTGAAAACTGTAATGCCATCATTGAAACGGCAAGCAACAAGCTATTGTATGGATGTCAGAACTCGATCATTCCCAACAGTGTGGCAAGTATCGCCAACTCGGCATTCAATGGTTGTTCAGGCCTGACCTCCATCATCATTCCCGATGGTGTGACTAGCATCGGAGAAAACGCGTTCAAGGATTGCAGCAATCTGAAAAAGGTTGAAATCAACAGTAACACTATTGTATCTAAAAGATATGAATATAACGTAGATGATACTTCTATAAAGAAGATATTCGGCAATCAAGTTGAAGAATATGTTTTGGGAGAAGACGTGACGAGCATTGGAGACGGCGCTTTTTTTGGCTGTCCTAATCTCATTTCTTTTTATATGTCCGATAATGTGACAAGCATCGGAGAACATGCTTTCACTAATTGTTATGAACTTGTTTCCATCCACATATCAGACAACCTGACGAGCATGGGAGGGTTTGCCTTCTGCAATTGTTATCATCTGGCTTCCATCAACATTCCTTCTAGTTTGACGAGCATAGACCAATGGACGTTTTCTGGGTGTGGTAAAATAAAGAAAGTTGAAATCAACAGCAATGCGATAGTGTCAAAAGATTATCATCTGACCTATTCATTGGCAGCATATTTTGGTCATTATGTAGAAGAGTTTGTCATAGGAGAAGAAGTGACGAGCATCGGGCAATATGCGTTCTCTGATTGTGGCCAACTCTCTTCAATCAATATTCCCAACCATGTGACGAGCATAGGGGAAGGTGCGTTCTATAATTGTCATCTTTTAACCTCCATCAACATACCTAGCACGGTGACAAGCATTGGGGAGCATGCGTTCGGCAACTGTTATAACTTGCTTACCATTCAGGTGGAAGGCGGAAATACGGTGTATGACTCTCGTGACTATTGCAATGCCCTTATTAAAACAGCAGACAACACCCTCATATTGGGATGCAAGAATACAATCATTCCCAGTAGTGTGACAAGCATCGGAGACAATGCGTTTTCTAGTTGTATCAGTTTGGCATCCATCAGAATTCCCAACAGCGTGACCTATATAGGATTTTGTGCCTTCTCGGATTGCACAGGCCTGACAACCATCAGAATTCCCAACAGTGTGACAACAATAGGGCAATATGCGTTCATTTATTGCACAGGTCTAAAAGACATATATTGCTACGCTGAGCAGGTGCCGGAAATCGGCAATGATATTTTTATTTATTCAAATCAAGCAAAAGCAACGCTCCACGTGCCAGCATCCTCTGTCGGCGCATACCAAGCCGCTGAGCAATGGAAAGACTTTAAGGAAATCGTGACACTGCCGGTTATGGATGATTACCGCAAGATGGTAAAAGATGGCAAGGTATGGAAGACTGGAATCTACGGTTCAGGCAATCCTGTGCGACATGTCGAGTACTTCTACTTCGACGGTGACACCATCATAGACGGGAAAACCTGCAAGCAGATGATGTGCCAGCAGTATTACAACCTAGATGCTTCAGATGATGCTTATATTTCACAACTTTCCCCATTGAGTTACGTTGGAGCATGGTATGAAGAGGACAAGAAAGTGTACACTTACGACACGATAAACAAGCAATTTGTGCTGATGTACGACTTCTCCGTTGATGCCAATGACACCCTGCAGATAAATCAGGACGATTATTATGTGATAGGGCCAAGGCAGACAGGAGGATTAAGAGGCTTCAAGGGTGTTTATAGAGATGTTTGGTTCTTGGCGGAAGAAGGAAACCCAATCTACAGTCCATTTTGGCTGGAAGGTGTAGGAAGTATTGATGGCCCGACAACAAACGTCTATTCTGGGTATGTAGACCCTCTGAGATTCCTCATGTCATGTACCGTTGATGACGAAGTCATCTACTTCAACGACGAATATGAGGATGGAGCCACTCCAGAGGAGTTGAATGCCAACAAGCACCGTTTCGACTTCACCCATACCGTCAAGACACAGCCCAAAGTACCGGGTATTGAAGGGGAAGGAAGGCAAAAGAGAGTCGCGTCAGCGGATATGCAGTCGCCATATGGTGAATACAGCCAACAACTGTTGAGCATTCGCCTCGAACCGCTCGAAGAAACCTACGTGGTATGCATTACAAACGAATCAAATGAGATTATCTATGAAAAAACCATCAATACAGTTGATATTGTCGGCCTCAACATCGACATCTCTACCTATGCAAAAGGTCGTTATACAGCAACTGTGGAGAATGGTAATGAATCTTTCGTTGGAGAATTCGAAGTGCAAGCCACTGGAATTGAAAACATAATAAACAAGAAGGAAGATGCAAGAACTTACATCTACAATCTCCAAGGTCAACGAATCCGTTTCTTGCAGAAAGGGTTGAACATTGTCAATGGACGAAAGGTATATGTAAAGTGACACCTTGCCTATATCCAACGTTAGGTTATCAACTACACTACAAAACCGCAAAAGGAATGCTACGACTAAAGTGGTCGCCGCATGAGCCAGTCCCAGCAAGGTGTCATCCTCATCAAAATGAGTGACGGCAAGCCCCAGATGGTTGTCGATAACAGAACCTATGTAACGGCCAAATTATTGCCGCTTATATGTCACTGTGATTCAGTCACTTGTAATTTTGTGTAATAATGTGTAATCGATTTTCGTGACATATGACGAGATTTTTCGTATTTTTGCCACGATTTACAAATAAGGAATAAATAAACTTAATAAAACCAATCAGTATGAAGACAAAATTGCTTCCTTTCGCTTTGTCATTTATGGCACTCACCGCCTACGCACAACAGAAAGCCGGCACTTTCAGCATTACCCCGAAAGTGGGTTTTACAATAAGTGAATTTACCGGTAACAGTATATCTGCAAGCTTGATATGCAGTGTCACCCCGCCTAGTAGTGTGTCTCCTGAGCAGTATTTCTACAAAAGAGTGGGAGAAGATTATTTCGATCATAGCCATAAAGTAGGTCTTGTAATTGGCGCAGAAGGGGAGTATCAGATTACCGGTATGTTCGGCCTCTCATTGGGTGTGTTCTACGCACAGGAAGGAGCGAATTACAAGGGGGAGGGCTTCACTTCCCGCGATGGCATTAAAGTGAATGTTGATAATTTGAAGGTCAATCTCGACTGCATCACTGTGCCTATCCTTGCTAACGTCTATGTTTGGAAAGGTCTTGCCTTGAAAACAGGCATTCAACCGGAATTTGTAGTTGGCAAAAAGGCCAAGGGTGACGTTACAATAGAGTATGACATTCCGTCATACAACGAAACAACGTTTGAAAAACCCAACGTCAAATCATTCTCTCTTTCCATACCGATAGGTGTGAGCTATGAATTCAAGAATGTAGTTGCGGACCTTAGGTATTCCTTCGGCATCACCAATATTCGTTCGGAAAAGCATTTCTTCCAGAATAGCCATTCCGGCTCAGCATACAACCGTGTGTTATCGTTTACCTTGGGCTATAAATTCCAATAGCGTGTCTTTGTAAATCAATGTTGAATGAAGGTGGTAAAAAGATGATAGCCATCCTGATGAACCTGACACCCAAGAACATCAGCAACCTACGTGCAAGGCTGAACAAGAAGATGTTCAACGCCGACAAGGGAGCTAAGGATTTCAATGAGATGATCATCAACTTTACATCATCTTGATATTTGTATGTCATTAGGATACAGTCACTTGTGATTTTGTGTAAAAATGTGTAATCAATTTATTTGGAACTAAACGATATAATTCTTAATTTTGTCAACAAAACTAAGACACTTCAAACATATGAGAAAGAATCGTTCATTAACAGCAGGAATCCCCATTTCATCATGGTGGGAAATCGGTCGTGCCCTTCAATCGTATGGGACGAGCCTGATGTGTCTTCTGTTCATCCTGTCTCCAATGTGCTCCATTGCACAGGAATTTGACGATGGCAGGTTGACATATCGCATCACATCTGACACGACAGTCAGTTTGATGGGAGAAATCAATCCGTTGTCATACGCGAAAGTGGAGATTCCTGATAAAGTGACATGGCAGGACAAGACATACACCGTGACGGAAATAGAGGATTGCGCTTTCGAGTTTGACAGTTTGTTGACAGAAGTGGTCCTTCCCCAAACCATTGAGAAGATTGGCGATGGGAGTTTTTGTGAATGCCATGGCTTGGCAGCCATCATTTTTCCTGAGAATTTGAAAAGCATCGGTTGCATGGCTTTTCAACACACTGCCATTGCCGAACTCATCATTCCCAATAGTGTTGACTCCATTGATTTCGATGCATTCGAAGACTGCTTTAATTTGACCCATGTCGTGATTGGCAAGAATTTAAAAGTCCTGACTGATTGTGTTTTTGCCGGATGTTCCAGTTTGACAGAAATAGAAATACCCGACAACGTCACCACGATTTGTGAAGGAGCTTTCATACTCAGCGGCTTGAAAAAGATTCGAATACCCGCAAATGTATCCTATATTGCCCCTATGGCATTTCGTGTCGTACATCCAGTCGTTGTCGATGTCGATCCTGGCAACAAGACGTATGATTCACGCAACCATTGCAATGCAATCATTGAGACCGCGACCAACACGATGCATACGGGCTTCATCAACACCACCATTCCCGATGACATCAAACATATAGGGCATGCGGCTTTCGGTGAGCTTTCATCCTCCGAATTCACGACCATACACATTCCCGACGGAGTTGTTTCCATAGGAGACCATGCATTTTGCCATTGTGAGTTTCTTGACTCAATCGCCATCCCTCGATATGTAACTGCCATTGATTCCGGGGCATTTGCTGGCTGTTATGGTTTGAAAGGCATCAGACTTCCTGAAGGATTGAATGAAATAAGATATATGGCCTTTGATGGTTGCTATGAATTGAAATCGATTGACTTGCCGAATACCGTTTCCGTTATCGGTGAATATGCTTTCACAGGCTGTTCTGGCTTGTTGGAAGTACGTCTTCCACAAGGTTTGAACCAGTTGGACTCATATGCCTTCCACGACTGTACAAACCTGACTGAGATGGTGATTCCTTCAAACACACGTGCGATGAGAAGAAAAGTGTTCGACGGATGTACTCAATTGAAATCACTTGTCATAGAGGATTCCGACGAGAGTTTGGAATGCCACATTGACGCTTTTCGTGGCTTTCCCATCGAGACGTTGCATTTAGGCAGGAACCTGAAAAAGGATGGAGATAATTACTATTCTCCATTTTTCAGCAATATGAACAGCCTTCGAACTGTGTCATTTGGAGACAAAGTGACTACCATTCCCCATGAGGCGTTTTTCTGTTGCAGGTATCTTTCGAACATTTCATTCAGCGATGGCATCAAGATCATAGGAGAATCAGCATTCACAGGATGCAAATCGCTGAAATCCTTGATTCTTCCCACCAATCTTTCCTCCATGGGCATGGAGGCATTCGACGATTGCTCCTCGTTGTCTTCTGTTCAGTTTCCGGAAAGTCTGCAAATTATTCCAGAGAAAGCCTTTTTCAACTGTTCCGCACTTGAAGAAATCCATATTCCAAGTAATGTGAGTAGCATCCATGGACAGGCTTTTGGCAATTGCAAGAAATTGAAACATGTCGTTTTCGAATGCAATGCCGACTCCTTGGGATTGGAAATCTATAATAATTGTTTCGCCCAATGTGAAATTGACAGTGTGTTCATCGGGAGGAACCTTAGCTCATCCCCATTTGTCAATATGAAATCCCTCTCTTCGGTCACCTTCGACGATGGAGTGTCTTCGGTTTGTGACAACTTCTGCAAGGGGTGTGAGAATTTGAAAGAAATACATTTCCCCGCAGGTATCAAGACGATAGGCAAGTCCGCTTTTGAAGGCTCCGGACTGCTATCGATCGACATACCTGACAATGTGGCCATCATATATGGAAACGCCTTCAAGGAATGCAAGCAGTTGACTGATGCCACCATTGGCAAAGGGGTCTTGGAGATCGGGGAGAAAGCTTTCAACGGATGCGACAGCCTTAAATCATTGGTTCTAAAGGATGGAAACGCCCCGCTCAGCATATTTGGTTACGGGCCTTTCAAGTCCACCGCCAATTTGGAAACTCTTCATTTGGGAAGGGAACTCAAGCAATCTGAAGTTTTCCGAGAAGCGAAGAACTTGTCTTATGTGACAATTGGCGACAGCGTTTCCTTCATCACAAATCAGACATTTACAAATTGCAAGGCGCTGAAAAATGTGGTTTTCGGAAAGAGCTTGAGAGACATCGGTTGGGAAGCTTTCGCCTCCTCGGGTCTGGAAACCGTGGACATTCCCGACTGGGTGGAAACGATACGAAGCAGTGCTTTCCAAAGGTGTGATGAACTGACAAGCATTCATCTGCCGAATCGACTGAAAAGCATCAGCCAATACCTTTGCTCTTATTGCAGCAAATTGACACACATCGATATCCCTGACAGTGTGGAAATCATTGAAGAATTAGCTTTCAGCAACTGTGTCTCATTGGAGGAAGTAAATGGTCTTGGAAACTTGAAGGAACTTGACTACGGCGTGTTCTGCGATTGCAGCAATCTGAAAAGAATCAGCCTCCCCCTTTCCCTTGAGTCGCTGGGTGGGGCTTGTTTTTCCAATTGCAGTCTCCTTGACTCCATCGTCATCCCTGACAAGGTCAAGACCTTGCCAAAGTTTTGTTTCTATTACTGTACAAACATGTCTTCAATCGTCCTCGGTGAGAACATGAGCTGTATTGATGATTCTGGCATCTACAATTGTGAGGCATTGAAAACCATTACCATTCTCAATCCCGTGCCTCCTTCGCTGTATTACCGTCTTGACGGGGATGTCGCCAAAGATGCCGTGCTGGTGGTCCCCAACAACAGCATTGACGCTTACAAGAACCATGACTATTGGAAATATTTCCATCATATGATAGAACAGGACGAATTCAATTCCATCTCACCTGTTGAGGTGACAAAAGGAGACATGGAGGTTTTCACTCTTGACGGCATCAAGGTCGCAGACTGCACTGACAAGGCGAAGAATCTTCCACCCGGCATCTACATCGTCAACGGCAAAAAAATCGTGATTAAGTGAGAGAAAAAACCAAACTTGTTTGAGGTTTTCCGAGCGTAACGAGTTCAAGCGAAACTCAAAATCGTTTTGAAATGACATAAAGCAAGGAAAGAATAAAGCCCAAACACATAAGGATCCTTGGTGGTGTATAAAAAGTAGTGTCTTTGGGGGTTCATTAAAAAATATTTCAAAAATGAATGCAATTTTCAAAAAGTTTTTCATGTTTGCAGTGGCATTGATAGCCTCTGTGGCAACCATGGCCCAGACCAACCCCAAACCTGGGTATGTCATTACGAACAATGGCGACACTGTCAGAGGCAACATTGACTTCCGCACCAACGAGAAGCTGTCAAAACAATGTGTGTTCTGGGCCAATGGTGGGAGCGAGAGCGCGACATACAAGCCTGGCGACATCGAGGGCTTCAGGTTCGACAACGGAGGGAAGTATTTCGTCACACGCCGACTCTACGTCACAGGAGAACCGGAATTGTACTTCGCCGAGTTCATGATCCAAGGTATGATGAACCTGTACTGTGTGGTTTACAATCGTGACGAGTACTATTTCTTTGAGCGTGAGGATGGCGAGATGGCGCAACTCACCAACAGGGTGTTTCTCACGACCTCTTCCCTCCAAGACGAAGAGGAAAAGCTGGAAGAGAAGAAGGAGCAGTACGGCAAGGTGAAGGTCCTGCTGAAGGACTCTTGGAAAGCCGCATCGGAGATGAATGAGAAAGACTTGTCGAGGAGAATGCTTGTGAAGGTCGTACGCGACTATCACAATGACGTTTGCACCGATGGCAACGAGTGCATGGTTTATGAATACAATGAGAAATCCGACAAGGCGAAAACCCCAAGGCATTCGCGGGTTTTGCATACTATTCCAAGGAGAGGACTGTGAAACAAAACTTGCCGGACGAGTGCTACCACGGTGGCGCATTCGAGATAGGCCTTGGCGTGGAGACGGACATCGAACGGGTGATGCGGGGCGGCAGTGTGGAACTTGGTCTTGCGTACACTCCCAAGACAAAATTCGAACACGATGTATTGGTTCGTGGAGGCGTTGAACCCTCACGCACGGTATATGAAAGGAGCAGGGCTGCGGCCAACATCGGCGTGGTGAAGCGCTTCGGCAAGGGGAACATCCAGCCTCTCGTCCGTGGCGGTGGATTCTACGTATTGCATTTAGGAAACAAGGAATCCAGGTACTACCAGTCGAAGAAGATCGTGGATGAGGATTGGGAAAACACGGCATTCTTTGGAATATACCTCGGTGCCGGTGCCCAGATGCCGATCGGCAAGCATTATTTCCGTCTGCATGCCGACTGGTACAAGTCTATGGAGAAGTCGAGTACCGGCAACATGGTGAAGTGGGGTTTCACCGCCGAATTCGCGCTATGACGAAACTGAAAACATGGATGAGTGCGTTCTCCTTTGATTCAGGCAACTCGGGCACCGCCTACAGCGAAGTTGTCCATCTTCTCATAGGGGATGATAACAGCCATACCGGTCAGAGTTAGAAAAGGAATCTGAAAATAATATGAATTCAACTCGTTGTTATACAGTCACTTGAAACAAGATGTCAACTCTTGTCAACTAATTCTCCTCATATCGTTTTGTGATTGATGGGAAAAAGCCTATATTTGCCATCAATTTGAACCAAAACATCAACAAGAGGTTATCTATTTTTGCCCCCGATCATAACTCAAATCCAAATGAAAAGATACGAACCTATGAAAACAAACATGTTGAAGCGTGGCATGATGGCACTCGTCTTGGCCTTGGCCTTTTCGACCGTCCTCATGGCGCAAAAGACCAACGTCAAATTCGGGAGTCCCACCGAAGAGGAGCTGACCATGACGACCTACGCCCCCGACGAGACGGCGCCGGCCGTCGTCCTCTACCAGAGCACGCGCACATGGTACGACATACTGACCGGGAAATTCAAGGTGTATACCGAGGTGAAGACGCGCATCAAGATACTCAAGCCCGAAGGCAAGGAATACGCCGATGTGGAAATCCCCTATGTCGACAGCGACAAGGAAAAGTCGATGCGCGAGGACATCACGGGCCTGAAGGCTTTTGCTTACAATATGGAGAATGGCAAATTGGTGAAGACGAAAATGGAGAACGGCAGCGTTTCGCGGGAGAGGGTGGACAAAAGCCACATGCTCCTCAAATTCTCCATCCCCCAGGTGAAGGAGGGCACCGTCGTGGAGTACCAGTACAAGAAAGAGAGCGGCTACTATTTCTACATCGACACGTGGGTGGCCCAGGCCGAAATCCCCGTTGCCTACACCAGCTACAACCTGCTCATTCCCGAGTATTTCAAGTTCAGCATCGACGAGACCGGCATGGTGCCCACCGAGAACAAGGTCTCGGAAGAAGGCATCCGCTTCATAGATGCCGGTGGCGAGGCACTCGTCTGCAACGGCACGAGGTACGAGTTCGTGGGGCGCGACCTCCCGGCGATGAAGTCAGACTCCCATGTGTTTTGCCCTCTCGACTATTGCAAGAAAGTGACAGCCGAACTGAACGGCCTGGAGGTGCCCGGCGCACTCTACGAGAACTTCACCACCTCATGGGAGGAGATAGGGCGCCGTCTCATGGACGACGAAGACTTCGGCAACCGCATCAAGCGAGCCTGTCCCATCAAAGACCTCGTGCCAACCAGCGGGGTGGGGGAGGAGACCGACGTGGTGAAGAAGATGGCCACCATATACACGGCCCTGAAGGGCAGGCTGAAATGGAACGGCGAATACAAGCTCTACGCCGAGTCGGCGTCGAAGACCCTGAAAGACGGTTCCGGCAGCAATGCCGACCTCAACTTCATCCTTCTCAGCGCCTATCGCGAGGCTGGCCTCGACGCCCGGCCGGTGGTGATGAGCCGCCGCACGAGGGGGCGCCTGCCCCTTTCCCATCCGTCGGTGAACAAGCTCAACACGTTCGTGGTGGGGGTGGTCGACAGACAGGCCGTCCATTGCATCGACGCCTCCGTGGAGGACGGGTATGTCGACGTGCTCCCGCCGTCGCTGCTCACGGAACAGGGTCTCCTGCTGTCCGACGACGGGACGGGCAGCTGGCTCAACCTCCAGTCCCTTGACGCCTCGAGAGCCAATGTCATCGTCGATGGCACCCTCGATGCCGACGGCACCATCAAGGGCACATGCAGCTCGCAGATGAGGGGCAACCTCTCGGCGTCGCTGAAAAGCGATTTCAGGGAGGCCGACGACAGCCTGACGTATGTCAACAAGCTTGCCGAACGCAAAGGCGTCTCCATTACGGAATACGCCATCGAAGACCGCGAGGCGTTCCTGCCCACGTCCACGGAACGGTATTCCTTCACCAAGAAGGTCGATGCCGACGGCACCCACATCTACCTGAACCCCTTCGTCATCCCCCTGACGAGCGAGTCGCCGTTCAAGGCGGTCACCCGTACGCTTCCCGTGGAATACCCGTACAAGTATTCTGTCAGCATGGTCACCACCTTGAACCTGCCCGAAGGCTACGTCGTGGAGGAAACACCCAAGCCCCTCAACCTCGTCACCGACGACAAGGCGCTCAGCGTCCGAGTGAACTATGTCCTGCAGGGAACGAAGCTGGTCTTGCAATACCGCTTCTCCGTCAACAAGACCCTTTTCCTGCCGGATGAATACGACATCCTCCGCCAGTTCCACGACTCCATAGTGGAAAAATGCAATGAGGTGGTGGTGCTTAAGAAGGACTGAGATGGGCATGACGCTGAAGACATTGGGTATTTCCTTGCTGTCCATGACCGCATTGGTGGCATCCATGCATGGCCAGGAGGCCGACGCCATGGTGGTGGAGGAGGTCAATGCCGTGGACATCTCCGACGAAGTGGCGTTCTCCTTCTCCAGGCACCGCGCCGTGCTCATCAAGAATGCCAACGGTGCGCATCACGCCGATTTCTCCATCTACATGGGCAACGACATGTCCCTGGACAAGTTCCAACTCACGCTCACGGACGCTTCGGGCCATCTGCTCCGCACGTACAAGCAGAAAGACCTTCTGCGCACCGAATTCTCAGAGGGGCTGGCCGCCGATGGATGCATGCTCTACCTTGATGTGACACCTCCCTCTTACCCTGTCGTTGCCATCTTCGACCTGAAAATCGACTTCAAGCGCAACAATGTCTCCTTCCCTGTCTTCTCACCCCTCGACAGTTACAACACCGAGGTGGAAAAAGCCTCCTACGACATCACCTTCCCCGCTGGCTATCCCTTGCGCTACAAGGTGGTCAACTCAACGGTGTCACCAACGAAGACCGACCGCGACGGCAAGACCAGCCTGCACTTCCAATTCGACGGCATCAAGGCGGTGAAGAAATCCGAATACGGACTCCCCTTGAGCAAAACATCCCCGAAGGTATATTTCGCGCCGTCGAAGTTCACGTATTTCAAGACCACAGGGAGTCTCTTGTCTTGGAACGACCTGGGAGCGTGGGAGCATTCGCTTTTCTCCGACCGTGGGGCGTTGCCTGTAGATGCGAAGGACAAAGTGCGCCAGCTCATTGCCGGATGCACCTCTGACAAGGAGAAGGTGGCGGCCATATACAAGTTTCTCGGGGAGAGCACGAGGTATGTGAGCATCCAACTGGGCATCGGAGGCTACCAGCCCATGGCGGCTTCCGAGGTGTGGCGGCAGGGCTTCGGCGACTGCAAGGCTTTGAGCAACTACATGATGGCTCTTCTCGCCGAGGCGGGCGTCCGGAGCCATTGCGTGGCCATCAGCACAAAGCAGGACAAACTGTTGCCCGACTTCCCCAATTTCCAGCAGATGAACCACATGATACTCGAGGTGCCATTGTCGTCCGACACACTGTGGGTGGAGTGCACCAATCCCCGGTTGCCCCTCGGGTATGTGCACGACGACATCTCCGGCCACGAAGCCCTGGAGATCTCCCCCAATGGAGGGAAGCTGGTGACCCTGCCCGAATATCCCGACTCCTTCAATGTCAACATTACTGAAGCGCACGTGGCACTATCGCCCGACGGGTCGGCCGACATCGCCATCGACGAGGATTTCCGTCACCACCGCTATGTGAGGATGAAATCGATTGCCACACTCGACGACAACGACTTGCGCAAGGCGATGTTCTCCATCTACCATCTGCCACAGGCGGAGATACGATCCATCGTCGTGAATGACGCGTCCCAGCCTTTTGGCATACCATCCCTCAAGTACCGGCTCACGGCCCACAGCCTCAAGTATGCCAGTGTCACCGGCTCGCGGCTCTTCGTGCCGACCAATCTGCTGCACAAGAACTTCACGCCTTCTTCCGACAGCCATCTTGCCAACGAGCTTTTCGTCGCCCATGGCTTGCGGAACACGGAAACCATCGTGTTCGCCATTCCCGAGGGCTACACCGTGGAGAGCATTCCCGAAAGCACGTCCATGTCATTGCCTTTCGCCCGTTTTTCCTCTTCCGTCTATGTGGACGGCGACACGGTCACCATCACTAACGACTATATCATCAGCCATGGCACGTACCCGGACGCGGCGGAGAAGTTTCATGAGTTCGAGAAGAAGATGGGAGATGCGTTCGCACGCAGGCTGGTGCTGAAAAAAACGCAATAGTGTGGACTTGGATTTATGCCGAAGGACATTTACGCCATAATCCCGTTCACGCTGTTTTAAAA
>JAFWSS010000265.1 GCA_017524385.1 Prevotella sp.
ATCATCGTCAAGCAGGGGTTACGCTTCGCTCCACCACCTGCCTGTGGTCGTCCCAGCCCTTCGGGCTTCACTTCACAACCGGTAGCCATACAAGATAAATCCTAGTTTTGTAAGATGTTTTTACTTCCGAAACTTAAGTTAACATATAATTTGTCATAAATTTTAGCATACAATTTATGCATAATTATATGATAACTCTACTTTCGCAAATATGGTGTGCAGTTTGTAATCTGTATTTCATAAAGATTACGTTTCGTTTTCTTTGCCAAGAGGTTTCGTCCAACAATCGGTGTGCATATCCCCTCCCCTCGAGGGGAGGGGCTGGGGTGGGGTCTTTGATTAAAAGTCGATACAACAAATTGTACACCCTATTTCGCAATAAATGGAAAAAGAGACGTGAAGAGAGTTTTAAAAAGTATGGTGCAATCATTTCTCCCCCAAATGCGATTCTCTCCTCCCAAAAATGCGGTAAAAGTGTACATACGTCCCTTTAACTCCTTTTTAACTCCTTGTAACTCCCCTTTAACTCCCGTAAAATAACAACTCCCCTTAAACTCCTGTAAAAAGTGTACATACGTCCCTTTAACTCCCGTAAAAAGTGTACATACGTCCCTTTAACTCCTCTTTAACTCCTTTTTAACTCCTCTTTAACTCCTATATAAAAAACTCCTCTTTAACTCCCCTTTAACTCCCGTAAAAACTTCCTAGAACTTCTTGATATTCCTCCAAATTCAGGCTCTCTTGGTTAAAAAATCAAATTTTTGTATATGTTTTTAGGTATTTAGGTGAAAACTCTGTAATTTTGCACCTCAATTCGGGAAATCCTTCCTGCAAGCAATAACCATCAAACATCAAGACGACAAGATGAAAATATCATTTGAGAACCCCGACAAGGTCAACGGCAAGCTGACTATCATCGTCGAGGAAGAAGACTACAAGGAGAATGTAGAGAAGAAACTGAAAGAGTATCGACAGAAAGCAAAAGTGCCTGGATTCAGACCCGGACACGTCCCTATGGGATTGATAAAGAGGCAGTTTGGTACCGCCATCAAAGTGGATGTGGTCAACAAACTCCTCAGTGATGGAATCAACAATTACATCCAGGAAAACAAGATTGCCATGCTGGGCGAACCCCTTCCTTCAGCCGAGCATGAGCCGCAGGATCTTGACGCAGCAGGACCATACGAATTCTCTTTTGACATCGCTGTCGCACCTGAGTTCAATGTCAGCCTCACAAAAGACGACACTGTGCCTTATTACGACATCGAGGTGAGCGACGACATCGTCAGCACACACATAGATATGCTCGCAAGCCAAAATGGGCACTATGAGAATGCAGAAGTATATGACGAGGAGAAGCGTGACAGGCTCATCGGAGACCTGCGCCAACTCGATGCTGAAGGCAACACCCTCGAGGGGGGCATCACCGTGGCAGGGGCGCAACTCATGCCTAAATATATTAAGGTGGATGAGCAAAAGGCTCTCTTCGACAACGCCAGACTGGGCGACATCATCACGTTCAATCCCAAAAAGGCTTATCCCGATAGTGACGCAGAGGTGGCTGGACTGTTGAAGATGAAGAAAGAGGAGGTCGCAGAGCTTGATTCCGACTTCAGTTTCCAAGTGACGGAAATCTCACGCTATGAAAGTGCACCCGTTGACCAAAAACTCTTCGACCAGGTCTTTGGGGAAGGTGTGGTAACCTCTGAGCAGGAGTTCCGTGAGAGAATCGCTGCTGGACTCAAACCGCAGTTTGTCTCTGAGGCTGATTTCAAGTTCTTCGCCGACGTGCGCAAGTACGTGGAGGACAAGGTGGGCGAACTCACATTCCCTGTGGAGATGCTCAAGCGCATCATGAAGAACAACAACAAGGACATGGATGAGAAATTCCTTGAAGAGCACTTCGATGACTCCCTCCGCGACCTCAAATGGCACCTCATCAAGAATCAACTGGTGGGACTCGCCGACGTGCATGTAGACGATGCTGCCGTAAAAGCAACTGCTGTGGCCATGGCTCGCGCACAGTTCGCACAATACGGAATGGACAACCTCCCAGAGGACTACTTGGAGAACTATGCCGAGGACTTGCTCAAGAAAAAGGAATATTTCAACCGTATCGTGGACAGCACCGTGGAGAGGGTCCTGGCACAAGCCTTGAAAAACATCGTCACACTCGATGTCAAAAAGGTCTCTTTGGAGGAATTTCAGCAGATAGGGAAAGAATAAACGTTTTTTTTTGAAAAAATAACATCCTTTTTTGGGGTTGTCGACTTTTTTTCGTATCTTTGTTGCTACGAATGAAAGAAAAAGTCGACAACCCTTCTTTTTGGCTTGTTTTTTGCATTCATCGCAGCAAAAGGGCCTGAGAAGGACCAGGCCCTTGTATGTGAAACAATAATGACATAAGAAAATGAACGATTTTAGAAAGTACGCTACAAAGCATTTGGGAATCAATGGAATGGTGCTCGACGACGTCGTCAGCACGCAAGCCAGTTACCTCAACCCCTACATCCTTGAGGAAAGGCAACTCAACGTCACTCAGTTGGATGTCTTCTCAAGGCTCATGATGGACCGCATCATATTCCTTGGGACACCTATCGACGACTATACTGCCAACACGCTGCAAGCACAATTGCTATACCTCGACTCTGTGGACAGCGGAAAAGACATCTCCATCTATATCAACTCTCCTGGAGGAAGCGTCACTGCAGGACTTGGCATTTATGACACCATGCAGTTCATCACAAGCGATGTCGCCACCATATGCACCGGAATGGCGGCTTCCATGGCTGCCGTATTACTCGTGGCTGGAAAGGAGGGAAAGCGCGCCGCACTGCCACACAGCCGCGTGATGATTCACCAGCCGCTCGGAGGTGTGCAAGGACAAGCTTCTGATATCGAAATCGAGGCTCGGGAGATACAGAAATACAAGAAAGAACTCTACAACATCATCGCCGAACACTCACACACGCCATATGACAAGGTGTGGGCAGACTCCGACCGCAACTATTGGATGACAGCTGAGGAGGCAAAGGAGTATGGCATGATCGACAATGTTTTGGGACGCAAGAAATAAATAGATATGGGCAAATGCAGCTTCTGCGGAAGGAATGACAAAGAGGTGAAACTGCTCATCTCGGGAATCAGCGGCTACATCTGTGAGTCGTGCGCGCAACAGGCTTATGAAATCGTGCAGACCTCTGGCGTGCTCGCTGACAATGCCCCGGTGGGGAAGTTCGACCTCAAGAAACTGCCCAAACCGAAGGACATCAAAGACTATCTCGACCAATATGTCATCGGACAGGACGAAGCCAAGCGATTCCTCAGCGTATCAGTATACAACCACTACAAAAGGCTCAACCAAAAGGATGATGCCGACAACGTGGAGATAGAGAAGAGCAACATCATCATGGTGGGAAGCACGGGCACGGGTAAAACCTTGCTCGCGCGGACCATTGCGAAATTCCTCGACGTCCCATTCACCATCGTCGATGCCACCGTCTTCACCGAGGCGGGATATGTGGGAGAGGACGTGGAAAGCATCCTTTCAAGACTCTTGCAAGTGGCCGACTACAACGTGGAGGCTACACAAAGGGGCATCGTCTTCATCGACGAAATAGACAAAATAGCACGCAAAAGCGACAACCCATCCATCACCCGCGACGTCAGTGGCGAAGGCGTACAGCAAGGATTGCTCAAACTGCTTGAAGGCACCATGGTGAACGTGCCGCCCCAGGGTGGGAGAAAGCACCCGGAACAGAAATACATCCAGGTGGACACACGCAACATACTCTTCATCTGTGGTGGCGCTTTCGACGGAATAGAGAGAAAAATTGCACAAAGGCTCAACACACACGTCGTCGGTTATAACTCGGTGCAGAACGTGAGGAAGATCGACAAGGAAGACCTGATGAAGTATGTTCTGCCGCAAGACCTCAAGTCTTTCGGACTCATACCCGAAATCATCGGACGACTGCCGGTGCTCACATATCTCAAGCCGCTAGACCGCGACGCTCTAAAGAAAATATTGGTGGAACCGAAAAACTCCATCGTCAAGCAGTATGTCAAACTCTTCAAGATGGATGGAGTGGACCTCACATTCACCGAGGAGGCGCTCGACTTCATCGTGGAAAAGGCGATGGAATACAAACTCGGCGCACGCGGGTTGCGCTCCATCGTCGAGAGCGCCATGATGGACGCCATGTTTGAAATGCCTTCAAAAAAGGTGAAGAAGTTCGAGGTGACACCTGAATACATCAGAGAAAAACTTGATAAAGCACATTTCCTAAGCCAGGAAGGGGCGTGAACCTCTGGCGCCGTGGACTGCCGCGGATGGATAAAGACATACACACATGCCAATAGACGTTAACCTATCTCAAAAACTAAAGCAGTATTTCGGCTTTGACAAGTTCAAAGGCGACCAAGAGGCCATTATCACCAACGTCCTCGAGGGGAACGACACCTTTGTACTCATGCCTACAGGTGGGGGCAAGTCGCTTTGCTACCAGTTGCCGTCACTCATCATGGAGGGGACGGCCATCGTCATATCCCCACTCATCGCATTGATGAAAAACCAAGTCGATGTCATCAACGGCATAAGCGAGGAGGAAGGCGTGGCGCACTACCTCAATTCCTCACTCAACAAGGCTGCTATTGACCAAGTGAAAAACGACATACTCAACGGAAAGACCAAACTCCTCTATGTGGCGCCCGAGTCGCTTAACAAAGACGACAACGTGGAGTTCCTCAGGCAAGTGAAGGTGTCGTTCTATGCCATCGACGAGGCACATTGCATCTCTGAATGGGGACATGACTTCCGACCGGAATACAGGAACATCAGACCCACCATACAGCGCATAGGTGTGGCACCTGTCATCGCACTTACGGCAACAGCCACCGACAAGGTGCGGACAGACATCAAGAAAAACCTCGGCATCGTTGACGCAAAGGAGTTCAACAGTTCCTTCAACCGTCCCAACCTCTACTACGAGGTGAGGCCAAAGACCAACGACATCAACAAGCAAATCATCAAGTTCATCAAGCAGAACGAAGGAAAAAGCGGCATCGTCTATTGCCTGTCCAGAAAAAAGGTGGAGGAACTCGCTGCAGACCTCTGCGCCAACGACATCAAGGCCGCTGCATACCATGCCGGACTGGAGTCGGCTAAAAGGTCGGACACACAGGACGACTTCCTCATGGAGAAAATCGACATCATCGTCGCCACCATCGCCTTCGGAATGGGAATCGACAAACCAGATGTCAGGTTTGTCATTCACTACGACATTCCCAAAAGCCTGGAGGGATATTATCAGGAGACGGGAAGAGCCGGCAGGGACGGTGGTGAAGGAAAATGCATCACTTTCTATTCCTACAAGGACTTGCAGAAACTGGAGAAATTCATGGAGGGGAAACCCGTCGCCGAACAAGACATCGGCCGGCAACTGCTTCAGGAAACCGCCGCTTATGCAGAGTCTTCAGTGTGCAGGAGGAAGATGCTCTTGCACTATTTCGGAGAAGAATACAAGAAGGACAACTGCGGGAATTGTGACAACTGCCTCCATCCCAAGACCAAGAGGGAAGGAAAAGACCAACTGCTCATACTCCTGCATGCCATAGCGGCCGTGAAGGAGAACTTCCGCGCCGAATACATCATCGACTTCGTCAAGGGAAGGCCCACCGAGGACATCCTCTCTCACAAGCACGAACAGTTGGAGGAATTCGGCTCAGGGGAGGACGAAGAGGAGAAATTGTGGAACCCCGTCATACGACAGGCGATGATTGCCGGTTTCATCAAAAAGGATGTGGAAAACTACGGACTCCTCAAACTCACTGCTGCAGGGAAGAGGTTCATGAAAGAACCCACATCCTTCATGGTGGTGGAAGACACTGAGTTCAAGGACGACTACGATGACGATGGGGCAGAAGGGACCGCTGTTCTCGACCCGGAACTTTATGCCATGCTCAAGGACTTGAGGAAAAAAATGTCGAAACAACTCAAAGTGCCACCCTACGTCATCTTCCAAGACCCCTCGCTCGAGCAAATGGCTACCATGTACCCCATCAACCTCCAGGAACTGCAAAACATACAAGGAGTGGGGGCTGGGAAGGCTAAGCGATACGGCACGGAATTCTGCGAACTCATCAAGAAACATTGTGAGGAGAACGACATCGAGAGGCCGGAGGAGCTGCGTGTCAGGACCGTGGCAAAGAAGTCCATACTCAAAGTGAAGATCATACAAAGCATCGACAGGAAAATTGACCTCGAGGAAGTGGCAAAGGCTCAAGGACTTGACTTCGAGGACTTGCTCACCGAGATAGAGAACATCGTATATAGTGGAACCAAACTCAACATCGACTACTTCATCGACGAAGTGATGGACGAGGACCACATAGACGACATCTACGACTATTTCTGCGATAGCGAAACCGACGACCTCGAGGAAGCCATGAAAGAACTCGGTGAAGACTATACCGAGGAGGATATCAGGCTCATACGCATCAAGTTCATATCTGAAATGGCTAATTAAACTCCGTTAAATCGTATTAATTCATCAAGAAAAAACACGAAAGCACCCGATATGTCGATTTTTATTGCTAATTTTGCACGCAATAAATTTTTTTGAAGTATGCCATCATTTGTTGCAGACAAAATCGTCATGGACGGGCTCACTTTCGACGACGTCCTGCTGATACCAGCGTATTCTGAGGTCCTTCCAAGGACCGTCGAGTTGAAAACCAAGTTCTCCCGGAATATCGGACTGAACATTCCTTTCGTCACAGCGGCCATGGACACCGTCACCGAGTCGGCGATGGCCATCGCTATCGCACGAGAGGGAGGCATCGGTGTGATACACAAGAACATGTCTATTGAAGAACAGGCAAGGCAAGTGGCCATTGTCAAGCGTGCGGAGAACGGTATGATCTACGACCCTGTCACCATCCTTACCGGAAAGACCGTGAAGGATGCCCTCGACATGATGGCCGAATACCATATCGGAGGCATCCCCGTCGTGGACGAAAACAACATTCTCCTGGGTATCGTCACCAACCGAGACCTGAGATTCGAACTGAGGCTCGACAAACCCATCGACGAGGTGATGACAAAGGAAAACCTCGTCACAACAGACCAAAAGACCGACTTGGCCGCCGCAGCACAAATCTTGCAGGAAAACAAGATTGAGAAACTACCCGTGGTGGACAAGGACAACCATCTCGTCGGACTCATCACTTACAAGGACATCACAAAGGCCAAGGACAAGCCCATGGCATGCAAGGATGACAAGGGCCGCCTCAGGGTGGCCGCTGGCGTGGGAGTCACTGCCGACACGCTCGACAGGATGGAGGCCCTGGTGAATGCAGGAGCCGACGCCATCGTCATCGACACTGCACACGGGCATTCAAAGTCGGTGGTGGAGAAACTCGTGGAGGCAAAGAAAGCCTTCCCCAATGTGGATGTCGTCGTGGGCAACGTCGCTACGGCGGAAGCCGCGAGGATGCTCGCCGAGCATGGAGCGGATGCAGTGAAAGTGGGCATAGGACCGGGGTCCATATGCACCACGAGAGTCGTCGCTGGAGTCGGCGTGCCGCAACTCAGCGCCGTTTACGACGTCTATTCTGCACTGAAGGGAACGGGAGTGCCCCTTATCGCCGATGGAGGACTGCGCTACTCTGGCGACATCGTCAAAGCCATCGCCGCTGGCGGGTCCTGCGTGATGATTGGCTCGCTCGTGGCAGGAACGGAGGAAAGCCCAGGCGACACCATCATCTTCAACGGACGCAAATTCAAGAGTTACAGAGGAATGGGCTCCCTGGAAGCAATGGAGAACGGCTCGAAAGACCGATACTTCCAAACAGGCACCAAGGAAGTCAAGAAACTGGTGCCGGAGGGCATCGCAGGACGCGTGCCTTACAAAGGCACGGTCGCAGAGGTGATTTACCAGTTGGTGGGCGGACTACGCTCCGGCATGGGCTATTGCGGGGCGGCAAACATCGAGAGGCTGCATGACGCAAAGTTCACTAGAATCACCAACGCCGGCGTCATGGAGAGCCATCCCCACGACATCACCATCACCAGCGAGGCTCCCAACTACTCCAGGCCGGAATAACTTTCACGCCAACATTCAAGAAACAATAGAAAACTTAAAAAAAAGCAATGAGACTGAAGACTTTAGTTGCCGTGCTTGCTTTTTCCACGGCGGCATTCGCCCAAAGCGACCCTATCGTAATGACCATCAACGGGGTGCCTGTTACAAGGTCGGAATTTGAGTATTCTTTCAACAAGAACAATTCCGAGGGAGTCATCGACAAGAAGTCTGTAGAGGAATACGTCGACCTCTTCGTCAACTACAAACTGAAGGTGGCTGCTGCCATCGATGCAGGAATAGACACTCTCACCTCGTTCAAAACAGAATTCGCACAATACAGGGACCAACAGATAAGACCTTCATTTGTCAACGACCAGGACATCGAGGAGGAGGCAAAACGCATTTACGACCGCACCCAGCACTATGTCGACTCCCTGGGAGGACTGGCAAGGCCCACACACATCCTCATAAGAGTGGACCAACGGGCACCGGAGCAGGATAGGGAGAAGGCCAAGCAGAAAGCCGACTCCATCTACAATGCCATCAAGCAAGGGGCGGATTTCGCAGAGCTTGCCAAAGTGCACTCCGATGACAAAGGGTCGGGCGCCAAGGGTGGTGACATCGGTTGGATACAACCCGGACAAACCGTGCCGGAATTTGAGAAAGCCGTCTATTCGCTACAAGTGGGTGAAATGAGTCAACCCGTCCTCTCCGACTATGGATACCATATCGTCAAACTCCTGGACAAGAAGAACTTCGTGCCATACGACTCCGTCAGGGCTGACATCATCACCTTCATCGACAGAAGGGGCATACGCGACCATATCATCGACGAGAAGATAGAAGAGGCATTGAAGGCCAACAACTATGACAGCGCTGAGAAACTGATGGAGGACCGTGCCGCTTCACTCTCGGCACAGGACAGCGACCTCGCAAACCTCATCCGCGAGTATCACGACGGACTGCTGCTCTACGAAATCAGCAACCAGAAGGTGTGGGAGAAGGCTCAGAAGGATGAGGCAGGACTGGCCAATTTCTTCAAGAAAAACAAGAAGAAGTACAAGTGGGACGCCCCGCGATTCAAGGGCATAGCATACCATGTGAAGGAACAGGCGGATGTCAAGGCGGTGAAGAAATGCGTCAAGGGACTGGCGTTCGACCAGTGGACGGAGCATCTGCGCACCACGTTCAATGCCGACTCCGTGAAGCGCATCAGAGTGGAAAAGGGCATCTTCAAATTGGGTGACAGCCCACTGGTTGACAGGGATGTGTTCAAGAAAAAAGATGCCGAGGTAAAAACAAATCCCGACTATCCCATCGATGCCACTTATGGAAAACTGCTCAAGGCTCCAAAGGAGTATACAGACGTTAGAGGACAAGTGGTGGCCGACTACCAAGACATGTTGGAAAAGGAATGGGTGGCAGAACTGAGAAAACGCTACACCTTTGAGGTGAACCAAAGCGTGCTCGCCACGGTCAACAAACATTAGAACCTACAAAGGAAAGTGATATGTACAGACTCGGTCTTTTAGCACTCGGAACCATTCTGGCGACACTCACCACAACCATCGGGTGGGGCGCCAAGGAAGGGTTGCCGGAGACCAATGTGGACAGCACCGCAATACCGGTGCGCAACGAAGCCAGCATCATCGACGAGGTGGTGTGGGTGGTGGGAGACGAACCCATTCTCAAGTCGGACATAGAGGCATTGAGACTGCAGGCGGCGGCGGAAGGCGTCACTTGGGATGGAAACCCCGACTGTGTCATTCCGGAGCAGATTGCTGTGCAGAAACTCTTCCTGCACCAGGCGGCAATAGACAGCATAGAGGTCACCGAGTCGGAAATCACACAAAGCATCGACGACCAAATCGATTACTGGATACAGTTGGCCGATGGCTCCAGGGAAAAACTCGAGGAGTATCGCAAGATGACCATCTCGCAGATGAGGCAGTCCATGCACGATGAATTCAAAAACCGCGAACTCATCCAGAAGATGAAGATGCATCTTGTGCAGGACATCAAGGTCTCTCCGGCCGAAGTGAGACGATATTTCCAAAACCTGCCAGAAGACAGCATCCCGATGGTGCCCACCACCGTAGAGGTGCAAATCATCACAAGGCAGCCCAAAGTGAAAGTGGAGGAAATCAACAGGGTGAAAGACCAACTCAGGGAGTTCACCGACAGGGTCAACAAGGGAGAGACCACCTTCGCAACGTTGGCAAGACTCTATTCCGAGGATGGCTCGGCAAGGCAGGGAGGTGAAATCGGTTACACTCCTAAGGCCGTGCTTGACCCCACTTTCGCTGCCGTGGCGTTCAACCTCACCGACCCAAACAAAATCTCCAAAATCGTGGAGTCGGAATTCGGCTTCCACATCATACAACTCATCGACAAACGTGGAGAGCGCATCAACGTCAGGCACATCCTGCTCAAACCGAGAATCGACAGGGAGGACATCGAGGATGCAGCCCACAAACTCGATTCCCTGGCCAACGACATCAGGGAGGCGAAGTTCACTTTCGACGAAGCCGCCACTTACGTTTCCGATGACAAGGACACCAAGAGCAACCACGGACTGATGGCCAACACCACAGAGGAGCGAACCAGAACCTCGAAGTTCCGCATGCAAGACCTGCCAACGGAAGTGGCGAGGGCCGTGGAGAAACTACAGGTGGGGGAAATCTCAGAGCCTTTCGAGATGGTCAACAGCAGGGGAAAGACCGTCGTTGCCATCATCAAACTCAAGAGCAGGGTGGAAAGCCATCGCGCCACCATCACCGAGGACTTCCAGGTATTGAAGGACGTGGTGCTGGCCAAGCGACGGGAGGAACTAATCAACGAATGGGTTGCCAACAAGATCAAGACCACTTATGTGCGTATGAATGAGAGATACAAGGATTGTCAATTCCAATATCAAGGTTGGGTGAAATGATGCCTTGCTTCCAATCGCCTCGACATGACCGCCGGCACGGGACCTTGCTCACTCTGGTCCTGTGCCTGCTTGCACTTTGCATGGCGCAAAATGTGGAGGCCCAGAGAAGGAACACACGCCCGACAGACAACCGCATATACCTCGACCACGCCGACTCCCTATACTACGACAAGTTCAGACTGGGCGACAAGCAGGTGGTGAGAGGTCATGTGAAATTCAGGCACAAGGGAGCAACCCTCTATTGCGACAGCGCTTATTTCAAACAGCAGGAGAACAAGTTCGAGGCCTACGGACACGTCAGGATGCTCCAAGGCGACACCCTGGAGATACGCTGCGACACCGCTCTCTATGAAGGTAATGCCGAAATGGTGCACGCCAAGAACAACGTCGTGGTCATCCATAGGAAAACGTCGGAACTGCACACCGACAACCTGGTGTATGACCAGAAATTCGAAGTCGTATATTATGACCAGGGGGGCAATTACGCTGACAAGGCCAAGGGAATGACACTCAGCAGCGACTGGGGAAAATACAACCTTGACACCAAGGAGGCGGAGTTCTTCTATGATGTCACCTTGAAGACGAAAACACATGTCATCAACACAGACACCTTGTTATATTACTCTCAATCAGAGAGGGCGCACGTCAAGGGTGGAATGACAACGGCGTCAAAGGACGGAGGACCGACAAAATGGAAAAAGTCGGTCATACATTCCATCAAGGATGGATATGACGTGGAGACGACCAACTGTTTCTTCCACATGAAAAACAACGAGGTGGAACTCTTCGACAAGTCCACCATCGTCAGCGACACACGCACCATATCGGGCGACAGCCTCTTCTACGACAGCGAAAAGAAGTCGAGCAGAGGCTATGGAAAGGTGGACTATGTGGACCATAAGAACAAAAACCGCCTCGTTGCCGACGCCGTGGACTACAACGAGAGCACCGGAAAGGGGATGGCCACAAAAAATCCCGTGTTCATCGATTTTTCGCAAAAAGACACCCTCTACATGCATGCCGACACCATAAGGGTCGAGACGTTCTACATCGATACCGACTCCACATACAGGAAGGT
The DNA here is from genome assembly GCA_017524385.1 of Prevotella sp. GTDB lineage: Bacteria > Bacteroidota > Bacteroidia > Bacteroidales > Bacteroidaceae > Prevotella. The sequence goes on from JAFWSS010000265.1 coordinate 12,095, forward strand.
GCATTGTTACAAGAAGGTGAGAATGTTCCGAAACGATGTCCAGGCCGTCTGCGACTCTCTCGTGATCAGTTCAAGAGACTCCACGATCACCTTGTATTTCGACCCCATCGTGTGGAATGCGTCTCGACAACTCCTGGGCGACAGCATCAAGGTGTTCATGGCCGACTCCACCGTGCGTGAGGCGAATGTCATGTCCAACGCGCTATCCATAGAGATGAAGCACGACTACGAGCATCCGGAAAAGGTGTATTACAACCAAGTCGCATCAAGGGTGATGAACGCTTATTTCGAGGAGGGCGTCCTCAAGATGAGCGAAGCCATTGGCAACGTGCAGACCGTTTATTATCCCATAGAGGACCGTGACAGCACACTCATCGGGATGGTGTATATGGAGACCGACACGATGAGGTTGTTTCTTAACAATGAGCGGAAAATGGAGAAAATTTGGGCTGCCAAGTCGGAGGGCGTGCTTTACCCGATGATGCAAATACCGCCGGAAAAGGACTACCTCCCTCATTTCGGATGGTATGACTATATACGTCCTGCCAACAAGGACGACATCTACTACATCCCGGGGAGGCACGACAAGAAAGCTTCCTCAAGAGGAGAGAACGACTCTCCGAAGGCATTGGAGAAGAGATTGAGGCAGGTGCCCATCAAACGTGACAAGAAACAACCGACAACGCCATGAGCGACATCATACAACTTCTGCCTGACTCCGTGGCCAACCAGATTGCTGCCGGCGAGGTGATACAACGACCCGCATCGGTGGTGAAGGAACTGATGGAGAACGCTCTCGACGCCGGTGCGAAGGAGGTGCACGTGATGGTGGTGGATGCGGGAAAAACCTCCATCCTCGTCATCGACGACGGATGTGGCATGTCGGCCACCGACGCACGACTGTCTTTCGAAAGGCATGCCACTTCCAAAATAAGAAAGGCCGACGACCTCTTCGACCTGCATACCATGGGGTTCCGAGGCGAGGCTCTCGCCTCCATCGCTGCCGTGGCACAGGTGGAACTCACCACAAGGATGGCTGCCGACGAGGTGGGCACCGTCACCACCATACATGGCTCGAGATTCGTCTCGCAGGAACCGGTGCAGTGTGCCGTGGGAAGCCAGTTCAAGGTGGAGAACCTCTTCTACAACGTGCCGGCAAGAAGGAAATTCCTCAAGTCGAATGCTACGGAACTCAACAACATACTCGCTGCATACGAACGAATCGTGCTCGTATACCCGCAAGTGACCTTCTCGCTCCACAGCAACGGGACTGAGGTGTCGTCGCTCAGGGCGGCGGGCATGAGGCAGCGTGTCATCGATGTCTTCGGCAAGCGCATCAACCAGGACTTGCTGCCAGTGGCTGTAGATACAACCCTGTGCCGTATCTCTGGATTCGTGGGAAAACCGGAGGCGGCAAGGAAGAAGGGGGCGCACCAGTTCTTCTTCGTCAATGGAAGATACATGAGGCATCCCTATTTTGCAAAGGCGGTGATGGCACCGTTTGAAAGACTGGTGCCACAGGGCGAGCAAGTCCCGTTTTTCATCTATTTCGAAGTGGATCCTGGTGACATCGACGTCAACATCCATCCTACAAAGACGGAAATCAAGTTCGACAACGAACAAGCCATCTGGCAGATTCTCTCTGCGGCCGTCAAGGATGCCGTGGGGAAATTCAACGATGTGCCGTCCATAGATTTCGACACGGAGGGAAAGCCCGATTTCCCGCCATTCATATCGGGAAACGACAACTACAACCCGCCGGCAGGCGGGGGAAACCCGCTTTACAACCCTTTCAAGGACTCCCTTGGCAGCCATGGAGCATCCAATATGAAGCATTGGGAGGAATTGTACCAAAACACAGAGGGGGAAGTGTCGCAAGAGCGCACTCTCTTCGACGGAGAGGAGGAAGGGGATGCCCCTGCCGACATCATCGACGAGAAGTCGCCTATACATTATCAATATAAGGGGAGGTTCATCATGACGGCTGTCAAGTCGGGACTGATGATCATCGACCAGCACAGGGCTCATCTGAGGGTTCTTTACGAGGAATATCTCGAAAAGATGAGGATGCACCGATGGGCGTCGCAAAGCATGCTCTTCCCCGAAATCGTCGTCTTCCCGCCGACTGAGGCGGGGGTCATGGGGCAACTCGCTCCAGAACTTTCGGAGGTCGGATTCTCCATCTCCAACCTTGGAGGTGGGTCTTTCTCCATCGATGGCGTACCGGCCGACATCGAGGGTGTGGATGCCACGGCCATGCTGCGGGAGATTGTCGCGGCGGCGAAAGAGAAGGTGGGCAGGCCAAGGGAAGAGGTGGATGCCACCGTGGCGCTGACCATGGCAAGGCGGGCTGCCATACCTCAAGGACAGGTGCTGTCAAACGAGGAGATGGAGAGCCTTGTCAACCGTCTCTTCAGTTGCTCAAACGTCAATATGAGCCCTGACGGGAAAAACATCCTATGCATATTGCAACAAGAAGAAATCGAGCATTTGCTGGGATGATTCCACGAAAAAGTGAGGAAAAATGAGGGTTTTGATGCTTTTTTTTGAGAAAAAACAAAAAAATCTTAATGAAAGATAATATGATTTGAAAAAAAATATTATCTTTGCCACGGAAAATCATGTGTAGAAACGAATATAATTAATTTTTTGATTCTTTAAAAACATAAAAGGTTATGAAAAAACTATTAATGGTGCTGGCTTTAGTCGGCGTATCTTTTTCGGCCAATGCACAGGATGACCCGACGCTGAAATACAGCGTGGCCACCAATTCTTTCTGGAGCAATTGGTTCATTCAGGTAGGAGGACAGTGGAATGCTTGGTACTCTGCTGAGGAGCATGGTTCAAACCTCCCCACCAGTCCTATCGAGGATTTCCGTTCAAATCCTGGTGCTTCTGTCGCCATTGGTAAATGGTTTACTCCTGGCCTTGGTCTCCGTACCAAGCTTATGGGTATCTGGGGCAAGCAAGTGCGTGCTGACGCCAAAGGTGACGGCGTGGGCAAGTTGAACAAATTCTGGCTCCTCAATGAGAATATCCTCTTCAATGTGAGCAATATGCTCTATGGCTACAATCCCGACCGTGTTTGGAACTTCATTCCATTCGTTGGTGGTGGTGTTGGTCGCTCCATGACTCACAACCGTTATGCAATGGACCTCAACGCTGGTATCCTCAATGAATTCCGCCTCAGCCGCAAGGTGTTCCTGAACCTTGAAGTGGGATGGAACCGTATTGAGAACGACATCGACTTCAAAAAGTATGATACCGACCTCGATCCCAACCATCGTGGATGGGATTCACACGACAACCTCCTCTATGCAGAACTTGGTCTGACCTTCAACCTCGGCCGTGGTACTTGGGACAAGGTGCCCGACGTGGCTGCCATCAAGGCTCTCCATCAGTCGCAAATCGACGCCCTCAACGCTCAGTTGGATGACGCCAACGCTGAGATTGACCGTCTGAACAACCTCATCAAGAACCACAAGTGCCCAGAGCCAAAGCCCATCGTGAAGGGTATTGCTGCTCCTGCTACCGTGTTCTTCTACTGCGACAAGACGAAGAGTGGTCCTTCCTACTCTCGTGACATGGTCGACGTTCGCACTGTGGGTAAGTTCGCCATCGACAACAACTCCGAACTTCTCGTAACCGGTTATGCTGACAGCGCTACCGGCAAACCCGACCACAACCAGTGGCTCTCCGACGAGCGTGCAAAGACCGTCGTCGAGGAACTCGTTGGCATGGGCGTGAACCGCTCAAAGATCACTGCTGTTGGCAAGGGTGGTGTGGACATCCTCTCACCGTTCGAGCTCAACCGCCGCGCTACTGTTGAAGTACGCTAATCTTGAGATACATCACAAAAAAGGAGTCTCCAAAAGAGACTCCTTTTTTGTGTGCTTATACTCTGCATATCCTAATACTTTTGGTCATCCGGCTCACCAATCAGGAGAGGCCGCTACCCTTTAAGGTGGCGTAGGTGCTTCCCCTTGGTCGTTGGAGTTACGAGAGTAGGAAGTCGGCAATGGGCTTGGGCTTGGGGCAGCGTTTCTTGGGGCAAGATTGAAAAAGAGCAGTGTCAAGCTTGACTATGCTCTTTTTCAATTTTCAATTATCAATTTTCCATTTTCAATATTCAAT
>JAFWSS010000266.1 GCA_017524385.1 Prevotella sp.
AAAGTCCTGTTTGAGCAAATATCGGTGTTAGTTATCCCCTCCCCTCAAGGGGAGGGGCAGGGGTGGGGTCTGTAACTTGTTGTTTTTCAAGACTTATTCACCCCACCCCAACCCCTCCCCTGCGAGGGGAGGGGAGATGCGCACCGCCCTTTTGCTCCCTGTCCACTTTTTCAAGTGGACTCAATCTTCAATCCTCAATTTTCAATCTTCAATCCCCAATTTTCAATCCCCAATTTTCAATCTTCAATCTTCCTATACCTATCCCTAAAAACAAAAACTTTGTCTTTTGTTTTGCAATGCGCTTTGTTTGCACTATCTTTGCATCCAAAACAGAATACTTATGCGCAAAGTAATAGGAATAGGAGAAACAGTGCTCGACATCATCTTCAAGAACGAGCAACCCATCGGAGCCGTGCCAGGCGGCTCCGTTTTCAACGGCATCATCTCCCTCGGAAGGGCAGGCGTCAACACATCCTTCATCAGCGAGGCCGGCAACGACCGGGTAGGCAAGAACATCATCAAGTTCCTGAAGGACAACCATGTCAACACCGACGAGATGCACGTATACCCCGAGAGCAAGTCGCCCATCTCGCTGGCATTCCTCGATGAGAACAACGAGGCGGAATACCTCTTCTACAAAGACCACAGCCACGACCAACTGGAGTTCGTATGCCCGGAGGTGAACCGCGACGACATCGTCATGTTCGGCTCATACTACGCCGTCAACCCCGTCATCCGCCCGCAAGTGCTCGGGTTCCTCGACTACGCCCGCAACCACGGAGCCATCCTCTACTACGACGTGAACTTCCGCCCGTCGCACAAAAACGAGGTGATGAAAATCACGCCCAACCTGCTTGAAAACCTTGAATACGCCGACTTCGTCCGTGGCAGCGTCGACGACTTCCGCGTGCTGTACAACAAGGAAGACCCCGACAAAATCTTCAACGCAGAGGTGTCGTTCTATTGCAAGAACTTCATCTGCACCAACGGAGTGAAAAACGTGGAGCTACGTGCAACACGAGGCATCAAGAAAAGCTTCCCCATCATACAAACCAACACGGTGAGCACCATAGGCGCCGGAGACAACTTCAATGCCGGCTTCGTATATGGACTCATGCGATACGGCATCACACGAGAGGCACTCGACAGAGGACTGCCCGCTCGCATCTGGGACAAAGTCATACACTGGGCTCAGATGTTCGCCGCCAACTGCTGCCAAAGCATCGACAACTCCATTTCACTGGAGTTTGGCGCCCAGATGGCTGAGGACGCAAAAGGAGAGAAAGACACCTACCTGGAATGGTAAAACACCAGGAAACCATCACCCACACACAACAAAAAACCACACCCAATGAAAACAATAACCAACAACATCCATTACGTCGGCGTCAACGACCGCAACAAAGCCCTCTTCGAAGGACTATGGCCTCTGCCAAACGGCGTTTCCTACAACTCATACCTCATCGTCGATGAGAAAATCTGCCTCATCGACACCGTGGAGGTGGACTTCTTCACACAATATTTGGAGAACATCCGCGAGGTCATCGGCGACAGGCCCGTCGACTACCTCGTGGTCAACCATATGGAGCCCGACCATAGCGGGTCCATCGCACTCATCAAGAAATACTACCCCGACATCCGCGTGGTGGGCAACAAGAAGACCTTCGGCATGATGCAAGGCTTCTATGGCGTGGCGTCACCCGACGACGTGGAGGTGAAGAATGGCGACACACTCAGCCTCGGCAGCCGCGAACTCACCTTCGTGCTCACTCCCATGGTGCACTGGCCTGAGACGATGGTGACCCTCGACAGCAGTAGCCACGTACTCTTCTCCGGCGACGCCTTCGGATGCTTCGGAGCATTGAACGGAGGAATCATCGACAGCGAAATCAACTGCGACACATTCTGGCTGGAGATGGTGCGCTACTACTCCAACATCGTAGGCAAGTATGGCACACCCGTGCAGAACGCGCTGAAAAAACTCGCTGGCATCCAGCTCGACTACATCTGCGCCACACATGGACCCGTGTGGCACGACTTCATCGGCAAGGTCGTCGACATCTACGACCGCCTCAGCCGCTACGACAGCGAGGAGGGCATCGTCATCTGCTACGGCACGATGTATGGCAACACCGAGCGCATGGCGGAAATCATTGCAAACGCTGCCAGCCAGGCTGGCATCAAGAACATCGTCATCTACAACGTCTCGAAGACACACCACTCCTACATCCTGCGCGACATCTTCCGCTACAAGGCCCTCATCGTGGGAGCACCCACCTACAACACAAGCCTCTACCACGAGATGGACGTCCTCCTCTCCGAACTGGCCCACAAGGATATGAAAAACCGACTCATCGCCTGGTTTGGCAGTTACGGATGGGCTAGTAAGGCAGTGGCGAAAATCAAGGAATGGAACGACACGGCGCTGCATTTCGAAGCCGTCGGCGAACCCGTGGAGATGAAACAAGCCATCAACGACGTGACACGCGCACAGTGCGAGGCTCTCGGAAGAGCCATGGCAGAGCGCCTCATCGCCGAGAGAGGTTGATGGCAGCTCCCTACTATTTCCTAGAGCTTACTAAAACTTCCTAGAGCTTCCTAGAATCCTTATCCCATGAGGCCCACCGACCTACAGTCAAAAGTCATTGCATTCCTGCGGTTCCCACTCATCGTGCTGGTGTTGACCATACATTGCGACATCACCACGCTGGGTGGGGACTGGGCCTCCGTACCCTACGCGAGCAAGATCATCGAGATGGTCTCGCAGCGTGTGGCCACCATTGCCATACCTTTCTTCTTCTTCATCTCGGGATACCTGTTCTTCAAGACGGGGAAGTTCACCACCGACATCTACCTGGGCAAACTGGCACGGCGTGTGCAGTCGCTCCTCGTTCCCTATTTCCTGTGGAACCTGTTGCTGCTGCTCCTGGCCATCATTGTGGGACTCTTCACCAACCGAGTGCCCATCATAGGCGTGCCCATGGACCAGATGAGTTTCCTCGACGGGCTGAAAGCATTCTGGGACATCTCCCTGGTGAAAGGCGGCACAAGCACCATCGCAGCACCCATCGACGTGCCGTTCTGGTTCATGCGCGACCTGATGGTGGTGATGTTGTGCTCACCCATCATCTTTCTCTTGGTGAAAGGGTTCATCATACTCGCCGGCAAGCGGCCCATCGTGCGCTATCTCCTCTTCCTCGCCATCATCTTCGGTTTCGGATACATACCTGAGGTGACGGGCCTGAACCCCGAATGCTGGCTTTTCTTCAGTTTCGGCGCCTATTACGGCATACGCAAGAAAGAGTTCATCGTGGCCATGCTGCCTTTTGTCATCCCGGCTCTCATCTTCCTGGTCATCCTCGTCGTCATCGAGTATTGGGCCCCATGCCAGTTTGTCTATCACTTGGAAGCGGTGTTCGCCATCATCTTCGGCATGTCGCTCACTACTATCATGGTGAGAGCGGGCACATGGTACGTGCAGGACATGTCGCTCTCCAACGCCAGTTTCTTCGTATATGCCTTCCATTTCTTCGTCTCGGGAAGTCTTATGGCACTATTGGGGGCAGGATTCTTCACAGTACATTCCTGGTGGCTCCTGCTCATCATCTACATCCTCGCCATCGCACTCACCTTGGCCCTCAGCCTGCTGGTTTATTGGCTGATGCGCACCAAGCTGCCCTTCACCACCTATCTCTTCATGGGAGGAAGAAGGTGAAGAGAATTAATAATTTATAATTTATAATTAATAATTGAGTCCATTTACAACCTTACTTCCGGCACCACCTGTCCGTCGAGGAGGTTGATGATGCGCTGGGCATAGCCTGCATCACGCTCTGAGTGTGTCACCATCACAACGGTGGTGCCCTCCTGGTTGAGTTGGGTGAGCAGCTGCATCACCTCCAAACCGTTTTTGGAGTCGAGGTTACCTGTCGGCTCGTCGGCGAGAATCAGTTTGGGATTCATCACCACGGCACGGGCGATGGCGACACGCTGCTGCTGACCGCCGGAGAGTTGCTGGGGGAAATGATGGGCACGATGCGAGATGGCCATACGGCGCAGCACCTCCTCCACACGCTGTCTGCGCTCCTTCTTGGAAACGCCCAAATAAGTGAGTGGCAGTTCCACATTCTCCTCCACGTTCAGTTCATCGATGAGGTTGAAACTTTGGAACACGAAGCCGATATGCCCTTTGCGAACCTTGGTGCGTTGGCTTTCCTTCAGTTTGCCCACTTCCTCGCCATCGAGAAAGTAGGTTCCGCCAGTGGGATTGTCGAGCAGTCCCAAGATGTTGAGCAACGTGGACTTGCCACAGCCCGACGGCCCCATGATGGCCACGAACTCCCCTTTCTTCACTTCGAGCGACACGCCGCCCAATGCTACGG
>JAFWSS010000267.1 GCA_017524385.1 Prevotella sp.
GCATCCACCTCCACGTCCTTGTCAACGCACGAGGTTACCATTCCCACCAAGGCGAGAGTGATACAGATAAAGAATTTCTTCATAGGTTTGTTATTAGGTAATTCGTTTTAATTTAGATTATTTTTGCAAAATTAATTAAAAAACGCGAATTACGCAAATAATATGCACCCCTAAAAAATGCTTTTCTACAAAAAAAAATGCTCAACCGCAAGGTGAGCATTTAAAAACCAAAAGGCGACATTCACTGTTTCAACTCAGGCCATCCATCAGTAGTCCAGGAGATAGGCCGCTGGATGAGCATGGCATTGCCGTTTTGCGTGGCACTGTATCCATGGCAGATGAAGATGTCTTCACCATCGAAATTGTAGGCTGCACAATGTCCGGCCGCCTCCCATTCCTTCTTGTCGCCTTCCAGGAAGAGCTTGCCGCCCCCGTTGGCCATATCCTTGCCCGTTGGGTCGAGATAAGGGCCTTCGACACTCTTGCTACGTCCGACGGCCACGCGGTAGTTGCTCTTGGCACCGCGGCAGCAGTAGTCCCACGACACGAAAAGGTAGTAATAACCACCGTGCTTGAAGATAAACGGCGCCTCGATGGCGTTTGTGCCGGCATATTTCGACGTGGGGTTGGGCTCCGAGGGCTTGTAGTTCGGGTCGTATCGACGTGCTATGGTCCTGGGCTTGACTCCCTTGGCGATATGCATGGTGGAGTCAAGGCGGGCCAGTTGGATGCCGTCCCAGAACGACCCCCATACGAGCCACGGGGTGTCGTTGTCGTCGATGACGAAGTTGGGGTCGATGGCATTCCAATTGTCGCCCGTCATCTGCCCGTCGGCGCCTCGCGTCCAGTCGTGCGAGGTCACTATGCAGCCATCGTCACTCCACATGTTGGCAGCCAACGAGCGACTGCTCAGCAGGCCTATCGCCGAACCGTTCTTGCCGAAGGTGGAGCAGCTGTATGCCAACCACCAACGCCCATGCCACTGGATGACGTCCGGCGCCCACACATGGTTTCTGAAACCAGGCACGGAGTCGGTCGTCCATCCTGGAATGACCGTCATCACGGGCTGTGGCAGCACCGTCCAAGTCTTGCGGTCCTTCGACGTCATCTGCTGGATGCCCATTCCTGTGGCGTAGATGTAATAAGTGTCTCCTTCCTTGGCCATCACGGGGTCGTGGACCATAGGGGTCTCTGTCTGGAACGCCTCGCGCTGGAAACCGCGGCGAGGTCCCTGTGCGGCACTTGCCATGCATATGGTCGCGAGTGCCAATGTGAGCAGCAATTTGTGTGTCATCTCTTTTTCCTTTGTTGATTGGGTCATGCTTTGTCTATTTCTCCACCTTCACACGCATGATGGTGAATGACATGGGTGCGAACTCGTAATCAAACAGCTTGCCGAACTTGCCGAAAAGCGTGGTCTGCGGAGCGAGTTTTGTAGGTTGTTCAAAAGTGTTTTCATCGTTGGCGTTGCCACAAAGCGTAATGACATGGCCCGTGGGCATGACATTCCTCGCACCATCGATGGCAAACGAGCGACGATAGGGTTGGTCGGTGCCGTTGACCACCTTGATGACGAGTTCGGAGGTTGCCTCATCGTATCCCGTCTGACAGAAATGGCGGGTCTGTGCGGCAGGCTGGGCTGAAAGGATTTCCTTGCCATCCATATAGAGGGTGACGAGCTGAGGCGTGACCACTACTTTCACATCATACCACTTGTCGTTCTCCACCGTCTGCGGAACCTGGCGGCCCAGGATGTCGTTGGTGCGTCCGCGACGGATGGGTTGGATGGCCGACGTGCGGTTGTTCCATCCGGCGATGTTCACCGCATAGCCGTTGCGGCCGTGCTCATCCATGCCATAGTAGATGAAGAAGCCCTCCATGCCGCCCGTCTTGCGTGCCTGCAATTCCAAGGTGAAGTCGTTGCTGCTGAACGAAGGGAGGAGCGACAGGGTGAGTTGTTCGTTACTGGTCTGGGCGAGGGTGTTGTCCGTCACCGTCCACTCGCCACGCTGTTTCTGGAACTGCGTCGGATTGCAAGCGATGGTCTTGCCATCGGCGGTGGTCACATTGACATTGCGGTATTCACACTGCGTGGCATAGCTGCCCAATCCGATGGTGCCTGCGGCGAAGGGAACAGCCTCTCCGGCTGTCGACGGTTCGCTCACGAAGACATTATAGGTGGGTCGGTTCACTGCGGCCATCTGCTGCACATAGTAGGATGCGCGGCCATAGACCTCGGAACTGTTGATGTGGATGAGGTTGCAGGGCCAGTCGCGGCGGTTCTCGTTTTCAAAGAGCGGGGCGTACGAGGACATCTTCACCACGTCGCTGTTGCGCTCCATGCCCATGATGAAGGCAGCCTCGCTGATGGCAGCCATGAGGTTGCCGGCTCCCACGCCGCCATTGCAGGCATACTCACCAACATAGATGTCGTGGGTGCGTGGTGCGTCGTCGAAGAGATGGTTGTTGTTGAAGAAGAAGTTCGGGTCGCGATACCAATGAGGGTCCACCATGTAGTCGCCGGGAATCTGTTCCAACAGCCGGTCAGTGTGGCCAAGCGTGTTGATGAACGTGATTTGCGGGTATTCTGCCTTCAGTCGCTTGAAGATATGGTTGAAATGCTTGACATATTCGGGCCCCACGTTCTCGTTGCCTATCTCCACATATTTCAAGGGGAACGGTTTCGGATGTCCGGCCTCGGCACGCATCTTGGCCCACTTGTTTGTTGCGGGGTCGGCCAGAGCGTAGTCGATGGCATCGCGGAAGTCCTGGACGACAGCATCCATGTCGGCATCGCTGCTCACGAAGTCGCCATTGCGCACGGAGCACGACATGCCGGCGTTGTTCACAAACATGGCATCCATGCCGAGGTCTTCGCAGAACTGCAGGAACTCATGGTAGCCCATGCCCCATGTGGCACGGTAGCCCCAGACGTCCCACTCTCCCCGACGTGTCATGGGGTCGCCCAGCGTCTCCTTCCATTTCACACGGTTCTCATACGTGGCACCCTCGACGATGCAGCCGCCGGGCCAGCGCATGAACTTCGGATGCAGGTCGACCAGCATCTGCGCCACGTCGGCACGCTGCCCGTTCTTGCGTCCCTTGAAAGTGGCCTGCGGGAAGAGCGACACGTAGTCGACGAGCACGGTGCCTGCCTTGTCGAACTCCAGTGACAGTTCACCCTTGGCTGCAGTCTTCTCTGCAGTCAGCGTGGCGGTCAGTTCCGTCCAGTCCTTCAGTTGCTTGTTGGTGAAGGTTGCCGTCCCTAACGATGCACCTGTCTCGCCATTCACCAGACGTGCGGTGATGCCACCTTTGTAATTGGCCGACTTGACATAGAAACGTAGGTCGTACTGCTCTCCAGCCTTCAAACCCATGCCCCAGTAACCCGTATTCGTCAATACAGCCTTGCCACCTTTCTGCACCTTCTTGATATTGAGTTGCATGGCGTGGGGCGTATTCTTGTGCAGCGGCGACGGGGTTTCCACAACCTCGCCAGCGACGGTGGCGTTCATGCCAGTCACGCGCCACCCCGTCATCTTCTTCTCCTCCAAGTTCCAGGGTATGTTCCAGTTGCGGTTGTTTCTATGTTCGTAGTTCATGGCATCAGGGGCGTAAGCCTTGCCGTCCTTGAATGTCATTCCTGATGGCAGCACGTGCTCCTCGAAGCCACGGTTCTGCACCAACTCGGCATAAAGGCCACCGTCGCCTGCATGACTGATTTCTTCGAAAAAGATGCCATAGAGATTGGGGGATACCACGGCACCTTTCTGGCCGAGGTCGATTCGGATGGCCTCCGACTGAGCCGACACTCCCAGGCAGCCTGCCGTCAGAGCGATGGTCAAGATTGCTTTCTTCATATTTTTCATTGTTCTGTTATCGGGGACATTTTGTAAGTAATTGTGCGTATGCCTCACGTCAGTTTTTGATGAAAAGCCCTTGGCACATTGTTGTATTGACTGATTCCAACGGCTTGCGCCCAAGTCTGCAGCCATTGAAAACGGGGCAGGACATGCATCCTGCCCCGAGCTTTTCAAAACCAGCTACGAGCTGCGCCTATTCAAAGACGAGGTGGCAGCCGTCTATGGTGAGGTGGTAGAACAGGTCTTGGGGATTGGTGACCGTGTTCAGTCCAAGATAGTCCTGCGTGTAGGTCTGGCCATTGTTGCCCACCATGATGCATCTGACATCTGCCGTACCGTCGCCATTGTTGGTGACAGAGACGGTGACCATCGCCTCATCCATGGCGGCGAGCCATTCAGCCCAGTCGGCCTGTCCACCGCTCGACCAGCACTTCGAGGAGAGTTCTTCGCCTGCCCATCCGGTGCCCCAGCCCCAGTTGTCGGCACGAAGCACGCCATACTCATATGAGCCGTCCTCGGAGGCCAGGACAACCACGAAGTTGTTCCAGTTGGCGCCTCCACTGGTGAAGTTCTTGAAGCGACGGGTGAGGGTTTGTCCCACGGGTACGCGGAATGCCTGGGAATGATCGCCCCAGAAGCCGGTGGAATTGTTCTCGGCACCTACCACTTCGTCAAACTCCAAGTGGCAACCGTCCACGGTGAAGTGGAAGTAGAAGTCGTCGGGGTTGGTGACGGTGTTCAGTCCGATGTAGTCTTGTGTATAGGTGTTGCCATCGGTGCCAGCCATGACGGTGCGCACATCAGCCGTGCCGTTGCCGTTGTTGGTGACATATACGGTGACCCTTGCGCCATCCATGGCAGCAAGCCATGAGCTCCAGTCGGATTGTCCACCACTGGGATTGCACACCGATGAGAGTTGTTCGCCTGCCCATCCGGTGCCCCAGCCCCAGTTGTCGGCACGAAGCACGCCATATTCGGTGGAGCCATCCTGCGAAGCCAGGACAACGATGAAGTTGTTCCAGTTGTTGGCTCCGGTGGTGTAATTGGTGAATGTGGTGACGAAGGTTTCGTTTGGAGCCACCTTGATGGCTTCGGAGTGAGCGCCCCAGAATGCGGTGGTATTGTCGGCAGAGCCAACGCATGTGAACATCTTGTCGACCACCTCGAACTCTTCAGAAGCAATGACCGGAGTGCAGTTCTCGCCCTTGTAACTCTTGTTATACACGGCCACGATGGTCTTTTTGCCCAGCGAGTACATGTCGGGCACGGCCTGCAGGATGAGGTCGGCATAGGGCACGGTCTTCGACACACCTTGCTCGAATTCCACCGTAGCGGTGACGTTGGCGAAGGCGTCGGCCATCTCAGTGCCTTGCAGCACCTTGCGTGGCACGCCGTTGAGCTTCATCGACAATGGCAGCTTGTCCTCGGCAGAAGTGCATCCGCCAATGGGTTCGATGTTGGTCTGCAGGAAATTGATATAGGAACCTTCCGGCACGATGAATGCCCGGATGTTGGTGTTGCCTGGATCGGCGTTGAGATTGGGCATGGCGGTCTTCTGGACGTAGGTCTTTGTCACCACGCCATTGGTGATTCTGACATAGAACAGGTTGGGTACGGTGCGGTCGATGGTCACAGTCACCTTGCCACCCAGTTTGTCAACGCCGTCGTCGGTGTCGGTATCGAAAGTGAGCGTACTCTCCACGCAGCTGCGGTCGATGTAAGTGCCCCACTCGGAGTTGCCGCTCGGCTGGTTGTCAAAGCGGATGGCACCATACTCCTGGTAGTTGGCTGCGCCACGGTCCTCGTCGTTGCAGAGAATCATGGCGAAGTTCTTGTAGGTATTGGTAGCTGCAGGGTTGATGTTCAAGTTGAACTGTGCATTCCACACCTGTCCCTCGGCAATCTGATAATACTTGGAGAAGGCAGCCCACCAACCTGTGGTATAGTCGGTGGCGCCGATGGTATATACATCTTCCATCATGCCTTCCAACTCCTCGGGGGTGTTGGCAGCGGCGATGGAGTCGGCCTTGGCAGAAATCCAGTCGGGTGCGTCTACGGAATACAAGTCGCCACCTTCACAGCCCGTCAGGGCCATCAGACCCATGGCGGCAGCAGCGAAGACCGTTGATAATTGATTGAGATATTTCATGATTTTTGCTTTCTTACTTATTCACTGTTAATCACTTCTTTGCTTCCATCAGAGGTTCACCACAGGATGCACCGTCCATCCCTGCTCAGCGAAATAGGCGGAGTTGTTGGTGTTGCTGTTGGCAGAATTACCCTTCAGGTTGGGGTTGGCATTGAGAAGCCCCTGGTAGATGGGAATGAACTCATGTCCTTGGACGAAGGTGTCGTATGAAGTCTTGTAGGGCTTCTCCAAGGTGCCGTCGGCAGCCTTGGGCAGCGTGGCATAGTCCACCGGCATCTTCACCACGCTGGGGTCGTTGCTCAGCAGCACGGCGCCATGTGCCTTGAGTTGTTGCAGACGGTCGGCGCTGTAAAAGAATCCCCAGCGGATGAGGTCGAAGCCACGTCCGAACTCACAGCCGAACTCCTTTGGACGCTCCACATTGGCAATCTGCTCGAAAAGCTTGTCCTTGCTGTTGAAATCGGCGAGCTTCAGGCCTGGCAGCTGTGCACGGTTGCGCACCTGGTTGATCCAGTCGATGGCTTGCTGTGTGGGGCCGTTGACCTCGTTCTCACACTCAGCAGCACGCAGCAGCACGTCGCTGTAGCGCATCATGCGGAGGTTGATGCCGCAATGCAGACCGGTGACCACCGACTCGTAGAGGTTGGTGCGCATGTTGGTCCACTTGGCGATGGGCAGACCGCCGTTGTTGTTGTTGGTCACCACGTTGTCGATGGCGTCCATGCCTTTCTTGTAGCACACATTGCCGTTCTCAAAGCCTTCCCAGTCGGCCTCGTAGGTGCCGATGGTCCAATAGAGGCGCGGGTCGAGCCTGCCATCGGTGGTGCGCTCCTGCTTGAAAAGTTGGTAGAGCCATGGGGAAGCCGACAGGTCGGCCCAGCCGCCGAAGGAACCGGGGCAGAAGTTGCTCTCTATGGCATGGGCCTGGGTGGCGTTGGAACTGGTGTTCACCGGTGTCCATTCCTCGTCGGTCCCTTGCGTGCCAAAGTCCAGGAACTGCACCTCGAAGAGGCTTTCAGCATTGTTCTCGTATTGTGAACCCTCGCGGAAATTGTCGCCATAGTTCTTCATCAACTCATAGTGGCCGTAGGTGCCAGCTATGATGTCCTTGAGCACTGCCAGCGCCTCAGCATACTTGTGATTCATCATCAGCGCACGGGCATAGTATCCAGCTGCGGCACCACTGTTGGCACGTCCCTTGGCCCACTCGCCACCGGCATCGCGGCTGGGCAGCAGTGTCATGGCCTCGGAGAAATCCTTCTCCACCTGCTCCAACACTTCAGCATAGGTGCTGTTGGAAGCATAGAGTCCGTCGAGCGAGCCGTATTGGCTGTAGTCGGTGATGAGCGGCGGGTTCTGGTAGTAGCCCACCAGGTTGTAGTAGCTCAGTCCGCGCAGGAACAGCGCCTGTCCCTTTGCACGCCTCATGCCTTCGTCAAGCGCAGCGTTGTCACCCACGGTGCGCGACAAGATGAAATTGCAAACGTTGATGGTGTAGTACCACTCACGCCACACCCACTGTGTCATCTCTTCGGTGGCGGGTGCGTTCAGGTCGTCGAATGGCTGGTACCACACCTGGCTGGAGTTCCATACCTCGTCGCCGCGGCACAAGTCGTATCCATAACCTACACGGGCGTAGGACCCTTCCATGCGGATGTGGTTGTAAGCGGCAACGACACATTCCTCGAGGTCGGAGGCCGTCTTGCCGAAGGTCGCGGTGGTCTGCTGGTTGGGGTTGATGAGTTCCAACTTGTCTTCGCACGAAGTCAGCGTGCCAAGAACCAGCAAAAGTGCTAACGATAATTGATATAGTTTCATATTGATGTAGCTTGTTTATAGATATTAGAACGTGAAATTAACACCACACATGAAGCTGCGTGCCGAGGGGTAGGAGCAGTAGTTGTAGCCCGGTGTGAACGTGCCGGGGGCATAGTCCACATTGTATCCCTTGTAGCCAGTGAATGTATAGAGGTTTTGTGCCGACACATAGATGCGGGCACCCGTGATGTAACCGCCAAACACGCGGTTGGGGATGTTGTATCCCAACTCCACGTTGGCAATCTTCCAATAAGCGGCGTTCTGAATCTGACGGTCGCTGAACAAATCGTTCCATGCCAGCGTGCCACCGGGATGGGTGACCGTGGTGAACGTACGTGGCACGTCCGACAGATAAGTGCCGTCCTCAGCCCAGCGGTTGGCGTCGGCCAGGGCCACATCCTTGTTGCCATAGCCATAGCTGCTGTTCAGGGCGTTGTAGATATGGTCGGACACGTGGTAGCCCAGTGCGCCGAAAGTGGAGATGCTCATGTCGAAGCCCTTGTACTCCAGATGTGCGCTGAGGCCGAAATTCATCTTCGGCAGGCCGCTGCCCAGCACTTTCTGGTCTGCATCGGTGATTTGTCCGTCGCCATTGACGTCGCCATACCAGCAGTCGCCCACCTGTGCACCTGGCTGGTAGGTCCAGTTGCCAGCATCGACGATGTTGGGAACATAGGTCGGGTCGGCTTGCTGCTTCGAAAGTTCCAAGTTGTTGTGTGCCAAACGGCCGTTCTCGTTCAACTGGTCGAGTTGTGACTGTGTGCGGATGATGCCTCCATACTGCCAGCCATAGAACTTGCCGACTTCCTCGCCCACCCTTGTGATATAGGCTCCGTCAATCTGGGTGTCCTTGCCGGTGCTCAAGGCGGTCACCTTGTTGCGCACGGTGCTGATGTTGGCACTGATTTGATGTTTCAGGGCGTGGTCGTTGTTGCGATAGGTGAGTGAGAATTCCCAACCCGTGTTCTCCATCGAGGCGGCGTTCATCGTCACGCTGGTGTTCTGCACACCGGCATTCAGGGGCACCGACACGTTGTAGAGCAGGTCGGTGGACTTGTTCTTGAACCACTCGGCGGAGAACTCGATGCGGTTGTGGAACATGGCGAGGTCGAGACCTACGTTGGAGGTCGACTTCTTTTCCCATGCCAGTTCCTCGTTGACATAGGTGGAGACGGCGGAGCCGCTCACCTCGGAGTTGCCGAAGCTGTACTTCATGTTGTTGCGCAGCATCGTGGCCTGATAGACATACTCGCCGATGTTCTCGTTGCCCAGTTCACCATAGCTGGCACGGAACTTGAACATCGTGAACAGGTCGCGGCTGAAGGGGAAGAATTCCTCCTTGTCGAAGCGCCAGCCCACAGAGACGGAGGGGAAGGTTCCCCAACGGATGGACTTGGTGAGTCGTGAACTGCCATCGCGACGGATGATGCCCGAGAAGAGGTACTTGCCGTCGTAATCGTAGATGAGACGTCCGATATAGGAATTCAGGGCGTGCTTGTATTCGTAGGAGTCGGCATCGCGCTTGGCAGCATTCTGCAACTGCAGGAAGTATGGTTCCGAGTAGTTCAGGCCCCATGCCGACAAGGTGTTGGTGTTCTCCTCTTCATAGGTGATGCCCCCCATGAGGTTGATGTGGTGCAGTCCGAAGGTGCCGTCGTAGGTCAGCGTGTTTTCTATCAGCGCGTCGGTGTACTTGCGGTGTGCCTTCGTCAGACGCTCGTTGTCCTTGGCGAGATAGACGCGGTTGCTCTGTATCCAGGCGGAAATCCAAGTCTTGTCGTTGGCGTGGGTTGCACTATAGGAGAGGTTGATTTTGTAGTTCAGTTTGTGATTTTCGCTTTCCACGCCAATCATCTTCAGCAGGTCCACATCGGCAGATGCCGTGCCCACGAAGCGGTCGACGATGGTTTTGCGCGAGAAGAGGTTGTTGGTGAGCAGAGGGTTCGTGGCCGAGATGTCACCATGGATGTCATCGTAGTAGACGCCATAGCCATAGGCGTCATATTCCCAGTTGCTGGCGGCACCCACCCTGTCGTCCAGGCACCAGGTCGACTCGTCGTATGCCTTGATGGTGGGTTGCATGGTCAGCGTGCCGAGCAGCACGTTGGGGAGGTTGCCGTAGAGCCCTTGGATGTATTCGTTGGCATTGGAGATGGACATGTTGTCCTGGTTGGAATGCGAATAGACCATCGAGGTGCGGAACTTGATGAACTTCGTATCCATGGTGTTGTTCACGCGGGCGGTGAAGCGCTCGAAATTGGGACCGGTGCCCTCCATCGTGCCTTTCTGCTTGAAATAGTCAAGACCTATATTATAGGTATTGTTGGCACCTCCTCCACTCATGTTCACGTTGTGGTTCTGGCGATAGCCTGTCTTGAACACCTCCTTGAACCAGTCGGTGTCGGTATTGTCCATGAAATGGTAGCGCCCGTCGGCACCCATGGTGTAGCCGCCAGGGGCAGCCACGCCGGTGTTCTCGCTCGACAAGCCCAAGAGCTGGCTGTACTGCGAGGAGTTCATCACGTCGTAGACGCCTCCGTCGATCATGTCCATACCCAAGTAGCCTTTGTAGTCGACCTTCAGCGGCTGGTCTTTCTTGCCGCCCTTGGTGGTGATGATGACCACGCCGTTGGCGGCACGCGAACCGTAGATGGCGCCTGCCGAAGCGTCCTTCAACACCTGGATGGTCTCAATGTCGTTAGGTGAGAAGTCGCGGATGGTGGTGCCCATCGGCACACCGTCGATGACGTAGAGTGGAGCAGTGCTGCCGAAGGAGCCAATGCCTCGGATGCGCACCGAGGGGTCGGCGCCGGGCTGGCCGTCGCTGGTGATTTGCACACCGGCCACCTTGCCTTCCAGCATCGTGGAGATGTTGGAATGTGACACACGCTTCAGCTCATCGGCATTGACCACAGCCACCGCACCGGTGAGGTCGGCCTTTTTCTGCGTGCCATAGCCCACGACAACCACTTGCTCGAGCAACTGCGAGTCGCTCTCCATCGTGATTGTTCCGAGAGAGGTGCGCCCCTGTGTGGGCACTTCCATGTCTTTGAATCCCACGTAACTCAACACGAGTGTGGCGTTAGCGGGAACATCGAGGGTGAAGTTGCCATCGATGTCGGTCACAGTAGCAGTCTGCGAACCTTTCACCTTCACGGTGGCACCGATGAGCGGTTCACCGTCTTGGTCGACAACCTGACCCGTCACCTTGACGGTCTGCTGGGTCGTTGCAGCTGTCGCCGTTTGCGGGACAACGAATGGCATCCCCACAATGACGCTTAACGACAGCATTGTCGCAAATAATAAGTTTTTTCTCATGTTTGGTTTTTAGTAAATTGGTTTTACTAACAGTTGCAAATATAGGAAAAAAAAGAATTCTCCAAGTATTTTTTCGCACTAAATGTAGTTTTAATGCATATTTTCAAGCCAAATACATGAAGAATGGCGGCATTTCAAGGTTGAAACAGCTACCAAATGCTGCGGCTCATCTGCATCAGTTCACGGTCGTGGTGCTGCCGTGGCTCGCATTTGTTGTCAAGAACCATGGTCACGCCGGTCTGCTCGTTGTAGGGTTCCCACTTGGGCAGCCCCTTGACATTGGGATTGCCCGTCTTGATGAATGCAATCCAGATGCTGCTGATGAGTTTCTCAAACTTGTAAGCCTTTTCCGAGGCTCCCGTCATCTCTCGCTGAAGGCTGACGTTGTGGAGCATGAAGGGCAGTTCCATGCCATGCGAGGCTCCGAGGGCGTTGCTCTCGGGTTTCCATGTAAACAAGTAAAGGTAGGCGGGAGCACCTCCCTGTGCCGCCTTGGCTGCAGCTTGCCTGACAGCCCCTGCCCGGAAGCCCGTATCCACATAGGTCATCTCCTTGGGCTCGGCATTGGGATAAGCTTTCTTGAACGCAGCGATGTATTGGTCGGCCTTGTCGCCCTGGCGCTGGCGGACGACGGCTTCGGCCTCGTCCCATGTCATGTCACGGCTGATGTCGAAAGTGAACTCATTGAAATCAGTGCCGATGAGCATGGGGACGTCTTTGGAAACAGGAGAGGCTGGTTCGAAAGGATGCTGCGGCAGGATGTCGCCGTCGACCACGGGGGAGAAACCGCTACGGATGCCCCGTTGTGCCAAACGGGTGACAGCGTAATTCAACTCGTCATAGGTGAACTTGGAGAAGTCGGCATCGGCAGTGGCGGGCTGCCCCAGTTCCAGGGCGAATGCGATGCCGAAAGGACGCGTCTGTTCTGGCGAAGCCTGTCGCAGCGTGGAACCGCTCTGCACAATGGCACGCTTGAACAACCCCTTGGCGGAAGGCATGGCCATGAGCGTGGACACCTTGCCTCCCCCACCCGACTGTCCTCCTATGGTCACCTCGTCGGGGTTGCCACCGAAACGGGTGATGTTGTCACGCACCCACTCCAGAGCCTTCACGATGTCTTGCTGGCCGAGATTCACGCTCTGCGCATATTTCCCACCGAGACCGGTGAGGTCTGCATAGCCAAGCACGTTCAAGCGATGGTTCAGGCTCACCACCACGATGTCGCCGGCCTCTGCCAACGCACGCCCTTCATAGCAGGGCAGATCATGGGCGGAGCCGCCGGTATAGCCGCCACCATGAATCCACACGAACACAGGTCGCCGCTTGCCGTCGTTGATGCCCGGCGTCCACACGTTCAACACCAGGCACTTTTGCTCATCCATCGGCTCCGTGACAAACTGGTTGCCGAATCCGTAGTCCGTCTGGCTGTTGCGGTCGTTCCACTTCAGACTCTCGCCCTGCGGTGCCTGTGGTCCAAAAACCTTGCACTGCCTGATGCTGGAAAACTTGTCTGGTGCTTGGGGTGGCATGAACCGCTCCGCCTTGGCATACTGAATGCCCTTGAAGGTGAATACACCGCCGTCCTTGTAGCCCTCGATGGTGCCATAGACGGTCTCCACACGGGTATGCTGGCCCGCAGTGATGGGCTGCGCCTCAGACAGCAACGCTGCAAGGGCGACAACAAGCAATAAAGATAGTCGCTTAATCATACACGTCTGATATGTTCTATTTGGATAATAATGTCATTTCTCTGTTGACGTGAACTTGAGTTGAAGACATCTCAATCCCTTTCATTGATGCCCTCACTGCGCCCACAGTCAGGATGATGAAATAAAACTTGGTGCAAAGGTACGAAAATGTGAAAAAATCAGTTGCAAAGATGTAACTTATTGATGAAATTATGTATCTTTGTAAAAATATTTAAAAAATCTCTTATGAAACACCATAGGAAATTGTTATTCTTCATCGTCTTGCTTCCGCTTATAGGGTGGGCACAGGAGCAACGACGCCTATCCCTGCCGCGTCAAGAACAGTTGTCGTCGCAACGGGTGTCGCAAGTGATACAAGACTCGGAGGGTTTCCTATGGTATGCCACAGAGGGAGGTGGGGTGTGCCGCGACGATGGCCGACGGATGACCGTGTTTCGAAGCGACGCAGAACATCCCGACCTCTTGTGCAGCAACGATGTGGCTTGCGTAGCAGAGGCCTCAGGACGATATATCATCATCGGCACGTTCCATGGTGCCAACCTTCTCGACAAGCACGACTACAGCATCCGCCGGTTGGAAGACGTGGACGACAAACGGGTGGACGATATCATCGTAAGCAAAAATGGCCATTGGTGGATGACGGCCAACAAGAAAGTATATGAATACGATGACAAAGGGCAGTTGCTCAATGTTTATCCCGGTGGCGACAAATACATCTTTCGCCTGCACGAAGACCAACAAGGACGGCTATGGTGCGCTGAATGGGATGGAGGCCTGCTGCGTCTTGACGACGGGCACCTCGTGGCTGCACCCTGGCCTGTGGATGCCGCACCGACAACCATCGATGACGACCCTGCCGTGGATGGGGGACTGCTCATCGGAACATTCGGCCGTGGTGTGGTGAAATATCACTCAATAAGCGGAAGCGTGGAACAGACAAATGCAAGCGACAGCATCAGCATGAGTCGTGTCTCCCTCGACCTTCAAGGCAGAGCCTTGGTGGCCGACGGTCTTGGCAATTGCTACGTTTTGACGAACAACGACCAAGAACCGTGGTATCACGGTCAGACACTTACACGTTTCATCGCAGACTCCGTACAGACAGCATACGGACTATCAGCGCGCCCCACGGCTTTTGCCAAGAAATCGGATGGAGAGTTATGGTTCAGCACAGGCAAGGACATCCGCCTGATGAAACAAGGTGAAGAAACCATAGCCTTGCCTGACATGAAGGACGTGTCGGCCATGACCTTCACAAAAGATGGGACTTTGTGGCTCGCCACCATCTTCGGCACACTCATGACCTACAAGGATGGGCAACTCCAAACCGATGAATATGCCTCCAATGAGTACGGCGATGCCATTGTGGCTCTCCAGGAAGACAGCGAAGGACTACTCACCATTGTCAGTAATCGCCATATCAGAAAATACGACCCTGTGCATCGCACCCTCCGACAACAAAACATCGAGGATGCAGACTTCTATTGTCTTGAACTGCAGGAGACACAGCCGGGCAAACGCTGGAGCCAACCCGAAGAGGAGGTCGTGGAGCGAATGCCACAGTGGATATGGTGGTTGCTGGCTGCATTGTTTGTCATCCTTTTCGCCCTTGTCGCCTACATATGGCATCTGCATCAACAAAGGAAACGCTTCCTTGCCGCCTTGAAAAAGGAAACGCCCGAAAAGGAACAGGCCGTCGAAGCGAAGCCCATCATCGCTGACAAATGGCTCCAAAAGGTCATGGCAACGGTGGAACAACACATTGCAGACAACAACTACAGCGTGGAACAACTGTCCAGCGACTTGAATATGAGCCGCATGACTTTCTATCGCAAGATACAGTCTGCCACAGGCCAAAAGCCCACCGAATTCATCCGTACCATCCGACTGCACCATGCTGCCGCTCTCCTGCGCGAGGGCAATATGACCATCACCGAAATCAGCTACGCCGCCGGCTTCTCGTCCGTCAGCTATTTCAGTCGCTGCTTCCGCTCCATGTACGGCGTGCCACCCACTCAATACCAGAACAAGCCTGACAAAAAAGATTAGCAAGCCGACAGGACAAACCGGCAACAAATTCGTCGTAAGGAAATGTTCTCCCGGGAACCAACGGTCGGCGGCCGACGCCAAGAATGTTCATCGGGAACCAACGGTCGACGGCCGAAGGGGAAGCCAATTGCCGCTCGGCTCTGCCGCTTTTTCCCGAAGGGTCTAAAGAATCCCGATGTTTCAAGTATAAGGATTTAAAATCCGATAAAAACGTGGTTTGCAAGTGTTTATAGACGCTATAACCGGATTACAAATCCTGATATTACCTCCAGGCGGATTTGCAAATCCGCCTGAACATTCTTGGCGTAAGTTGCTTGTTCTGCAACTCTGCCGGAACCAACTGTCGACGGCCGCCGCCAAGAATGTTCATCGGGATTTGAAATCCCGATGTTTCAAGTATAAGGATTTGGAATCCGATAAAATCGGCAAGTTCAATGTTTTACACCGCTTTAATCGGAGGCTCGGTTCGCTATTGTAGAGACGGGATACATCCCGTCTCACCAGCGGAATGCCACGCCAAATGAGGTGGTGCGCACTGAGACGGGATGTATCCCGTCTCTACCACCTGGCACCGACCTCTTGGCGGCAGGCGGGCACAAGACCCGCCCCTAC
>JAFWSS010000268.1 GCA_017524385.1 Prevotella sp.
AAAAGTTGAACCATCAAAACGATAAGACAATGAAGAAGATCTTGACCATGGTGATGATGATGACGATAGCCATCTCCGCCGCAGCAATGCCGTACACCGCAGCACGCAACGAGGCCCTCTTCCTCAGTGACAAGATGGCTTACGAGCTCGGACTCACAGCAACACAATATGATGCAGTGTATGAGATCAACCTCGACTACCTGCTCAACCTCGATACCCGTGCCGACGTCTTCGGCATCTGGTGGGACATCCGCAACCGCGACCTGCGCTATGTGCTCAGCACCTGGCAGTATGACCTCTACATGGCCAGCGAGTGGTTTTACCGTCCCGTCATTTGGACCAACACCGGTGCGACCTTCTCCATCTACAGCCGCTACGGTGTCGGAAGGATGTTTTTCGACCGTCCCGCAGTGTTCGTGACCTTCAAGGGTGGCCACAGCCATAGGACCAGCAGTTTCTATGCCGGACACCACTTCGACAGCCCCAACCCGCGCATGGGCCAAGGCAGCCATAACAACAACCACAACAATGGGAATCATAACAACAACGGAAATCATCATAACAATAACAATGGTAACGTAAACTGGAGCAACAACGGCAACCGTCCCATGACGGGTAGCGGGAATCCCTCGATGGGTGGCGGCTTCGGCAACAGCCATCGCAGCGGGTCGGCCAATACTCCAAGCCGCACGGCCAGCCGTGCCTCCGGCAACATGGCGGGCAGTGGCAGCACCTCTCGCGGTAACTTCGGTGGTGGCAGGTAAGCTTACTCCTATATATACAGCATGGGCGACCATGATGCACTAATAATCTCCCACACTTCCTTACTTGAAAGTGTGGGGATTTTTCTGATATGAAAGTGAGGGATTTTTTTGCATATATGATTGTGTTTTTGCCTTTTCATCAGCCAAAAACAGCCATTTTTTTCAGTTTTTATCGCTTTTTTGTGCTTTTTCTTGTTTTTTTCATTATTTTCGCATGCAAAAAAGAAAAATACAATATTATGGCTGTAAAAATACTCAGTGTTGACGATGAACTCGACCTTGAACTGTTATTGACACAATACTTCAGGAGAAAAATCAGGAAGGGGGAATACGAGTTCCATTTTGCGCACAACGGTTTGGAGGCTCTCACGATGCTTCTCAAGGAAAAGGATTTCGACATCATCCTCAGCGACATCAACATGCCTGAGATGGACGGCCTGTCGCTGTTGACGAAAATCAATGAGATGCAGAACCCCGCCTTGAAGTGCATCATGGTTTCCGCCTATGGCGACATGGGCAACATACGCCAGGCGATGAACAACGGCGCCTTCGATTTCGCGACGAAGCCCATCGACCTCGATGACCTCAGCTTGACGATAGAGAAAGCCATCGAGCAAATCAATTACATCAAGGAGATGCAGCAGGAGCATCACCAGTTGGAGTCCATCAAAGGCGACCTTGCCGTGGCGAGAGAAATCCAACAGGCCATCCTCCCACGCATTTTCCCGCCTTTCCCCGAAAGCGCCCATATGATAGACATCGCAGCCTCGATGAATGCCGCAAAGGACGTGGGCGGCGACTTCTACGATTTCTTCCGCATCGACGACGACCACATCGGCTTCGTCATCGCCGACGTCAGCGGGAAGGGCGTTCCAGCCGCCATCTTCATGGCCGTCAGCCGTACGCTCGTCCGCGCCACAGGACTCAGGGACGTGAATCCCTCGGAATGCATCACCTACTCCAACGACCTTTTGTCAGAGGAGTCGGCCAACAGCATGTTTGTCACCGTCTTCTATGGCATCTATGACCTGAAGACCGGCGAGGTGTCGTATACCAATGCCGGGCACAACCCACCCTATGTGGTGAAGGCCGACGGCAGCATCAACAAACTGCCCGTCAGCGAAGACATCGTAGCAGGAATCGTCAAAGACTACCATTTCTCCGAAGAGACCTTCCGGTTGGAACGTGGCGACACGCTGCTGCTCTATACCGATGGTGTGACCGAAGCCATCAACACCGAGGAGAAGGAGTATGGTGAGGAACGGTTGGAGGCATTGTTGAGGAACAACTCTCAGACAGACTGCCAGCAGTTGATTGACAATGTGAAGGCCGACGTGAAAGCCTTTGCAGGAGAAGCAGAACAGAGCGATGACATCACGTTGCTCGCCATCAAACGACTCTAATCGCCAATCAGCGTGGATAGGAAGCAGACCATAACGGCATGGGCTGGTTTGTTGCTGGCAGGCATCGCGGCCACGGGTTTCGTCGGCTGGTTTTCGGAGCATAAGAAGGTGGAAGACCTTCGGACCCAGATGAAAGAGTTGGAGAAGAAGGAGATGCGGTCGGCCGTGGACAGGAGCATCAGTGCCCAGATGGAGGAGATAGCCAACGAGCAGAGGGAAATCTCTGACGAGAAGCGCGAGGAAGCCCTTTTGCAGACCCGGGTGGCCAACGAGATGCGTGAGCGTTCCGAGCATGAGCGGCAGAACGCCCTCGAAGCGGAGCGCAATGCCGTCGCATCAGAGAAAAAAGCCTTGGAAGCCACTACTGTAGCAGAAAAGCAACGTGGAGTAGCAGAACAGCAGACGGCTTTTGCTGAGCAGCAGAGAGCGTTGGCAGAGGAGCAGCAGAAAAATGCCGAGGACCAACGCGTAAGGGCGGAGTTCTCAAAGCGCAAGGCCGACACGCTGAGTTACATCGCCCTCGGCCGTTCCTTGGGCTCCATTTCCAACACCCAGGCCCAAGCCGGCAACACCGATGTCGCCAACCTTCTAAGTTATGCTTCCTATCTCTATACCTCCCGTTATGGAGGCGACATTTACTATCCTGCTGTATTCCAACCGCTTATGCAGTTGAGTCAAAGCAAGGTCTCCTGGTCGGAGCACCTTGGCGCCGTGATGAATCTGGAATTCATACCAGGACAAGACAACACACTTGTCTCCGTCAGCAACTATGGTGAAATCATCTTGAACGAAAGGCAGGGCAGCCGGCTGCAAACAAGGTCTCTCTTCAAGGACAGCAAATACGACTTCCGCGACGTGATTATCGACCACACCTCGGGAACCATCCTTGCCGTCAGCCGAACAGGTCATCTGGTCGTCGTCCAGAAAGACCTCAAGACCACCAGCATCATCGCGCTCGACAAGGTGGAGCATCCCATGCGCCTGCATGACATCAATGAGAAGAGCATACTTGTGGTAGGCGAGAAAGCTCTTGCCTTGATCGACTTGAAGCATAAGGTTGTCAGCGGTACCAAGCAGCTCCCCTTCCGTGTCACCATGGGTTCACGCAAGGAAGGGCTTCCACTGCTCTTCGACGACCAGGGCATGATGCACTTGGTGAAAGGTCTCGACAGCTATGACACCCAAAAAGTGCCCGTCGAAGGGAAAGTGACCGCCTATTGCGAGTCGAAGAACACTGGCGTCGAAGCCTACGGCATGAGCGACGGCACCATCTGGTTGATTGACAAATCAGGGAAGAAGCAAAAACTCATAGGCCATCGCTCGCGCATCTCGAAGATGAAGTTGAACGGTCGCCGGCTCTACTCTGCCAGTTACGACGGAAACGTGAACCTTTGGATATGCGACAAGGAGAAGGTGGAGCCAATGACGCTCATCGAGGGCAA
The DNA here is from genome assembly GCA_017524385.1 of Prevotella sp. Taxonomy (GTDB): domain Bacteria; phylum Bacteroidota; class Bacteroidia; order Bacteroidales; family Bacteroidaceae; genus Prevotella. Next base: position 3,610 of record JAFWSS010000268.1, read on the forward strand.
CAGTTGGATCATGCATTTCAATTTCGACTCGACAAAGCACACTTTCTGGATGGGTGACATCAAAGGCAACCTAACCGCCGTCAACATCTCCGTTCCTGACATGGTGGCAACCATCAGGAAGAAATTGAAGCGCGACCTGACCCCTGAGGAGTGGAATTACTACATAGGTCATGACGTGCCCTATGAGACGTTCCTAGGCACCCAAGGAAAGGAGGCAATGCGATGAAAAGACTACTTGCCGCCCTGGCAGTATTGTGCCTCACCTTAATGGCCCATGGCCAAGGCATCCCCTTCATCCGCAATTTCACTGTGGAAGACTATCATGCGAACAACACCAACTTCGACATAGAGACCGACGAGTCGGGCAATGTGTTCGTGGCCAATTTCGAGGGGTTGTTGTATTATGACTTTGTGGAATGGCGCCTCGTCCACACGCCAGGCATCACACGCGTCACCGTTGTCTATAGAGCAAAAGACAACACCATCTGGGTGGGCGGCTACAACTACTTTGGCAAGGTGGTGATAAAAGCCAACGGCGAGATAGCGCTTCGAAGGGTCGGAAAGGAAGACCTGTTTCGCGGCGAGGTGAAGGAAATCTATGAGCTTGATGGTGAACTCCTGTTCATAGCCGACAACGCAGTTGTCTATCAAGTGAAGGATGACAAGGTGAGTGTCAAAAAGAATGTGGACAAGGAATCGCTCCGTATGGGCATGCTCGACGTGGTGGACATTGCTGCGTTGGAGAAGGGCGAGAAAGACATTGCCAAGCAAGACACCGTGCAGATAGAGCCATTGGGCAACGGCTTGAAGGCCATTGTGATGAAAAACGCCGGCATCGTCATTGCAGACGACAAGAACCATCCCCTCTACACCATCACCGACGCCAACGGCCTTTGTTCAAACAACGTGTCTTACACCGCCTATGACGGGCGCGGTCATCTCTGGGGGGCCACAAACAAGGGAATCTTTGTCGTCAAGATACCATCGGCCTTTTCACATTTCACTTCTTTTGAAGGGCTTACGAGCACCATACAGTCCATCGAATCTGTCAACGGCGTGATTTATGTTGGAACCGACGACGGCCTTTTCCGTCGGGAAGGATACCATTTCGCCCGTGTGCCAGGCGTGCCACATGCATGCTGGGATTTGAAAAAGAGTGGCAACGGACTGCTTGCCGCAACCGCCGACGGCATCTTCCGAATCCATCCTGACGGGAGCGTCAGACACTTGACAACCACCAACACCTTTGTGCTGATGGACGAGGGTGCTCTCATCTATAGCGGCGAGAATGACGGTGTCTATCTCATCGGGGCCGACGGGCAGGGGCGTGAGAAAGTCTGCCATATGGACAATGTGAGGAAAATAGTGAAAGACAAGGATGGCACCATCTGGGTTCAAAGCCTGTATGGGGCAGTGTGGTACAAGAAGGCCGATGACAGCACGTTCCAGGTTTACAAGAGTGGTGAAAAGTCGGAAACCATACAGACGATAGTGATGACAGGCGGAAAGGCAACCATTGTCAATGCGGAGTCTACGACCCCTTTCGGCTATCCCCTTGTATCGTACGTCGATGACAGCGGCGTCACATGGCTTACCAACAACGAAGGGAAAGCACTCTACAGGTGGAAAGATGGCAAAAGCCTGACCGATATGGACCAACTGTTGTTCCCCGTCAACCATATGCCCATCAAATCCATCCATATATGTCATGATGAGATATGGTTGGGAAGCGACAAAGGACTGATTGCCATCAACACCCAATCGAAAGACCCGGACATGGGTGCCAGTTCGAAACTCCATATCCGTTCCGTCATGTTGGGTGGTGACAGCGTCCTGTGGGGAGGGTTCGGGAAGATGGCCGAAAAGCAGCTTGATTACAACGAGAACGACTTGACCTTCACCTTCTCTCTCGATTATCCATCAGTGGTGGGGCAGACGATGTATCGCTACCGGCTGAACAACAACGACTGGAGCAGTTGGAGCACCAACACGTCGGCGAGTTTTTCCAACCTCGCCTACGGCACCTACACCTTCACCGTGCAAGCACGCGACATGTTCGGCCGTGTCATCGAAACCTCGAGCTTCAACTTCCATATCAGTCCTCCTTTCTACTTCAAGTGGTACATGATCCTGGTTTACCTGCTCTTGATGGGCGGCCTTGTCCACCTCATCTCCCAACTACGTGTGCAGAAAGTGAGGCAAGAGAAGGCCAGGTTGGAGGCGCTCGTACAGGAGCGGACGGCAGAGGTCGTGAGATTGGAGAAGATGGCCACGGCAGGCAAACTGACCCAGGGGCTCATAGACCGCATCCTCAACCCATTGAACTACATCATCAACTTCGCCAAGTTGTCTGAAGGTCTTGTAGGAGATGTTCAGGCCAATGTGGAGGACGAGAAGGAAAACATGGACGAAGAGAATTATGAGGACACGATGGACGTGCTGGGCATGCTCAAGGGCAACCTGCAAAAAGTGGGTGAACACGGACAGAACACCTCACGGACACTCAAGGCGATGGAAGAGATGCTGAAAGACCGTTCGGGAGGCCTCGTGCCCATGGACCTCATGGTCGTCATCAGCCAGGACAAGGATATGCTGCTTGAGTATTACAAGCAGGAGATAAGCAGCCATGGCATCAATGTCGTCTTCGACGACAGCAAAGAGGAGGTGGCCATCAATGGAAATGCCGAACAGCTGAGCAAGACCATCATGAGCATTTTGAGCAACGCCGTCAGTGCCGTTGTAAAGAAAGCAAAGAAAATGCAGGCCGGCAATGGGATGCCAGGAGCGTATTCCCCGGAGATCGCCTTGCACGTCACCCGGCAGGGCAACACCATCCTTGTTAGCATCCGCGACAACGGCATCGGCATAGAGAAAACCATCCTTGACAAGATTTTCGACCCTTTCTTCACCACCAAATCGACAAGCGAGGCAGCCGGTGTCGGACTCTACCTGAGTCGTGAAATCGTGCAGAACCATGGAGGGGACATCCAAGTCAATTCCGTCAAAGACGAATACAGTGAGTTCATCATCACATTGCCTGCACTTCACTGACTTCATTAACATCACCAACTTCACCAACTTCGAAAAGAAAGGCATCATGGAACAGATAGAACAACTCAAGCAACAACTCCAACAGCAGGAAAAGTTGGCCTCCCTGGGCACGCTCAGTGCAGGCATCGCCCACGAAATACAGAATCCGCTGAACTTCGTCATCAACTTCAGCAAGATGTCGGACAAGTTGCTGTGCGACCTTGCCGACATCGTGGATGACAATGCAGACAAGTTCCCGGAAGACGACCGTGATGAAGCCGAGGACATCATTGCCGACCTGCGTGCCAACATGGCCAAGATCATGGAGCATGGAGAGCGTGCCGTCAGCATCATCCAGAGCATCCTGATGGTGTCAAGAGGCAAGGAGAACGAGATGCTTCCCACCGATGTCTGCAAGTTGGTCAAGGAGTATGTGTGGCTGTCGTACCATGCCATGCGCGCCAACTGCAAGGGGTTCAACATCAGCATCCACGAGCAGTATGAAGAAGGCCTTCCGATGATGATGGTCATCCCACAGGACTTGAGCCGCGCCGTTCTCAATGTCATGAACAATGCCTGCTACGCCGTATGGAATAAGAAACAGTCGGCAGGTGAAGCCTATCGCCCCGAAGTGACCATCGTTGTCAAGATGGTGGACGACAACCTTGTCATCAACATTGCCGACAACGGCGAAGGCATGGCAGAGGAAGTAAGGCAGCGTGTATATGAGAATTTCTTCACCACCAAGCCCGTCGGCCAGGGAACGGGCCTCGGTTTGGGCATCGCCCGCGACATCATCGAGAACAAGCATGGCGGAAGGATATCCTTTGCCACCACCGAAGGCGAAGGCACCACCTTTACATTCACCATACCTGTGAGGAAATGAAAAAGAAGCTATGTCTGCTCCTGTTGATGAGCCTCTGCTTGTCGTCCCTTTGCATCCATGCACAGGACAACGCCTTGCGCCAAATCTACAACAAGGCCGAAAGTGAATACGAAATAGGCCACATAGACCAGGCCATCCAATTGCTTCAGGCCAATATCGATGCTTTCGACGGCCTTCTCAAGCAAAGCGCATACCGCCTCTTGGCACTCTGTCATTTGAGCGAGGACAGGGACGAGGAGGCCCGATACTATGCAGAACGCTTGATCAAGCTCAACAACTATTACAACTCCACAGACGACCCCGCCCGCTTCCAAGACCTTGTCAGCTTGCTCAAGGGAGGCATCACCACCACCATCACCACGGCATCGAGCCAAAGCGAGACCATCGAAGAGGCTCCGGTCCCCATCACCATCATCACCGCCGAGATGATAGAAGAACTGGGGTACAACAAGAACCTGAACCAAATCCTCGCCGCATACGTCCCCGGCATGTCGGAGGTGACTTCCTTGGAAGAAGGTGTGAACCTGTCCATGCATGGCGCTTATGCCAACGGGCAGGAGCTCATCCTTGTCATGGAGAACGGGCACCGTCTGAACACCCGTGTTGACAACTGTGGGGCCATAGGCTACTCCATCAGCACCGAGAAGATAGACCATATAGAGGTGTTGCGTGGACCTGCTTCCTCGCTGTATGGCAATGTGGCCCTGTCGGCCGTGGTCAACATCATCACCAAAAGCGGAAGGGCCATCGATGGCTTGAAGGCAAAATACGGATATGGCACATTCGGCACCCATAAAGCGGACCTCACGATAGGCACGCAGTTCATGGATGCAGACATCTTTGCTTGGGCTTCCATTTACAAATCCGACGGGCAGATACGCCATTTCGGCGATGGCGAGGGTTATCTTGCGAGTTTTCATTCCGTCGTCGAGGGATTTGGAGGCAACAAGGGCATTTATCACGACCCAGACATGATATATGTCGATGGCTACAAGGATGCTCCAGCGTATGATGTCGGCCTGACGTTCAAGCTCAAGGGGTTCGAACTGATGTTCAGCAGAAAGAATGTGAAGAAAGTCCAGTCGCACACCAGCGCCCATGGTGGTTATGACTATGAAAGATATTCCCCCTGCTTTGGTGTCAAACCTGGGCACGGGACGGAATCCACCCATGCTGAAATCAGTTATGCACGGCAACTCAAAAAGGTAAAGTTGAATGGCTTGATCTATAGTGACTGGTACAACATCTCGAGCAATGAGGTGCAGATGGATTCCGTAGAGTATTTCTACCCTGTAAGAGACGAGAATGATGAAATAATCGTCGACGAAAACGGAAATGCCTTGATGGAGACGACAAGCGAAAGAGGGTATTTCAACTTCAATCATTACAGGGAGCATACCATGGGCGGTTATGTCAGGGCCGCTGCCGACTACCGGTTCCTCAATATGAGAGGAAACATTCTGTTGGGTAGTCAATATGAACACTTCTCACTCGAGTCGGCCTATAGTTTATGGGGGACAGAGTTCGGGTTAATCAATAGCGGCCAACTTAACATGGATGAAATCATCGATGCCGGCAAGGAACACAGCCTATCCTTTTTCATGCAGGACAAGCACTATTTCCTACCCAAAATCATCCTGAATGCCGGTTTCCGCTACGACCTCAAATACCGACAGAAAGAAGATGTGGTCAGGAGCTTTTCGCCACGTCTGGCCCTGTTGTATGTGCCAAACGAGCGTTTCAGTCTCAAATTGTCTTATTCAGAGGCGTTTGCCGACTTGTCCTTCTTCTATCGGTATGTCGCGAATACCGATTATTACAACAAGGAACCTCAACATCTGTCAGCCTTGCAACTCACGGTCATGGGAAAGATGCCACAGGTGCATCTCAACTATGAGGTCAACCTCTTTTATAACAAATATGCCAATCTGTTGTGCTGGCATATAAGAGACTGGACGGCTGGTGCTAATTCAGGCCGGTTGACCAATGTCGGCATCGAGGGAACAGCCAACTATGCATACAAGCGGTTTTCCACCATCCTTTCGCTCTATTACTGCCATGACAACAGTTCGAAGAATTATTATTACGACACACAAAAGAAAATAGTCTGCGGCGTTCCTCATTTCACGCTCAATCTCCACGCGGCATATTTGCTGATGCAGGGAAGGAACCACGAGCTCAAGGTGTATGGGCATTCAACATATGAAGGCAAGAAACGCAATTTCTGTTCTTCTGAAGAAGACAACTTTTATGTGGACGGGAGCATGCTCTTCGACCTCGGCATCCGTTATCTTTACAAGCAGCGTATGCAGCTTTCCCTCGACTGCGAGAACATCTTCGACACAGAACATTATGTCTGTGGAGCGCAAACCGTATTGGTTCCGAATTTTCAAAGGGGGCGGACGTTGATGGCATCACTTTCTGTTCAATTCTGAAGATGGGGAAAGCCCGGCGGAGGGACGTAGGAAGCGCCTATGCATGGTCAGACGGGGGACGAAGGGTCAAGATAAGTAGATGATCAAAATTAGATGATGTAACAGCACCCGTCATCCCGACGAGTGCTGCCTTGGTTCTAACTTAATACTATAATACAGATTATAATATACTTAAGTTTCGGAAGTTCGGTTATACTGGCATTCAATTACTTACAATAGCTTCATTTAAAAAATGTATGGATAATCAAATGATGATTCCATCAAAACACCTCCATTTGCGAGGATTTTTACTTCATACTTGATTTGTTATATCTTGGTTTGATGTTGAACGAACCCCGAAGGGGTGGCCAGAGTACA
>JAFWSS010000269.1 GCA_017524385.1 Prevotella sp.
CCCATAATCCGTCCTGACAAAGGCGATGATGGCCAATGATGTCAGCGAACTCCATTCGTCCAGTTGTGAGAAAACAGTGGAAGGGGTGAACTCAGACTCGTCGGTGTCGTCGAACTGCTCTGCAAACTTCTCTACAAATTCTTTAATATCCATAATATGACAATTTTAAATTTGGGTGCAAAGTTACGACATATTTTCTAAATAATAAAGCAAAATGTCATATTCTCAACTCGCCTATGTAATTTTTTCGATGACATTTCGTGTACACTCCTCAAAAAGACGTCGGCGAGACTCAATAGTTCCTCCTGCGATGTGGGGGGTGACAATCACGTTGAGCATGTCTGTATTCCATTGACCGACCACGCTTTTGGCATCATAATCAAGCCCCACACAGAAGGTCGGGCATAAAGACGCCCTACGCAAAAGAGTAGCATTGTCTATCACCTCTGGGCGTGATGTAGAAATCAATACGGCATTGTCCTTCAGCATAGATATGCGATTTGCATCAAGGAGTTCTCTCGTGGATTCACTTAAAGGGATGTTCACCGAAACGATGTCGGCTAACTTTAACAGGTTGTCAAGAGACATCATTTCAACACCATCCTTGACAAGGTTGTCATGATGTTCAGGATGAAAAGTCCAGCAAAGGCGATGCATCCCGAAAGCTTTCCCTAGATTCAAAACAGCAGTTGCAATACCTCCTGCGCCAACGACCCCCAATGTGGAGCCGAACAAGTCGACGGGCTTTGCAGACATTGCTTTCTTCTGAAGTCCCTCAAAAGCCGTCTGTCGTCCTTCCAATAAATGCTTGCGAAGAGAAAGCGCCAAAGCGAAGGTGTGTTCAGCCACAGTACTTCGATTGGCATGGGTAGCATTTGCTATGTGCACCAAATGTTTCTTGGATTCAGGCACATGGATATGGTCGGTGCCACTCGAGGCTGTGGCGATGAACTTTCGAGTAACTATTCCTTCAAACATATGCTCAGGCATTTTCTGTGCTGTGCTGATGAACAATATGTCGTAATTATGGAACAGTTGTTGAAGCGCATCCCCTTGAGGCCGCTCTTCTCCGTGAGGAAGCAACGTCACCTCCACACCTTTACTTTCAAGCATTTCGATGCATGAAGAAGGAAGGTCGTCAAAAACGGAAAAAGCTTTCATTGTCACTTCTTGCTGAGGTAAGATTGTAGATATGTCGCAGCAAAAGATCTGTCGCATGCCGCCTTCTTTTCAGATGGCATGTCCCTAAGCAAGTTGACCAAATCGTCGGTTGTCACACGCTCGTCTTTCGTGAAAATCTTGACATAACTTGGCGTACATCCATAAAGAGACGACAAATAGTAGTCAAGACTATACCCCCACGGATGTGCTTTCTGTTCAGATGACACATAGTCGTTGATCTGATTGTAAATGCCAACAGTGCTATAATTGCCGCCTTCAGCTGTCAGCACAGGTATGATGAGTTCTGTACAAAGGTTGCCAGCACCTTTGCCCATACCCATGATGCTTGAGTCAATCATCAAGTCATGACGGGAAGGGTAGCTGACCCATGCCAAAGCGTTGGAATAGGCCATCTGGCGGTTGTTATGGGCATGGAAGCCTATTTTCATATGGTCGCAGACATAGAGGTCGGCCAATTCCAAACGACGGATAAGCGTCATATTGTCCATCTGTCCGAAACTGTCCACGATGTAGAAAGCCTTGGCAGCGGTCAAGTGGGTGTTGCAGTAAATGATCATTTCACGGAACTCTTCATCACTATACCTGAGCGACACCATCGGCTGCAAATATAAGTCGAACCCCTTGTCAAGGATGGTTTGGGCTGCAATGAGTGCATCATGGGCATTCTCCTTATGGAAGGCATAACGTATGCCGTCGATTCCTCGTTCATCGCGTGGCTCCAACTTGTTCAAGTCGAAAGTGCCGTAGTCTATCATGGCCACGTAGGTAACGCCCTCTTTCTTGCCTTCGGCAAGCAGAGTGTCGCGGATGCTACGCTCGTTATCGAAACAGGTGCGTCCAATAGAAGAGCCTTTCTTCTCGTCGATATAGCCGCACTCGATGAAATCGACACCCGACTCTTCAAGGCAATGCTTGATGGAGAGCATGCGCTCAAGACCGAAATCGAAATTCAGCACGATGCCACCATCGCGAAGGGTGCAGTCAAGCAGACTGACGCTGCGCTCACTACGCAGAGAGCGTACGAAGCGGTCGGCCACATCGAGGTCGTTATCCGTAGTGATTTTGAAATTACTTGTATGCCCCTGCACCATTTTTATCTTATGCCCCTTGGCAAGCATGAGTTGTGTCGTTCCCGTGCTCTTCGCCTTTTCTTCCGCTGTACAAGACGCCAAAGTGTCATGCAGCAAGCGGATGTTGAAACCTGAAGGTGTCTGACCATTATACAGGTGGCTGCGTTCCAAAGTGCCATCAATCATGGTTTCGTCATCATGAGTAGTATGAATGGTATCATTCACCGGTACCACAGTGAGCGACAAGCCTTTTTCCTGGGTTGCCTTGATGCAGTCGTCTATCATCTGCTGACGTACGAAAGGACGGACTGCATCATGACAAATCAGGATGTCATCGTCATTCAACCCTTTGCGGCTGATGATGTCGTCCATGATATTGGTGAAAGAGTCCAGGCGCTCGGCACCGCCTGAGATGATGCGCACCCTAAGTAACTCATCTTTGGAAAATCCATCCTTGAACAACCGCTCTGCATAAACCATCCAATCCTGATGTACTGCCACATAAATCTTGTCAAATTGCGGATTGGAGAGAAAAGTGCGTAACGTCACAACAATGATGGGGACGCCACCGATATTGATAAATTGTTTGGGGATGGAATGGCGCTCTATTCGCCTGCCAACACCTCCCGCCAAGATTGCACCGTAAATCATCTGAATGTTGTTTTTAGTATGTGAATGTTTTGTATTTATATCCTAAAATGCTATTAATGGGCATTGAACTACAGGCTCTGTCTAAATGAAAAACCATGATCCAAATAGCCAATAATCCATATATTTCAGTTCGGTATTTAAGCACTTGCTCCATAAGGTTTGAATTTCAAAAATGCACTCAACCTTTACCCAATATCCAATCTATATGGTTGTATTGCAGCATTATCTTAAAGCACACTAAAATTTGAACAATTTAGCAGGATTGCCGATGTAGGTATTACCATTCTTAGGTTTGGTAAGAAGTACAGCTCCCGGGCCAATCGTCACATTCTCGCCGATTCGAATCTGTTGAACGATGATGGAGCCAACTCCTATAAGATTGCATTCGCCCACGGTGACTTCTCCAGACAAGCGGATGTCGGGCATGAGCACATTATAGTCTCCTACTGTCACGTCATGCCCTAAAACAACTTCTCCATTTAAAATATTGTAATTGCCTATGGTCACGTCGGTGGATGCCCAGCACCCATCTTGGATGATGTTGCCCTCCCCAATGGAGAATGTCTCAATATCGATATACTTCATAGTCGGGGAAATCACATTGGGAAAGGATATGTTGGGGTTGGTGATTTTCTCTCTTATAGTTTTCAAGGTATTTGGCGTACCAATGGCTATGGCAATATCAAGGGGGCTTTCCCAGGTGCTGAGGACCTCCATACCTCCCAAGACAGTACCGAAATGTGAAACCCTGTCTCCCTTCTCCTTGCCGTCATCAATAAAGCCGACCAGATTCCACCTGGCTTCCACTGCATTTATTCGATGGACAAGGGCGGCAATCTCCTTTCCCAATCCACCGGCACCATAGATAGCAATATCCTTCATATTTATTCTCCTTTTATGAGATTGCAAAGTTACATGATTATTTTGTCAAAATGAAATTTTTTATGAAAAAACGGTCGTTGAAGCATGCTGAACCACAAAAAGGAGCGATAAAGAAACTTCAATCATTCCAATGAGCAAACACCATCATCGTGATACGGAGTTTGATGGGATATGACTAAGACAAATCAAACACTTTCTTTCAGTCGAAGGAGCAAAGAAAAGCATAACTTTTGCTACTTTTCCAAAGCTTGATATGTTTTCAGCAATTCATCCCATATGAAAGCCCTTTCATATCGGGTCACCACCATTTCCCGGGCGTTGGCGGCCATCCTTTCCACCTCCTTGGGTTGCTCGATGAACCATTTCATCATATCGGTAAGAGCCTCGGTGTCCTTGGGCGGTATGATGCGCCCGTTTTTGCCATCCACAATGATTTCATTGCAACCATTGATGTCGGTCACGATGGCAGGCAGCCCCATGGCACCAGCCTCCATCACGACATTGGGGAAGCCCTCCCTGTAGCTGGGAAAAACAAAAGCGTCGGCCATCTTGAGGAAAGGTCTCACATCAACTTGTTTTCCTACATATTTGACAAAAGAATGTTCCTCGAACACCTTTTTTGCATCCTCGTCAAGTGGGTCGAGTCTTGACTCGTATCCACCAACCAAAATCACCTTGAATCTCAAGCCTTTCTCCGCTAACAAAGCAACGGAACGAGCAAGTTCGTTCATCCCTTTGTCTTTAACAATACGTCCGATGAAAACGAAGACAAACTCACCCTCTCCCACTCCGGCATTTCGACGAAGTTCACTCTTGTTTTCCGTAATGGCCCCAGGAGAGAAATGTCGGGTGTCGACTCCGTTGGAACTACCATTTCCTATGACGCGCATCTTTCTTGGCTTGCACAACCCTTCATCCTCCATGATTTTCATCATAGCGTGTGAATTGGGGAATACTTGTGTGGCACAAGCACTGGTGGTTCTTTCCATCAAGTTCAAGACTTTCCTTCCCATACCTTGATGCACAAGCAAAGGCAAACCTGCAACAGTATGCAGCCGATGAGGAACTCCAGTAAGCTTCGCCGCCATCATTCCCAGGAGTCCCGCCTTAGGCGTATGTGTATGAACGATGAACGGTTTCTCCTGCCGAAACACCTTGATTAACTTAAAGAGAGTCTTCAAGTCGTGCCAAGGAGAAGGATGTCGCTTGATTTCCACAGTAATGCCCCTGATGTCACCTTGTTCATGGAGCATCAGCTGCATTTTTCCATGGTCATCAGAGCAGATGGCCACCACTTCATAATATTGACTCATAAACTTCAACTGCCCCCGAAGCAAGTGACGCATAGAGCCTGGTATGGCGGTCACCCTTATAAGTTTCTTCTTAGAGTCTTGTGATAAAGACGAATGCTTGTCTGCCATAGTTGCTATCCACAATAATTGAATACTTTGACTACCCATAAACCTTATCAATGTTCTATTCCAATGGAATCATTCCATAGAAACTCATGCATTTCTTTTCATATTCCACTGCAGAACAAAAGGAAACACATAGCTTGGTTGAATCAGAACTGCCAATGAAACTTATCTGCCTGCAGACTGTATCGTACCCGCAGAATCTGTTTGCAATCATCAGCTTTTGCAAATCCGTAAAGGCCAAGCCATCATAAATTGTGTGCAAAAGTACAAATGATTTCTTGAAGATGCAAATTATTCCTTAGTCAAGTTTCGCATTCGCTCTACTTTCTGGAGTTAATGGGGGGCAAAGGGAAGTTAAAGGGAAGTTAAAGGGAAGTTAAAGGGAAGTTAAAGGGAAGTTAAAGGGGAGTTAAAGGGGAGTTAAAGGGGAGTTAAAGGGAAGTTAAAGGGACATATGCTTACGTGGAGCTTTTGGGGGAGGATGATGTACCCCATTCCGTGGTGCTTTTGGGGGAGGATGATGTACCCCATTCCGTGGTGCTTTTTGGGGTGGATGATGTACCCCATGCTATTTAGAAAACATTTTCACGCTTCATTTTCCCTTACTTGCAAAAGTTGAGTCCCCTTATTTATTAAGGTGGGGCGCCATGTTCATCCTGAGCAATCATCCGTAGGGTGGCCAGAAAGGCCTTGTATAGGAAGTCGTAGTCCTGTGCGGGAATGACACCACTTGCAATCACCATGATGTCCTCACGACCCAGCTTGCGCAACTCTTCTATGAGTTGTGGAATCAAGGTCTGTGTATGTATTTGTTCGCTTCTGTCTCCGATATCACAATGTCCAAGCAGGTTCTTAAAAAAATACAAGTGATTATAGGATAGGTTCGAAAGGCGCTCTCATGTCAAATCACAAAAAACGGGCATCTGAAACATATTTGTACATTTTTCATCGGTCAAAAAAAGAAACAATCTCATTTTTTGCTTGATTATCATTTTTTTTATGTACCTTTGCACGCCGTAAGCAAATATGCGGAACAGGATTCCACGTCGGTGGCGTCCCAGATCTTCAGGAAACATTTTTTTTGTAATAATCATTATCATTCTAGAACTGTATGTTTAAGAATTTCAAAGGTTTCCACCTTGTGGAATCCCTTCATCAAACCCACTTTGATGAATTCTTTCATCCGAGCAAAATGCTCATCAAGACCTACGAGGCCTTTTTTGTCTTAGCCGTCACCCTCGTTTTATGGAACCTTCCCAGCACCGCATTCGGCATAGAGGGTTTGAATGTGGTCCAACAACGCATCATTGCCATCTTCGCCTTCGCCACGCTGATGTGGATTTTCGAAATCGTTCCTGCCTGGGCTACCTCCGTAGCCATCATCGGGATGCTGCTGCTTTTCACTTCTGACAGTGGCATCAAATGGATGTGTGACCAAGAGCGTGTGGGAACGTTGCTGTCTTACAAGTCGGTGATGGCCACCTTCGCCGACCCAGTGATCATGCTGTTCATCGGTGGCTTCATACTTGCCATCGCAGCAACTAAGACCGGACTTGACGCCCAGTTGGCCAAGGCGTTGCTCAAACCCTTTGGCAAAAGGAGCGAGTTTGTGTTGCTTGGATTCTTGCTGATTACCGGGCTGTTCTCCATGTTCGTTTCCAACACCGCGACGGCAGCCATGATGCTTACTTTCCTCACCCCTGTGTTCAGACAGCTGCCTCCTGAGGGCAAAGGGCGCATATCCCTTGCCTTGTCCATACCCATAGCTGCCAATCTGGGAGGTATGGGCACGCCCATAGGCACCCCTCCCAACACCATAGCCATCAAATACCTGAACGACCCCGAGGGATTAAACCTCGGCTTGGGCTTCGGCGAATGGATGATGTATATGACACCCCTGGTGGTTGTCTTGTTGCTGATCAGCTGGGTGGTGCTCATGCGCATCTTCCCCTTCACGCAAAAGACCATCGAACTACAAATAGAAGGAGAGATGAAGAAGGACATCAAGACCTATATCGTGATCGTTACTTTCGCCATCACCGTCTTGTTGTGGCTGCTCGACTCTGTTACCGGCATCAACTCATACACCGTGGCACTGATTCCCTTCGTTGTCTTCGCACTTTGCGGCATCATCGACCGCCGCGACTTGGAAGAAATCAACTGGTCGGTGATATGGATGGTGGCTGGTGGCTTCGCCTTGGGTTATGGTCTCAACGCCTCCGGTTTGGCGGAGCGTGCGGTGGAAAGCATTCCGTTTGGCAACTTCTCCCCCATCCTCATCATGGTTCTCTCAGGTTTGGTCTGCTATGGCTTGTCAAATTTCATATCCAATTCTGCCACAGCGGCCTTGCTGATGCCCATTCTCACCGTGGTTTGCGCCGCTATGGGAGACAAACTCGATGCCATCGGTGGCACGTCCACCATCCTCATCGGTGTGGCAGTTGCCGCATCTAGTGCGATGGTTCTTCCCATCTCCACTCCCCCGAATGCCCTGGCCTACGCCACCAACCTTGTCAAGCAAAAAGACATGGCCAAGATAGGATTGATATCCGGCATTCTGAGCATCGTCATGGGATATGTGCTGCTCTATGTCGTCGGCACGATGCACCTGATCTGATGTCATCTACTTGAAACCAGAATTGTTGACACCTATCAATGGTTACAGCCATGTGAGAAAAGGGCTTTTCTCACATGGCTGTTATCGTTTTTTTTAGACGACTCTCCCTCAATCACATACGTTCCACCAATGAGGGGCTGGTGGTGAAAAATGGTCAGAAAGAGAAGAAGTTGAAGAAATAAAGTACGGTGACCCAGTTTCGGTTACTCATGTTCCTTACATTCCCGATATTACGGCCATCCTTGTAGATGTCTCCGTTGGAGCGTACCTCTCCCACCCTTCTGCCATCCTCGAAAACGTCTCCGTTGGAGCGGATTTGCCCCACTCTTCTTCCATCCTTGAAAACGTCACCATCGGAACGGATTTGCCCTGCTGATCTTCCTTGCACATAGATGTCTCCATTGGAATAGAGTCTTCCCACATTGCGTCCACTGATGAATACGTCACCATTTGGACGTATGGTTCCCACCTGACGTCCCTGGTAGAACAATTCCATATCTTTTGTTTGAGAGGTGGACTGTGTCGATGTGGATGCAGTGGAAGCTCGAGAGATGGAACTGTTTTGGGATGGAGTGGTGGTCTGGGTATTCCGATTGGTCTGGGTATTCCGATTGGTCTGAGTATTCTGAGTGGTTTGGGTATTCTGAGTATTCCGAGTGGTCTGAGTGGTCTGAGTGGTCTGAGTGTTTTGTGACGTGCCTGTTCCGAAGATGTTTCCGTAGGTGTCAATAGTGTTGGCCACAGAGCCAAGTTGATACAGGGTGTTTTCCAAAGAGCCACATCCTGAGTATGCCATGGTAGCGACAAAGATGAAGGATAAAGCACATGCTCGCTGTATTATTCCATAGGCTGTCGACGTTTTGCGAACCTTTGTACGATTTTTTTTCATAACCAATATTAGTGTTTAGTTGTATGACTTGTTTTCTTTTACTACGTTTTTTTATATGACGGTGAAGGATTGGAAATGTAATCGTTTTTTTTTAATATAAAAGTTTGTTGTTTTCAATATTATTGCTACTTTTGCAGCGTACTTTTCATCTTTTCGAAAAGAAATAGTGACTAACACCCTCAATCCATGAACCAGTCAGACAGCATCGTCATCATCCCCACCTATCAAGAGAAGGAAAACATCGAGAAGATAACAAGGGCGATATTTGCTCTTGAGAAGCGTTTCGATATCCTTGTCATCGACGACGGCAGCCCTGATGGCACTGCATCGATAGTCCATCGGCTGATCAAGGAGGAGTTTTCCGACCGTCTACACATCATCGAGCGTTCAGGCAAGCTTGGTTTGGGCACCGCCTACCTGGCGGGTTTCAAATGGGCATTAGAGCAGGGTTACGACTACATCTTCGAGATGGACGCCGACTTCAGCCATGCCCCTGAAGACCTGCCGCGTCTTTATTCCGCATGCCATGACGAGGGTTACGACTTGGCCATAGGCTCTCGCTATGTCAGCGGCGTGAATGTTGTGAACTGGCCCATGGGTCGTGTCTTGATGAGCTATTTTGCTTCCAAATATGTTCGGTTTGTCACTGGTTTCAATATCCACGACACGACAGCCGGTTTCAAGTGTTACAAGCGCCGTGTATTGGAAACGATAGAACTGGACAAGATTCGTTTCAAGGGGTATGGCTTTCAAATCGAGATGAAATACACCACCTACAAGATTGGTTTCCGCATCAAGGAAGTTCCTGTCGTGTTTGTAAATCGTCGTGAGGGTGTCAGCAAGATGAGCGGTGGCATTTTCTCTGAAGCTTTCTTTGGGGTCATGCGCCTCCGCTGGGACGGTTGGTTCCGCAAATACCCACCACTGCCAAAGGATTGATGTTTTGAACCGCATTGGCAGGGGACCTGTTCTGCCAGTTTCCTTTGCCGCAATATTTTTGCAGACATCGCGCCCATCTTATTGGTCGGGGTTGTGCACGGTACCCTGGTATTCGGGTGTGAGTGCTGACATGATGGCACTGTAACTGTCTGTCATGGCTGAGGTCACGTTTGAAGGCCCTTTTTCGAAAGGATAGACAGGTTGGTGAATGGTGAGTTTCAAGGGATGCCATTCTACGAAATGCCAGTCTTTCATCCTTGGCAAGACATTGAAAGAACCATTGATGGTCAATGGAACAACAGGCAGTTGCAATTCGTCTGCCAACATGAACGCCCCTCTTTTGAAAACGCCCATATGCCCGGTGAATGTCCTGGCACCCTCTGGGAACACCATCAGCGAAGTGCCTCCGGTGAGCATTTCCCGAGCATGGTCGTATGTGGCTTTGATTTTCTTGGGGCCTCGTTTGTCGACCAGTATTTGCTTTGATGCCTTGCATGCCGCCCCCACCATGGGTATTTTCAAGATTTGATATTTCATCATCCACCTGATGTTCCTTCCAAGGTATCCATAGACGAGGAAGATATCGAAGGCTCCCTGGTGGTTGGCGACGAAGACATACGACTTGTCTTTTTCGAGATTAGCCTCTCCTTCCACCTTTACTGGCAACAGGAGCACCTTGATGATGAGCCATCCCCACCATTTCCCCGGGTAATATCCCCAGAAATGCGCGTTTCCTATGGCACATCCAATGGTGACCATGAGTGTGGTGATGATGGTGTAGATTACAATGATTGGAAGTGCGATGAACAGTTGGTAGATGCGATATAGGTACTTCATATTATTGTATGATTGTTATTGCTTGTGAAGTGTGAGCAACACCACCTCTCCAGGGACATTGAACCTCAGCGGTATGAGAGCTCCCAGTCCTGCGGTGACATATAGTTTTTTCCCATTCAACTCATACATGCCATAGTCTTCCGTGAATCCAAAGGTAGTAGTTGAAAGTCCGAAGAGTCTGATTTGTCCTCCATGTGTGTGCCCGCTGACGGTGAGCGGCGCATCGACGTATGGCACCACAGAAGTGCGCCAATGCTTGGGGTTGTGTGCGAGCATGATGGTGAACGCACCAGGGCCGATTCCAGAGATGGCGTTCTCATAATTGGCCACTTCCCTGTCAATGCCCATTTGCTCATTGCCTTTCATTCCTGCCAGCACAATGCTGTCGTTCCCATGGTGGATGGAGATGTTTTCGTTGAGCAGCAGGCTCCATCCCATATCACGTTGGTACTTCTTGGTTTTCTCCTCAGAGGCCAGTTTTTCCTCCTTTGTGCCGCCTATGTATTTGGAATAGTCATGGTTCCCCATGATGGAAAACACACCATCTGGTGCCTTCAACCGAGAGAGAATGGGCATATGCTCCTCCATCTCTTCAGGGCGGGTGTTCTGCATGTCACCAAGAAAGAAGATGGCATTGGGTTTCAATGCAAGCATGCTGTCCACCGCATCGGCTAGCACTTTCTGTTTTTTTCCTGTAAAACTTCCTACATGTGCGTCAGAGAATAGCACGATGCGATATCCGTCAAATTCCTTTGGCACCCTGGATGAAGCAAACTCCACCCTTTTCACCTCAAATTTTTTAAAACCTATGGTAGAACCATATATGGTCACATAAACAGATAGCAGAGCCAAAATGATGCCGACCGGAATACCCCAATTACGCCTCGAACGGAAGAACATCCTTGTCAACCTTCCGAAGGCAGCACACAAAACGATCAACACTTTTGGGATGACATACACTCCGATGATGAACAAATAGATGTTTAGCGATGTTTGCGGATGCGGTGTGAAGTCTGGTTGAAGAGCCAGCCAACTGGTGTAAGCCAACATGGCGAGTGTTTGCATCCACCATAGCATCTTGCAGCGCAAAGAGCATCGTGAGATGCAGTGCTGGTAGATGCTGATGTCGGGCAACATGATAATTGCTACATACAACAATAAAGCTCTTGCTATCATTATATTTACAGTATTGTATTGTTTAGTCCTCTTTCACGATACTTGTAGCGAGGAATTTTCCCATCACCTCCAAAGGCAAGCCTCTTCTTCTTGCATAATCAGCCAACTGGTCCTTTCCTATCCTCCCAAGGTTGAAATACCTTGCTTCAGGATGAGAGATCATCAGACCGGAAACCGATGCATGGGGCCTCATTGCCCCGTTCTCGGTAAGATGTATCCCAATCTCTCTCATTCCAATCAGCCTGTCTATGATGAAGTTCATACTGGTGTCGGGCAGAGAAGGATATCCCACAGCAGGCCGGATGCCTTGGAATTGTTCAGCATGCATCTGTTGGATGGAGAGGTTTTCCTCTGCCGCATATCCCCAGAGGCTTTTGCGCACTTCCTCGTGCAGCACCTCCACGGTGGCCTCGGCCAACCTGTCTGCCACTGTTTGTGCCAACAGCCGTTTGTATGGGTCGTCCTCCTCCACTCTTTCCATCATCGGGTCGACAGTGGCGGCGAACACTCCCACTTTGTCGGCAATTCCTACATCGACAGGACGTACGAAATCGGCCAGGCACAGACAAACGCCTGTCTCGGGGTCGGGCTGCTGCTGTCTCAACAATGGGATTCTGTACCCCTCCATGACGAGGTCGTCACCATCGGCCTGTGCATCATAGAGGCCCACGACGGCATAGGTGTGATAGGAGGAGTCAAACATTCTCATCATCTCCTCAGCATCCCTCCGGAGGTTTTTTCTCACCTCCTCAGTCTTTCCCCCCATCTGCCACGCATGGTAGAAATAGAGCCAGTTGACATATGGCTCCACTTGACGTATGGCATATTCGAAAATCTTTCTCATATTCCTATGCGGAACGCCACCTCCTCGCCTTGCGCACTATCATCGAAACGTTCGTGGTCGAGGATATGCCTCCCATTGCAGAAAGTATGTTCAACACGCCAATTGAATCGCTCACCTTCAAGAGGTGTCCATCCGCATTTGCTTTCAACCATCTCATTTGTCAGCGTCCACGGTTCCCCTCTCTTGACCAGCACTACATCGGCCTTGAAGCCAGGTCTCAAGAATCCTCTTCCATGGACGTCGAACAGCATTGCCGGGTGGTGGCACATCAACTGCACCAACCTCTCCATGGAAAGCCACCCCTCGTCGACCAATCGCAGCATTCCAATGAGTGAGAACTGCACCATAGGCATGCCTGATGCTGCTTTTTTGCAACCTCCCACTTTCTCGCTTCTTAGATGTGGCGCATGATCGGTAGCCACGGTGAACAATCTTCCATCTGAGAGAGCATGTCGCAACGCCTTCCGGTCTTCTTCGGTCTTCACCGCCGGATTGCATTTTACCAACGCCCCTCTTAAGTAATAGTCGGCGTTGGTGAACAACAGGTGGGGCAAGGCCGCCTCTGCGGTGATTCTCGGCAATTCATCGCCCTCCCTGTAAGGTTGGAAAAGCGAAAGCTCTTGTTGGGTTGAGATATGTGCCACATGGAGTCTCGCCCCGGTCTCTCTCGCCAAATCCACGGCAAGAGCAGAGGAATCATAACATCCTTTTGCAGAACGTACCATTGGATGCTGTTCCACCGGTGGGTCGTCGCCATAGCGGTTTATGGCAATCTCCATTTGACGATTGATTTGCCCATTGTCCTCGCAATGCGCCACAATGGGCAAAGATGCCTTTCTGAAGAGGGCTTTCAGTGTTTCCTTCTTCTCCACCAGCATGTTTCCCGTTGACGCTCCCATGAACACCTTTATTCCGGGGACACGCTTGGGGTCGATTTGTGAAATCAAGTCGATGTTGTCGTTGGTGGCTCCGAAGAAGAAAGAGTAGTTGACGTGACAACCTTTTCGCGCCCTTTTGAATTTATCTTCCAATGCCTTCAGCGTGGTGGTCTGCGGCATGGTGTTAGGCATGTCGAAGAACGTTGTCACACCTCCATATGCAGCCGCCCTGCTCTCGCTTTTGATGTCTGCCTTCGCGGTGAGTCCAGGTTCTCTGAAATGTACATGAGTGTCAATTATGCCGGGCAAGATGAAACACCCTGTGGCATCCACGCGCTCGTCGTAGTCACCACAAGGTGCTTCCTTTCCTTCGCAAACTTCTTCTATGCTGTCATCCTTGATGACCAGATGACCATGAAACGACCTACCTTCGTTTACGATGGTGGCATTAGAAAGCAGAGTTCGCATGTCGGTTCATTTCTTATCCTTTTTCACCTTCGAGGTGTCTCCGGCCTCTTTCACTGCAGGAGCTGCCATCTCGTTGGGTGTGGGAGGTTGCGGCAATGTCACTGGAGCCGGTTGCTCCAATCCATTTGCTTGGTTTTGAATTTGTTTTGCCTTATTGATATAATTTACAACAAAAGGATCTTTCTTGAAATTGTCTGTGGCTTTGCTCATGATGTCAACAACCCATGGCGTCATCTCGGGGAATTGTCGCATCTGTGCATAAGTCATGAAGATGAACGGCCCTAATACGTTGTCGAAATTCTCAACAACCGACTGTGTGAAAAGAGAGTCCATGCTTGCTATGATAAGTTGGTTCTCTTTGCTCAGCCTAGGTATGACGTCGTTCTGCATATCCTTGCCATCCATGAACGCCAAATAATATTCATGGTCCAATTCCTCTAGTTTGATGCTCAGACTGTCTCGGCAAGAGAAGAAATGGTAAAGTTTGTCATTGAGTGCAGTCCCTCCCCATTTCATGTTTGACTTATTCACCTTGACGGAAATGAGTCCTTCCTCAAGCACCAGGGGTATGGAGAAGTTGTCAAAGACGAGGCGCACAACTCTCGTGCTGTCAGTGGTGCCAGATAGTCCGAATTTGCCATGTACGACCTCGGTAGAGTCCATGTCTCTCAAACTGTCATTCATGACAATTCTGAGATACACTTTGCTGTTGTCTAGTCCAGGATGGTCGGTCGAGCCCTCAATGTTGTATGTGTTCAGGCACGAAGCCAATCCAGTCACAATAGCGACACATATGAGGTATGAGAATTTGTTGTTCATATTTAGATAAGCGAAATTGATTTCAAACACAAAAATACAATCAAATATCGATGTATGAAAACTTTTTTCTCCCTTATAGGTATGACGAGGGCACTTTTTATGATTTTTTCAATCTTTTTGCAATTCATTTGAAATTCTATGTGTTGAATACAGTTGCATGAGTGCGCCTGCCAAAAGGAAAACAACCCATTTGTTGTAAATGTATGCGATGTAATCTTGATAAGCCATCAATGATGCAAGAAAGTGGTAATGAGTGTCAACCAACAACACTCCTGCTATGATGAGAAAGACTCCTGAAGCGAGCAAGATGCGTCTGAGCCTTTTCAACACTACTTTGTTGCCTTCATATTTCTGCCTCGCCTGCATGGTTACGAAAAGGATTGCACCCAAAAAATAGACCCAAGAGAACACTTTGGGAATAAACAAGAATGCACAACAGCCGGCGCCGATGGTCATCAGCACTGCTCCTACCAGGAAAATATAGGTTTCAATTTTGCTTAACTGGCGCATATTCGTTTTTGTCTTTGATTTCGTCACTGAGCACATAAATGTCCTCGTCGCTTGCTTTCATGAAATATTTTTCCCTAGCAATCCTTCTGACTTCCTCTGGGTTGCGTTCCATCTCCTCAAGCCTGAGGGAGTCTTGCAAGAACCGCATGTCCTGCCTTTCTATCTCTTCTTCCAATTCTGCAATCTGTCGTGCATGTCGATAACGTTGCAGCATGCTGTTTTCTCCCAGCACGGTGATGATCAAAATGCCCCCAACGATGACGATGACATATTTGAACTTTCCGATCAACCACAAAATTCTCTTCCCTAATTTCATCTACATTTCCAATTTATCAAGTGCCGATATGAAAAAGGCCCAAATGCAGCCTCACTTCGACCAATTGGCAAAATTAGACAAAAAAACTCACAGAACCATCAGAAGAGCGTGAAAGAATGTTAATGCCCGTCCATTCAATCTGTATTAAATGGAAATCCCCACGCCTTCGTGGTATTTCCACCTTTGAAGTCGTGGGGATGGCTATTGTTTTCTATCTGTGCCTAATTGTTAGGTCCAACAGGGTCAACTACCGAGTCTCCTCTCATAACGTCATCGTCATTGCCTGTTCCCCCAGGGCCTGGGTCTTCTCCTGCTGGAAGTTCCTCTCCTACGATGATTTTTGAGAGCAGTGTGGCATCGTCAAGGTCAATGCTTCCGTCTTTATTGATGTCGGCCTTTCCCGCATTGAATTCAGCACGAGGTGACCCGTTGACGTATTTGACGATATCCACTACGTCCCACACGTCAACCACCTTGTCTTCATTCACATCATAAGGTAAGTTGGATGCTGCCATGACAGGTTTGCTCTCTTCCTGTTCCGGCAGTTTATTTGCTGCTGATTGCGCTTGTGTCATCAATGATACACTAGAAAATGCAACCAAACAAATCCAAAAAAATGATTTTGTCATGCTGTAATAATCCTCCTAAAAAGCCATTCGAAAAACCAAACAACAGGTTTTGAGTGCAAAGTTAACACTATTTATTCATTCATACAAGAAAAAATCATTATTTAATGTTTTTTTGCCTTATGTTTTTGTAAAACGTACCAGACCGTGCGGTAAAAAGCATGTTCTATGGAAACTGATGGAAGGAGTTGCAGCTATGGCGGCAAAGCGGCATCCCTGGCATGGCAGTGGGTCAGAATGAGAGCTTTTGAAGCCTCGCCTTCAGTATGTCGACCTGCGATTTCCTTATGGCGAGGGTGATGGAGCAGGTGTTGTCATATGTTTGTTCCACAATTCTTGGAGACAGTTCCTTGACGATTCTCATGACATCGTTCATCAATGGATATGCGAAATGATATGTGACCATTTCCTCCACTTGCTGTGTGATGATGCTGCAATGGGCGATTGCGTCTGCCGCCGCCGACCTGTATGCAACGATAAGTCCTCCCGTACCCAGGTTGACACCTCCATAATACCTGACGACAATGATGAGAATGTTGGTGAGGTTTTGGCTGTTGATTTGTCCTAGGATGGGTTTTCCTGCCGTGCTGCTGGGTTCACCATCGTCGTTTGCCCTGAAATCCTTTCTTTCCGCACCGAGCATGTATGCGTAACACACATGCCTGGCATCGTAATATTTCTTTCGATATCCTTCGACGATGCTTTTCACATCTTCCACCGTTACGACATGATGGGCGAATGCGAGAAACTTGCTCCTCTTCTCGGAGTAGAATCCCTCACCCACCTTGTCGCTGATGGTAAGAAACTCGTCTTGGTTCATGAGAGTTTGTGAATGACCAAGCCCGACCTCAGTTTAGGTTCAAACCATGTCGCCTTCGGAGGCATGATGTTTCCGCTGTCGGCAATGTCGATGATTTGCTTCATGGAGACAGGATATAGAGCGAGTGCCGCCCTCATCTCACCGCTATCCACACGTCGTTTTAGTTCACCAAGTCCCCTAAGACCACCAACGAAGTCGATACGTTTCGACCCACGCAGGTCTTTTATGCCGAGGATTTGGTCGAGAATGAGTCTTGAAGAGATGTCTACGTCGAGCACTCCAATTGGGTCCTGGTCGTTGTAAGACCCTTTTTTAGCCGTTAATCTGAACCAATGTCCATCGAGGTAAAGTGAGAATTCATGCAGCCGCAACGGCTTGTAAATGTCTGTTCCCATATCCTCTATGTCGAAATTCAACTTCAATTTGTCAAGGAACTGTTCTGAAGTCAGTCCGTTGAGGTCGGTGACGACTCTGTTGTAATCGAGGATGGTGAGTTGGGATGCTTGGAAGCACACAGCCATGAAATAGTTGTACTCTTCGTCGCCCCTATGGTTGGGGTTTTCCTTTTGCTTCTCTGCTCCGACGAGTGCGGCTGCGGCCGAGCGATGGTGACCGTCGGCAATATATAAATAAGGTATCTTTGAGAATTCCCTTGTGATGACCTCGATGTCGTCGCTATCGGAAATGACCCAGAATTGGTGTCTGAATCCATCAATGGGTGCGATGAAATCGTATTCAGGTTTCGTTTCTGCGTATCTTGAGATGACCCTGTCGAGGACATCGTTGTCTGGATATGCGAAGAACACCGGCTCGATGTTGGCATTATTGATTCTGACGTGCTTCATCCGGTCTTCTTCCTTGTCGCGTCGTGTGAGTTCGTGTTTCTTGATTCGACCTTGCATATAGTCGTCGGTATGCGCAGCGACCACTAGTCCATACTGCGTCTTTCCGTTCATGGTTTGTGCGTAGATATAGTAGTGTTCTTCCTTGTCTTGCACGAGCCAGCCTTTGTCTTGGAACTTTTGAAAGTTCTCTGCTGCGCGTAAATAGACCTTGGGGTCATACTCACTAGTGCCGGGTTCGAAGTCTATTTCTGGTTTGATGATATGATAGAGGCTCATTTCATTGTCGCCCGCCTCTTGCCTTGCCTCTTCAGAATTTAGCACGTCGTAAGGTCTTGACTCCACGCGCTCAACAATATCACGAGGTGGTCTTAATCCTTTGAAAGGTTTTACGATAGCCATAATGGTTTAAGATTGTATGAAGTTAAAAAAACAGGGCGGGCAAAAGCCCGCCCCATTATGGAAAAAAGAGTTACTTGTTTACTTGGAATTTGGTGTCTCCGTTCAGGAAGAAAGCATTGATTTGCCTTGCAGCGGCGATGCCGGCATTGATGTTTGCCTCAGCCGTCTGCGCTCCCATTTTCTTAGGTGTGCTGAAGTATCTTCCCTCGAAAGCCTTGAACTCCTCGTCGGCATCCGGCTTGATGTCGGTGACGAATTTCAGGTCGGTGCGTTCATTCATCAATTGGATGAGTTCAGGTTCGTTGATGACTTCCTTTCTTGCGGTGTTGACAAGGATTCCACCTTTTTTCATCTGTCCGACGACAGCAGCGTTGATGCTCTGTTTTGTTTCGGGTGTTGCTGGTATGTGCAAACTCACCACGTCGCATGTCTTGAAGAGTTCATCCTGGTTGGCCACGGCGTGCACCCCGGCTTGCTCTATGACTTGAGCCGGGCAGTATGCGTCGTAAGCGTAGATGTCCATTCCGAATCCCTTTGCGATGCGAGCCACGTTGCGTCCCACGTTTCCGAATGCGAGGAGGCCCAGTTTTTTCCCCATAAGCTCCGAACCAGCCTTGCCATTGTAGAAGCTTCTTACGGCATAGACGAGAAGTCCGAAAACGAGTTCTGCCACAGCGTTGGCGTTCTGCCCAGGTGTGTTTTCCACCACGACACCCTTTTGCTTGGCATATTCGGTGTCGATGGAGTCGTATCCTGCTCCTGCCCTGACCACGATTTTGAGCTTTTCTGCAGCGTCGAGCACTTCTGGAGTGACTTTGTCAGACCTCACGATCAAAGCGTCGGCATCCTTCACGGCTTCGAGCAATTGCTCCTTTTCGGTATATTTCTCGAGTAGGACCAGTTGGTGTCCCGCACCCTCCACTTCCTTTTTTATGCCTTCGATGGCAACCGGAGCGAAAGGTTTTTCTGTTGCTACCAATATTTTCATTTTAATACAGCTTTCTGAGTGTCAAAAGTGAATGTTTCTGAATGTTGAAAGGTTCGAATCATTTGTGCCGTATCAGTTTTTGGCTTCAAACTCTTTCATGCAGTCAACGAGTGCATTAACGCCCTCGATGGTTTGTGCGTTGTAGCAGCTAGCCCTGAACCCACCGACGGAACGGTGTCCTTTGATGCCCACCATGCCTTTTGCTGTAGCGAACTCGAAGAATGGTTTCTCAAGGTCTTTATATTCTTCGTTCATGACAAAGCAGATGTTCATAAGCGAGCGGTCCTCTTCTACTACAGTTCCCTTGAAGAGTTTGTTGCGGTCGATTTCGTCATACACGATTTTTGCTCTTTCCTTGGCAAGCTTGTCCATGGCTTCCACTCCACCATTAGCCTTGATCCATCTCAGGGTTTCAAGTGCACAATAGATGGGCACAACAGGAGGTGTGTTGAACATGGAGCCTTTTTCCACATGCGTGCGATAGTCGAGCATGGTAGGAATTTGCCTTGGAGCCTTTCCTAAAGCGTCTTCCTTGACGATGACGAGCGTGACACCCGCCATAGCAAGGTTTTTCTGTGCTCCGGCATAGATGCAGTCGTATTTTGCTACATCGATCGGCCTGCTGAAGACATCAGACGACATATCGGCGATGAGCCTTACTCCGAGGTCAAGGTCTTTTCTGATTTCCGTTCCGTAGATGGTGTTGTTGGTTGTGATGTGAAGGTAATCGACATCCTCCGGGCAGCTCCATCCTTTAGGAATGAAAGTGTAGTTGGCGTCCGCCGAGGAAGCGACCTCGACGACCTCTCCAAAAAGTTTTGCTTCTTTCATGGCCTTTTTGGCCCAAGTGCCGGTGTTGAGATAAGCAGCCTTTTTGATGAGGAAATTGTAAGGTACCATGCAGAACTCAAGCGATGCACCTCCTCCGAGGAAAATGACAGAATAGCCTTGTGGCACTTGCAGTATTTCCTTGATGAGTGCAACTGCCTCATCCACAACTGGTTGAAAGTCTTTCGCTCTATGGCTGATCTCTGCGAGAGAAAGACCGCTGTCATTGAAATTCAGGATTTGCTGGGCCGTTTTTTCTATAACCTCTCTTGGGAGGATGGATGGTCCTGCGTTGAAATTGTACTTCTTCATCTGAATGATTTTTAAAATTATACCTATTGACGTACAAATACATCAGAAATCGTGCGCGAAGGTACGTCATTTTATTGAAAGGAGCAAATATTCAAGATGATTTTTTTGTTTTGTGTGGAAATGGAGAGCACAATTCTTTGTAAAGTTAGCGATGTTGATGAAATTAACAAAGTTAGTGAAGTTTGTGGCATTAGCTTTGACGAAACTGCCGTTCCCGGATGTTTTGCATTCAAGATTTCTTGCCATTCCCTTATTTCCTGAGTTTTTCGATTTCATCGAATTCCTTCCCCATATTGAGATTGAAATAGATGGTATAAAGTGCCGGCAGCCATTTTGCCTGCTGTTCTGGTGCCATTTGTCTGAATTTTTCCATATATGGCAGGCTTTTCTCAAAGAGAGCGTTGACAGCAGCCTTCTGCTTTTTCGTCCTTTTTTTCTCCTTCATCTGCTTCTCTTCCAGCATAAGCGCTTGGTTGTAGTATGCCAGCCCCATGTTGCAGTAAGCCTCCGGCATGGAATCGTTGAGAGCAATCAGTTTGCTAGTGATATCTATACATTCATCATATCGTTTGGCATTGAGTAGTGCAGAGCTTTTTGCAAAGACCGCCAACATGTTAGTGCTATCACTTTCCAATGCATTCTCAATGAAGACCCAAGCAGAGTCGGTTTCTTCTTTGAGATTATAGTAGTCCACCAACCTAGGGAAGAAGAAGGTGTTTTTGGGTGCGATGCCAAACCCCCTTTTCATAGTATTGACATAAGCAATGGTGTCTTTGCTTTGGAGTTGCATTTCTGCCACATATTGTATGATATTTTCAAGGTATGTGGAGTCTTTCTCTGCCAGGTTTTGATATTTCAAGGTTTTCTCGAGAGTCCCCATCCTGTATGCACAATAGAGCGCCCTGTAGGCCGCCTTTTCCATCAAGGTGTCGGTCTCCATATATTTGTAATTGGCGAACATTGGTTTGTTGGCACATTCAATATATGCGTCATAAAACATCCATGCGTTTTTGAAATCAAGTTTTCTCAGATAGAAGGAGGCACCATTGTAGATGTTCGGCCTTACGGCATTGAGCATTTCAGCATGTTTTTCTCTATATTTGATATTTACTTTTCCCTTTTTATCAGGTATGGTCTCAATGGAATCGAATTGAAGACATAAGGCGAGCAGCTTGTTGGCATTGTTGAACAACGCTGCCGTGTCGTATTTTTGTTTAAGGTACAATTTCTGGTTGCCTTGGTCATATTGCACTTTTACTGCATCGACGAGTGTGGTCCACACCTTTTTGTTTTGTCTGTATGCAGAGTCTTTCAACAGGTCTGTCATGAGTTTCTCAGCCCTGTCGAGGTTTTTGCCGCTTTTGATGAATGTCTGAGCCTGGTCAATGGTTTTCCTCTGTGCCGTAACCAGCATTGCAAAGCAAGCCAGGCATATGGTCAAAAAGATTTTTTTCATTGTGCGGTGAAGGAAGATGTAACTTGCAATTTGACAACACGATGTCCTTGAAGATGCCGTTTGATGAAGTACCTTAAAAGAGGGTGTGCCAATAATTTTGACACACCCTCGAAGAAAATGTCATAATGATTTAATCGGTGACACCTGCGTCGGCTGCGGCAGCCTTTGTCCTGGCGTCGGCATCACCATACAGAGTGTAATAGCACCTGTAAAGAGGATATGCCCAGTTGGCTCTTTCGCGGTTGGGGTCAAGTTGCTTTGCTTTCTCAAGATTGACGAGTGCATCCTCGAAAAGAGGCTTGATTTGCTCCATGGCTTCTTGAGGCACCCTTCCGGTCTTGCTTGCGGCCTTGCTCTCTTTTTCCATTCCTCTGTCAAGTTGGCAAGCACCATAATAGGTGAGAATTTGAGCGTTATCAGGATCAACAGCCAATGCTTTCTTGAAATATTCAACAGCGTCGTCCAGTTTCTGCTCCATCATGGCGTTTTGTCCTCTTACAGCCCACACAACGAAGTTGTTGGGGTCAATCTTCAGTTTTTGCTCGAAGATTTCATTCATTTGAGCGTCCATCTTCAGTCCGTTATACATATTGACCAGTGAACCAAAGACACCGTCGTTGCTGGGATCTGCCTTGAACTGTGCTTCAAGATCCTTGACATAGTCGAGTGAGTCTTGCCTTGTCTTAAGTCCTTCTTGGATCATAGCCAGTTTGAGGTTGTTGGCTTCTTTTGCAAATTTCTCATCCTTGGAAGCGATTTCAGCATACTTCATGCATCCGGCTTTATCTTTGAACTGAGCTGCATAAAGTGCTGCATAATAAGCCATCTGCCCGATGTTGGGGTCTGGCATCTTGGCTGCTTCTGCAGCAAAGAGAGGCTCTGTATAGGTGTCAACACATTTTCCGAAGAACTTGTAGACATTGGCGTCATCACCGTGGTTGAGGTAATAGATGCCACCATTCCACAAGTTTCCACGATGGTTGTAAAGAGCTGTGGCCATGGCATCACGGAATTTTGGTGCCACCTTCCCCTTTTCATTTGGCATTTGGTCATATTTGTCACATTCGACAGCTGCTTCCATTGCGTTGTAAATAGCGGTATAAAAAGCCACGGAGTCAACTTTTGCTGTCTCTGCCTTGCCCATCTGCTTGTTGACTTGGTTCTCATTCATCACTCCTTGCTCTTTTGTTACGATGGCGTATGCCAAAGAGTAGAGTTTGTTGTAAGCCTTTGCTTTTTCTGCAGGTGAAACCAACTGCCCCAACGTGGAGTTAATGAGCGACTGGGCCTCATCGTAGGATTTGGCTTTCAGGATTGCCTTGAGAGCAGGCGAGTCGCCTGCAAATGCAGTTGAGGCAGCTACTGCCATCAATGCAACAATCATCAATTTTTTCATAATCATAATTAATAAAAGGTTGTTTTTAAATGTTTCTTTCTAATGTTTTGTGTAATACACGTTTAGTATAATAAATGAATCAAGTATGGATTGTCCTTATCGTTATTCGTTATTGTTTTCATCCTCCTGCTTGTCATCATCGTCGAAAGAGAAGAGCATCTGCTGGTTGGTTGAAGGTTTCTGTTTCGGCTGTTCCACATCATCTTGTTGCTGTGTTTCTTCCTCCTCATCCTGTTCTTCAGCCTCAAGCTGCTCTTCCGTCTCTTCCAAGACCTCAGGTTCATTCAACTCTTCCGTCTCTTCCAAAACGTCAGGTTCATTCAACTCTTCTTCGGAGATGTCGGGTTCGTTAAACAAATCGTTCTCCTGGAGGATTTCATCATCTTTACCATTATCATCTGATTCCATGTCGCGCTTGATGTTGTCGGATTTCTGAGCCCATTCCGTTCTGCTCATTTGCTCCACATTGGCCTCCAATTCTGCTCCCATCACCTTGCACACACTGGCAATGACATCGTTTTTCTTGGTGAGGTTGATGAGTTTCACACCTTGAGTAGCCCTTCCCATGATCCTGCACTCAGCCACGGAGAGTCGGATGGTGATGCCGCTCTTGTTGATAATCATGAGGTCATGCTCATCAGAGACGTTCTTGATGGCGACGAGACGACCTGTCTTCTCGGTGATTTGCATGGTTTTCACGCCTTTGGCAGCCCTGGATGTCCTCCTGTAGTCTTCCACTTGGGAGCGCTTGCCGTAGCCATTCTCGCTGACCACCATGATGCTCTCTTTCTCGGCATTGTTGATGACGATCATTCCAATGACCTCGTCGTCTCCGCCATCGAGTCTCATGCCTCTTACACCAGTGGCGACACGTCCCATATTCCTCACTGCACTTTCGTCGAACCTTACCGCCCGGCCGTTTCTGTTGGCGAGGACAAGTTCGTTGCGTCCGTTGGTGAGCCTTACATCCACCACTTCGTCACCTTCGAGAATGTTGATGGCGTTGACACCCATGGCTCTTGGCCTGCTGTATGCCTTGAGGCAAGTTTTCTTTACAATTCCCTTTTTGGTGGCAAATACCACGAAATGAGTGTTGAGGAATTGCTCGTCGTTGAGACCTCTTAGCCTGAGGAAGGCATTTACAGAATCGTCGGAGTCGATGTTGAGCATGTTTTGTATCGCCCTTCCCTTGGAGTCCTTGCCGCCTTCTGGAATCTCATAGCACTTGAGCCAATAGCATTTTCCTTTCTTTGTGAAGAAGAGCATGGTGTTGTGCATGGTAGCGGGATAAATGAACTCTGTGAAGTCTTGCTCCCTGGTCCTAGCCCCTTTCGAGCCTACTCCTCCCCTTGCTTGTCCTCTGAACTCGCTGAGTGGAGTCCTCTTGATATATCCCATATGGCTCACGGTGATGACCACCGGGTCGTTGGGATAGAAGTCTTCCGGGTTGAATTCCTCTGAGGAATATTTGATGACAGTCCTTCTCTCGTCACCATATTTCTCCTTTACTTCCAACAACTCGTCTTTCATGACTTTCTTGCATAGTTCGGGATCGTCGAGAATGGACTGGAGGTATTCGATGAGTTTTTCTATATCCTCATATTCCTTATGTAGTTGGTCGAGTCGCAGCCCGGTGAGCTGTGAGAGCCTCATATCGACGATGGCCTTTGACTGAAGTTCGTCGATGTCAAACCTCTTTTCAAGGTTGCGCTGAGCGTCGGATGGTGTTTTCGATGCCCTGATGATGTGTACGACCTCGTCGATGTTGTCGCATGCGATGATGAGTGCTTCCAGGATGTGTGCCCTTTCCTTGGCTTTGTTGAGGTCGAATTGGGTTCTTCTGATGGTTACATCATGCCTGTGTTCGACGAAATATCCCACACATTCCTTGAGTGAGAGAAGCCTTGGCCTTCCCTTGACCAATGCAATGCAATTGACAGAGAATGAACTTTGCAGTTGCGTCATCTTGAATAGTTTGTTGAGGATGACGTTGGCGTTGGCGTCTTTTTTCACATCGACAACAATACGCATGCCCTGTCTGCCGGTTTCGTCGTTGACATTTGATATGCCTTCGATTTTTCCTTCCTTGACAAGGTCGGCGATATTTTCTATGAGTTGGGCTTTGTTGACGCCATAGGGTATCTCGGTTACGACGATTTTGTCGTGTGCCTCGCTGCTTTCGATTTCGGCTTTCGCCCTCAAGACAATTCTTCCACGTCCTGTCTCATAGGCGTCTTTCACACCTTGGATGCCATAGATGAATGCTCCGGTGGGGAAGTCGGGCGCCTTGATGTATTGCATGAGTCCTTCGGTGTCGATATCAGGGTTGTCGATATAGGCGCAACATCCATCGATGACTTCTCCGAGGTTGTGGGTGGGAATGTTGGTTGCCATGCCTACGGCGATACCGTTGCCTCCGTTGACGAGGAGGTTGGGGATTTTGGTAGGCATGATGGATGGCTCGGTGAGCGAGTCGTCGAAATTGTTGACCATGTCGACGGTATCCTTGTCGAGGTCGTCCATGATGTGCTCTCCCATTTTGGAAAGCCTGCACTCGGTGTAACGCATGGCTGCTGGCGAGTCGCCGTCGACACTGCCAAAGTTGCCTTGTCCATCGACGAGCGTGTATCTCATGTTCCATTCTTGTGCCATTCTGACGAGTGCTCCATACACAGAACTATCACCGTGAGGATGGTATTTTCCCAACACCTCTCCCACGACGCGTGCACATTTCTTGTAAGGTTTGTCGCTGGTGTTTCCTATTCCCATCATTCCAAAGAGAATTCTTCTGTGAACGGGTTTGAATCCATCTCTTACATCTGGAAGTGCACGTGCGACAATGACCGACATTGAGTAGTCGATGTAAGATTTTTTCATCTCTTCCTCAATGTTGATCTTGATAATCTTGTCTTGGTCAAAAGTTTGATTTTCGTCCATTATTTGCTGTCAAATTAAGAGTAACGTTTTGGCTAAAAATCGCCTAAAAAGGCATTTAATCGCGTTCTAAGCGATTTTGCCCCTTTTCAAGGTGTAAAATTACTACTTATTTGTGAGATGTGAAAACAAAAGAGAGAAAAACTTTCGAAAATTAATAATTATTAGAATTAGTGCCTGAAAACAATATGTAATCAAATTTCATCCCGGGGGTGTTCTTGCCCGTGTATGATGGTTGAAAGGGTGTTGAAGGGGGAGTGAAGAGGAGTTGAAGGGACAAAAACCTATTCGCACCTCATTTTTTATACGTACGAACGTTTAGCCGCCCCATAACATTTTCATCTTTGCCAAGGGTTGGCAGCGTTTCGCATAGCTTGTCTGTGGAACTTGTTTTCCGCCTTGATGACGTCAAAGAGTTTTGAAGCCGAAATGATCGACAGGAATCGTGTGTGGTAATTGGCCTGCAGTTGCTTGATTTCTATTTCCAATTGGTCGATTTCTGCGATGACTTTCTTGCATTTTTCCTCATCAGTCGGTTTCATTCGCCTGAGTTCGCGCATCTTGTCATAAAGCACCCTCTGCTTGCTATTCATCTCATCGTAGAGGGGGAAAAAGGCTGCAGCCTCCCGAGGTGTGAGACAAGCCTCGACAGTAATGAATTTCTCCAGGTCGGCTTTGAACTTGGCCGGGTTGAACCTGTTGTGCCCCTGTGCGTCGACGTGCAATGCAGCCATTGAAAGGAGCATGGTCAAAAGTGATATTTTCAAGAACTTACTCATCTACAAGATATGCATAAAGTTCGTAATCGTCACACATGATGTAATCAGCCATGGCGTCGATGTTTGTTTCTGCTGAGCCATCCGAAGTCTGCTGCACGGCGACAGTCTCCATTTTGGCTTCGTTGCCACCCTGCTGCATATAGAGTCCCATTCCAAACACGGCTACGACGACTGCGGCGGCAGCAGCAACTGCTTTCCACCATTTTCTCGAGACATGCTTGTCGTTTTGAGCAGGCATCATCCTGACCTCGTTTTCAGGAATATTCGCCATCACCCTTTCAGTGAGTGTGTCGAAATAGCCATCGGGCACTGTAAAAGGATTTTTCCGCTCAATCGGTTTGTTTTCAGTTTCGTTGATCATTGCTTCGTTTTTTCTTTTGACGATGGCAAGGTGGAAAAGTTTAATCTTTATTTATATTTTATGTAAAATGGTGGTGTTTTCCTTTGTTTTGCAACTTTCTGGTCGCTCACACATCATCAGGATATGTCACATTGGCAAGGAAGAGAGCCTTGGCCGGCATGCTCTCCCCTGCCCTGGAACGGTTTTTGCTTTCAATGATTCCTCTGAACTCATCCAATGAGATTCTTCCCCTGCCCACATCGACCATTGTTCCAACAACTGCTCTCACCATGTTTCTCAGGAATCGGTTGGCGGATATGGTGAACATGTAACGGTGCGAATCCAATTGCTCCCATCGTGCCTCGGTCACTTGGCAAATGGTGGTTTTCACGTCGGTGTGTGTCTTGCAAAATGCCCCGAAGTCGTTGTAAGAGGTGAGTATCATCCCGGCATCGTTCATCAGTTGGAAATCGAGCTTGTATCCCAGCATGCATGAATATTGTTCCACGAAAGGGTCTTTCCGGGTATGTATGAAATAATGGTAGGTCCTGGAGCAGGCACTGAATCTGGCATGCATTTCATCGGGCACCGCCTTGATATGCTCTACGGCGATGTCTCGAGGCAAGAGTCGGTTGAGTTGGTAAGCAAGTTGTGTGGTTTGGAAAGAGGCATCAGTGTCGAAATGTGCCACCATCATGGCGGCATGCACTCCGGCGTCTGTGCGTCCTGCCGCCACCAACTCTACCGATTGCCTCAGCAGAAGCGCCAAGGCATTTTGCATCTCCGCCTGCACGGAATTTCCGTTGGGTTGGATTTGCCATCCGTGGTATCGTGTCCCGTCGTAAGAGAATGTGATGAAGAACCTTCCCACGATGCGTTATTTTCTCAAGGCGATGTTGTAGTTGTAATATTTCTTGTTGCCTGTGATGTCTTCGATGACCCTGATGAAGGGCGGGAATTTCACCGACTCGTCGGAAGCGACTCCCTTTGTCTCGAGTATCATCAGCCCCTCTATTGGTTTTGAGAAGAGGTCTAGTTCAAAATATTGACCTTTCCAGATGAAACTTTTCCTTGTTTTCTCAATGGTATGTCGGTAAGGGTCTGCCTGCTGCAAGAGTGAAGTGTAAAGATTGTTACTGATTTGCCTTTCCGTCTGCACATATTCTGTGTCAGACAACGGTGTCTTTGTGGTATGTACGTTGACGAACTTGCCTTCCCATCCCCTCCTTCTCAGTCTCACCTCACATCCAGGCTCGGCCACCAGATAGGTTTGGGTGATTTCGCTCACAATGCATTCGGGCAGTTCTCCGGTCAGTTCGACGATGTATTTGCGTTCCTCCTCGATGGGTTGAGGCAAGCCAAGTACAAAGGAGATTTCCTTGAGCACGCGATTGAGTTTTTTCTCAAAGTCCTCATGGTTGTTGATGACCCTGAGGTGTGAGTGTCCCGTCCAAGCGCTGATGACCTTCTTGTCGAGCAACCTAGCTTGGCGCAGCCCTTCCTCGTCACTCTTCTCATATCTTTGGGCATTGGTGGCAGTAGTATAGAATTCTTCAGCGCCATCAGCAGCCGAGACGAGGTGAAGCACGGCATCATATCGCTTGTCACGCAACTCGACGGTTGAAGTGCCGATTTCGGCTGTCATTTTCTCCCACAATTCCGGTGTCATGTATGCCGAAATGTCCATGGCTCCCCTGTCGCAGACGACAATAGTGGGTTGTGTGCATTCCTGTGCCATTCTCATGAACTTGTCTTCCAAGGCGATTTGCACCTCAAGAGTGGCTTTTTCCCCTTGGTAGAACAGATCCTTGTTGTCGGTGAGATAGTTCATACCAGCCTGACTGAAGAGTGTGGGCACCTCGGGGATTGTGAACACCTTGTATCCGAGGCTGGAGAAATGCTCTATTACTTTGACGAGTGCCGTGGTCTTTCCGGCGCATGGTCCTCCTGTGAGGACGATTTTCTTGATGTCTTTGCTCATATTGGAAAAAATGAAAATATGGGAATGTCGTTATCAAGCCATTCTGGCGAGGAGGTTGACGAAAACCTTCCAGATGTCTTCGATGGTGCTTACTTGCACCCTTTCCGATGTGGAGTGTGGTTCTACGATGCGGGGGCCGATGCTGGCAATTTGCAAGCCTGGGAATTTCTGCACGAGGTATCCTGCTTCAAGGACGAAGTGCATGGCGACCATCCTTGGTCGCCATCCCAGCACATCATTGAAGACGTCGGAGGTGAGTTTGATGAATGGAGACATTGCATCCTCCTGCCATGCCGGAGCCTTCATCATTATTTTCGACACAGCGCCGCTCTCTGCCATCACATTTGCGATATCGCCAGCCACTGATTCCATGGTGTCGTTAATGAAACTCCTGGTGTGTGTGGTGACGATAAAGGCTGCACCGTCGTGATAGACTCGCCCGACATTGTTTGATGTCTCGGGCGTATTTTCGATGACTTCACTCATCTTCACCACACCCTGTGGCAGTTTCTCCAAACACACCATCAATTGGTGGAAAGCGTCATGCTCGATGACTTTTTGCATTGGTTTCACCTTTTCAATGCTGCATCTCACATCAGGGTCGGTTTCGCCATATTCTTCCGCCACCCATTGGTTGAAACTTTCTTCCTGGGCCTTGACAAATTCGGCTGGCTCGCCAGAGGCGACTGTGATGACCACCACAGCTTTGGATGCGATGGACGCGTTGGCCTCCCCTATGTCGATGTACGCCAACTCTATGTCGTACTCGTTGTATATGGCAGCCAGCATGGCCCATGCCATGGTGACTGCGCTTGACCTACCTTTTGCAATGTCGACGCCGGAATGTCCACCCTTCCCGCCAGTGATGGTGATTTTATACCAGCGTCTCTTGCCTTGTGGTGCTTCGACGAGAGGTGCTGGAAGAGAGTGCTGCTGAAGCAACGCACCCGCAGCCCCTGTGGTGATGGTGTCATAGTCCTCAGAGTCCAGGTTCACCACCTTTCTACCTTTGATGAAGTCGGGCGCAAGAGCCTCGGCCCCTGTCATGCCATCTTCCTCGTTTGTGGTGGTCATCACCTCTATTGGCCCATGCACAATGTTGTCGTCGGCAAGCATGGCCAACGCCATGGACAGCCCTATGCCATTGTCGGCTCCCAGCGACGTGCCGTCTGCTGTCATCCAGTCGCCTTCCACCTTTGGTCTTATTGTGTCGTGGAGCGGGTCGTTCATACCAACGCACACCATGTCCATGTGATTGAGCACCACCACCGGTTCGGCTTCCTCATGGCCATATGTTGCGGCTTTTCTGATGACGACACAGTTTTGCTTGTCTCGTTTGTATTCAAGCCCCAGTTCTTGAGCATACTTGCACAAGAAGTCGGCCACCTTCTCTTCATGATGAGACGGGCGTGGAATGTCATTGAGTTGCTTGAAAATATTCATCACGCACTCCACCGGAGGGCAGTAAGCATTGTGTAGGTTGTCCATGTAATGATATATAATAATAGGTGTCACAAAAATGCATACAAAGATACTCCAAAGCAGCGTTAAAACAAAATAAAATCCAAAATTTATTTTCATTTCAGAAAAAGATGTTGAATATTTGCCTAATCCACAAGAAAAGTGTAATTTTGCAGTCGGAATTAAAAAGGACGCTAGTTCACATTCATCATTCAACGACATGAATTCTCAATTCAAGGTATTTCTCATCATATTTGTGACATTTTCCGCACTGTTCATATACGCCAGTTCGCCGTATGGTGTTACCTTTGCTAAACAGATGCTGAAGAAAATCGACATCAACTCTTTCGTTCCCGAATCCGCAGACTCCACCGCCCTCGCCATGGTGGAAGAAGAGGAAACCATGCAGCCTGACTCGACGGCTCAGCGGTTCCTTTTCATCGGCGATTCCATGGTCGAACCTCTTGCCTATCGTTTTTATGACTATTGCAAACAGAGTGGCGACACCATGTATGCCGTGACCTGGTATGGCAGCACGACGATGGCGTGGAGCAGCAGCACCTTGGACTATTATATCAACGAGGTACGTCCAACCTTCTTGATTTTTTGCATGGGCAGCAACGAGTTGCAAACCAAGGATATGAAGGTTTTGAATGAAAACCTGAACCGTATGTTGACAAAAGTAGGCGACCTGCCTTGCATTTTCATCGGTCCTCCCAATACCAAACCCGACAATGGCTTGAACAACGAGATAGCGAAAGTTTTCGGCAAGAAGCGCTATTTCAACTCCCAAACGATAGAGATGGAGCGCAGGCAGGACCATCTTCACCCCACGAATAGCGGTGCCCGCATATGGATGGACGAGGTGGCTGAATGGATGTCTAGCGATGCCTGCATCCACCCGGTGGTGTTCAACAAACCTGAAGGCCAACAGTCATGGCCCGTAGAGCACATCAAGGTGCTGAAAGTGAAAGACAAGGCTCCAACACTCAGCCCAGCTTCCGCAAAGTCGTAACGGTTGTCGACACTTTCCTTGTTCTCATTCGCCATGCCGTTTAGCGATTTACTTCACCATTTCCTCTCCGCCCCTGACAGCACGTGGTCTCTTGTTTCGATACCATTTGCTGTTTCCTTCATCATTTTTTTCGGCATCTATATCCTCATCCGCCACTCTTCCAAGGTGACGATGATGTGTTATGTACTGGCCTTCAGCTTGTTTTTCGCCTACAAGGCCAATGGCATTCTGATGCTGCTGCTGCCCGCCACCGTTTTGGCGACTTACTATCTGACACGGCGTATGAACGAGAAAGAGGGGAAGACTCGCCTGAAATGGATGTGGGCCATCGTGATACTCGAATTGCTTCCCCTTCTTTATTTTAAGTACACGAACTTTTTCATCGATATCCTCCACGATATCATTTCGAGCAACTTCTCTACCTTGTCGATAGCCCTTCCTATCGGCATCTCTTTCTATACCTTCCAAGCCATCAGTTACACGGTGGATGTTTACAAAAAACGTTTCACCATGGAAACCAGCCTGTTGGAATACGCCTTCTACCTGACGTTCTTCCCTTTGTTGATGGCAGGCCCCATAACCCGTGCCGAGACCCTTATTCCACAGTTGAAGCATCGTTACCACATCACTGACAGGCAAGTATATACCGGACTTTGGCTCATCATGGTGGGATTGTTGAAAAAAGCCCTCATAGCCGATTACATCGCCCAATACAACAACTGGATATTCGACGACCCTACCGCGTACTCCGGTTTTGAGAACCTGATGGGTGTGATGGGATTCTCCTTGCAGATTTACTGCGACTTCTCCGGCTACAGCGACATGAGCATCGGCATTGCGATGCTGATGGGTTACGAACTGAAAGAAAATTTCCGCTATCCCTACCAGTCACTCAATCTTCAGGAGTTTTGGCGTCGATGGCACATCTCCCTTTCCACTTGGTTTCGCGATTACCTCTACATCCCTCTTGGGGGTAATCGCAAAGGCAAGGTGCGCACTTATTTCAACAACTTCGTCACGATGGTTGTTGCCGGCTTGTGGCATGGTACTACTTGGATGTTCTTGATTTGGGGCGCCCTCCACGGCGTGGGGTTGGTGGTTCATAAATTCTGCCGTCAATGGCTCGACAAGATAGACAACACGTGGTATGTGAGGGTTTTGGCATGGTGTGTCACCTATAGTTACGTGATGTTCGCATGGGTGTTTTTCCATTCCAAAAGTCTGCAAACGGCTGGCATTATCATCAAGAAAGTGTTCACCGACTTCAGTTGGGACTATCTTGTACCTTTTGTACAGACGCGGACGGCGTGGACAGTGTTCTTGGTGCTTGGCATGGCTTTGCATGCCATTCGTGAACGCCATACGGAGCGTTTGAAACAGTGGTTCATCGACTCGCCTGTCACCCTCAAGGTCATTCTCCTTTTCATCGTGTTGCAGCTGGTGATCAATTTCCGCCTTAGCGACATACAACCTTTCATCTACGCACAATTCTGACATAAATGAGAAAAGCGATATTCACATTGGTGCTGGCGTTGGGGAGCCTTGCACTCAATGCATCTACCTTCATCCCCGCCACAGACCCAGGATTTGCCTATGTGGGGCGCATCAGTTGGAACACAAAACCTGGCTCTGCCGTATGGACCTATCCTGGCGTCCAGATACACGCTGTGTTCAACGGCACATCAGCTTCCATGGAAACCAATGCCGACTGTGGCTATTTCATGGTGGAGATAGACGACCTCGCCCCCCGCAAGGTGCTGGTGGGCAAAGGCCAAACCCTCACGACGCTGGCGGAAGGTATGGAGAACGGACAGCATCGCCTCACCATCACCTATCTCATCGAGGGGCTTTACAAGAAACCCACCTTCCTCGGCCTCCATCTCGATGATGGATGCACCCTGGGAAAATGCCCGTCATTGCCAGAACGGAAGATAGAGTTCATCGGCAATTCCATCACTTGTGGTTACGGCATAGAGGGCAGCGCTAAAGACAAGCGCTTCCTTTTCAGCCAGCAAAACTTTTATGAAACCTATGCCGCGCGCACTGCCCGAGCCCTCAACGCACAGTGTCAGGTGTGCGCACGTAGCGGCATTGGCCTTTACCGCAACTACGGCGGGAAAATTCCCGACGCAATCATGCCCAACATCTTTCCCCATACTTTTTATGCAACCAAAGGAGAGTTGTGGGACTTCTCGCTTTTCCAGCCCGACGTGGTGTGTGTCAACCTTGGTTGCAACGACACGTCTTTGGGGAAATACGACAAGGTTAAGCTCGAAGAAGCGTTCAAGTCATTCACGCTCACCCTGCGCGACTGCTACCCCCATGCCAAGATTGTATATATCATCGGAGCCATCCCGGCCTCAAAGCGTCTGACCGACATTCAGGAGGCACAGGAGGCCGCCATCCTTGATGCGGCTAGCCGTGGAGACAACGAGGTTTATCGCATGGACTTCACCCCCGACGATGGTTCGTTAGGCATGGGTGCCGTTGGGCATCCTTCCATGAAGCGCCATGCATTGATGGCCGAGGAACTAACCACTTTCCTGCGTACGTTGATGAAATGGTAATGGGATGGTGGAATCAGACTTTAGTTATAAAAACATTAGTCTTTAATCAATTAGTTCTTAAGATTTAAAAACCATAAAAGCCAAAGAAAAGCGTTGCGAACAATCAGCATAACTGTTTGATTCACAACGCTTTTTGTTTAGTGATTCCGTTGGGGCTCGAACCCAAGACCTACTGCTTAGAAGGCAGTTGCTCTATCCAGCTGAGCTACGGAACCAGCTAAAACGGCTGCAAAATTAGTGATAATTTCTTGGATATCCAAATTTTTTGTTTGAAATTTCAAGTTTTTCGCATTTCTTTTTAATTAGGATGTCCTTGGGGCACCAATTCTTATCACGAATTATTCAATATGATTCACTCCTGTTCCAGCCACAAGATCTAACCTTTAACAGAGGATAATGGTTCAACAATGACACCCTGCTCTGAATGTTATGCTCAATATGAAAGCATAACAAATTAGAGAATTGGGGTGACCAATGCTTGCTTTCCCTTTCTCCTATGAAAAGTTCTCCACAAAGAATGGACAACAATATAACACAAATCTGAAACCTTATTCGTATGGAGTATTATCCATCATTGAAGCAAAAAACAACACTTTTGATGAAAATGCAAGTAGTTTGTCTCTTTTTTTTTGCAAAATAGGAAATAAGGTTGTAAATTTGCATCGAATGCAAATCATCTGTCATGAACGAGAAAGAAACAGAAAGCAAGTCATCTGCCATAAACGAGAAAGAGGCAGAACATATGTCATCTGGCATGAATAAGAGAGAAGGAACCCCCAAGTCGTCTGCCATGGATGAAAAAGAAGCAGAACACAAGATAGTGAAAGTGACATTGAGGGGGACTCTTGTAAACCTCCTTTTGATAATGCTGAAATTCGCCGCCGGCATCTTGGGCTCATCTGCCGCTATGCTGGCAGACGCTGTGCATTCCGTGTCGGATTTGTTGACGGACATCATCGTACTGATATTCGTGAAAATGGGGCTACGTCCGAAAGACAAAAATCACGATTACGGTCATGGCAAGTTTGAGACACTCTGCACTGTACTGATAGGTCTTGCTCTGTTTTTCATAGGATTGATGATTTGCTACAACGGAGCCAAGATGTCTTTGAATGCTTTTCAGGGCGAAGTGCTAGAACGTCCCGGGTACATCGCACTTGTTGCGGCTATTGTCAGCATGGTTCTTAAAGAATGGTGCTATCGTTTCACCATCCGCACTTCACGGGAGACCCATTCCCCCGCCCTTGCTGCCAACGCTTGGCATCACCGTTCAGATGCCCTATCCTCTCTAGGTACCACCATCGGTATTGGAGGTGCCATCCTTTTGGGTGAGAAATGGCGGGTGTTGGACCCCATCACTGCCATGATTGTTAGTTTCTTCATCTTACGCGTAGCTTATTTCCTCGTCAAAACGGCGATTGGCGAACTTCTTGAGGAGAGTCTCCCAGATGATTTGGAAGACGAAATCATAAAGATGGCTTCTATGGAAGAAAATGTAACCGACGTCCACCATTTGATGACACGCCGGATTGGCAGGAATATTGCCATAGAGATGCACATTCGCGTCCCTGGTGACCTGAGTGTGACTTTGGCACATCTCCATGCCACGAATATTGAGAACAAATTAAAGGAGAAATATGGCCAGTCCACCCACGTCGGCATACATATCGAACCGATAGAGGAAAAGGAAACGGATGTTGAAAATTGAATTTTTGGAGCAGCGAGAGCAGAGTCAAGCTTGCTTGAACTCTGCCGAGTCGCGACAAAAATCAGCGAAGCTAATTTGGAGCAGCGAGAGCAGAGTCAAGCTTGCTTGAACTCGCCGAGTCGCGACAAAAATCAGCGAAGCTAATTTGGAGCAGCGAGAGCAGAGTCAAGCTTGCTTGAACTCTGCCGAGTCGCGACAAAAATCAGCGAAGCTAATTTGGAGCAGCGAGAGCAGAGTCAAGCTTGCTTGAACTC
>JAFWSS010000270.1 GCA_017524385.1 Prevotella sp.
CCTGTCCGTTCTGCTTGCCTGGATTCCATTTGGGCATGGCTTTCACCACGCGGGCTGCCTCCTTGTCGAGCGACGGGTCAACACCCTTAACCACTGCAACGTTGCTGATGGAGCCGTCGGGTTCCACCACGAAGGACACCACGACACGGCCCTGGATGTTGTTCTCCTCAGCCACGGGGGGGTAGTGGATGTTTTGGCTCAACCAAGCAATGACATTGCCACCGGGGAACGATGGTGGTTGCTCCACAACGTCGAAAATCTTGTTCTCGACTTCTTTCTTCACCTCTACCACTGGTTCGGGCTTCGGAGCTTCTTGCACAGCTTGTACGACGTCGGTGCGGGCGGCCTCGATGTTACGGTCTTTCACACCTTCTTCGTCCTTCACACCCACTGCGACGTTCTCGTCGAGTTTGTCCTGTGCTTTCAGCTGATTCTCTTCCTTCACCAATTCATCCTTCTTGATGACAGGGGCGGTGAACTTCTGAGTCTCACGTACTTGTGGGATTTCCTTCTTAGGCTGCTCTACTTTGGGCTTCTCTATCTTCTGCTCCTCTTTGCGCTCCTTTTTGGCTTGCTCTTGAAGTTTGGAAAGCTCCAATTGCTCCATGTAAGCTTGGCGCTCGGCGGCACGCTTGTCTGCTTCTATCTTCCAGACCAGGTATCCACCGATGATGAGTGCTGCAACGATGAGTGCTACAAGCGCAGTGACGTTTCGCTTGCCAGTGCCTTTACGCAACTGGTATGCTCCGTATTCCTTATTCTTGTTTTGGAACACCAAGTCGACCCATTTGGGATCGTATAGATCAATTTTTGCCATGGTTTTTCTTGTTTTAGGTCATTTTACAGTTCCACACC
Source organism: Prevotella sp. (assembly GCA_017524385.1). Lineage (GTDB taxonomy): Bacteria > Bacteroidota > Bacteroidia > Bacteroidales > Bacteroidaceae > Prevotella. The sequence continues at coordinate 856 of JAFWSS010000270.1, forward strand.
TTTCAGTTTGAGAAGTTTCTCATCATCGGGTGTGATTTTGTCGATGACGTATGTTCCAATACTTAGAATCTGCATCTCGTCCAAGGCGTCCACAACGTTCTTGTAGGAAGCGTTATCTGTGGGCTTGATGACTATGGTGAGGGTCGGGATTTTACCGTCCTTCAACTCGCCAGACTTGATGTCTGCCAATTTCTTGTAGTAGATGCTGTCGTCGGGATAGTTCTGGGGGTTCTGCAGCTTGTCTTGCTTCAGTTCCTTGGCTGCGAGTTCGATGCGCTTCACAGGCTTCGTACCGTCTTCGATGGCATGCTCGCGGAGCACGTCACGGACACCCTTGTTGCCCCATGTGGTTTCCTTCACCCAGTCGGGGTTGTTATACTCGGGGATGCCTTCGCCATAATAGATTTTGTCGTTGGCGGCCACATAAAGGGTAACGGTCTGTGAAGCCTTTGACTCATTCTGGTTCTCCTCATTCTGGTTCTCGTCATTTGAAGGCATGGTGAGCTCCATGGTTTGAGGTTTGCTCAGTGAGGTACAAAGCATGAAGAACGTGATGAGAAGCATAAGCATGTCAACCATAGGCGTGAAGTCCACGCGTACGTTGATCTTTTTCTGTTTGCTTTCTTTTTTCTTTGCCATATCATTCGTCCTCCTCTAATTTAAGGTTGGTGATCATGTAGTAGTGGCTCTCGTCCATGTCCTGCAATTCACTCATCACCTTTTTGACGGTCTTGTAGGGGGTTTGGGCATCCGACTTCAACGCAATCTTGATCTTGTCGTTGGCGTTACGTGCCGCATCCACCCATTGCTGGAACTCGCTCATGCCACCATCGATGCTGTCGAGAGGTATTCCCTTGGTGGGGAGTATCTTCTGGCGCTGGTCGGTGGTCATATTCAAGTAGTTTTTCAACTCATCGAGAGGGATTCCAAAGGTGCTCTCACGCGTGAACACGTCCAATTCGAGTGCACTGGCATCAGGCATCATCGTCTGGAATGTCGTGCCCAGGTTTTCTGTGTTGTCGATGCTCATGAAGACCTGCCCCTCTCCCGTAGGATTGCCGGCGGCATCCTTCTCCGGGTTGATAAGGATGGTCAGGACTCCATTTTCAGGCACCTTGATTTCGGAGACCGACCCTGGAACGTTGACCTTCACTGGCTCGTTCTTGACGAACGTTGATGTCAGCATGAAGAAGGTCAGCAGGAGGGTCATGACGTCCGACATCGGTGTCATGTCAATCCAGACATCACTTTTCTTAACTTTTACTTTACCCATAGCGATAATTGTTTAGAGGGTTAGCAAAAATTAAGCTTCTTCCGTGTGGTTTGCTTCGTAGGTCTGAGCAATTGAATAACCAACCTCGTCGAGTGCGAAAGTCAATTTGTCCACCTTGTTGGTGAAGTAGTTGTAGGAGACCACGGCGAACCATGAAGTAGCGATACCGAAGGCGGTGTTGATCAGAGCCTCAGAAATACCAGCGGAAAGTTTTGCAGAGTCGGCACCACCACCAGCGGAAAGTGCGGAGAAGGACTTGATCATACCGACCACAGTTCCGAGAAGTCCGGTCAGAGTACCGAGGGTGACCAAGGTGGCGAGGATGGGAAGGTTCATGGTCAGGGTTGGCATTTCAAGCTGCGAGGCTTCCTCGTGTGCTTGCTGGATCTTGGCCACTTTCTGAGCCTTCTTGATGCCTACGGTGCCTTCCATTTCCCTGTAAGCGTTGAGGGAAGCGTTCACCACGTTGGCGACGGAACCTCTCTGACGGTCGCACAAATTCTGTGCCTCAGCAAAGTTGCCTGCGTTGAGGGCGGCCTTGATGTTGGATACGAATTTTGGAAGGGCTCCCTTGCCAAAAGCGGTCTTCAGAGCGAGCCAACGCTCGATGGACAAAGCAATCACGGTGAGCAGGAGGGAGTGGATGACAGGCACGATGATGCCACCCTTGAAGATGGTTCCCCATACGTCGGTCGGGGTTTCCTTGGTTTCGTCAGTAAAGTGTATAGGGCTGCCGAACCAGGTGAAGAACAAGGTGAAAGCGATGATGGCGCAAATCAAGATGATCCAGAATGCACCTCTTACTCCTGTGAAGCCCTCTGATTTCTTTTTGGGGGCTGCTGCTTTAGTTGAATTTGCCATAATTTTTTTTAGTTTGTGATTTAAGTTATTAATAAATTAAGTTGTAAACATCATTATTTGATTGTCTAAAGCATGTCGTTTCGCTCACACATGGCAATAGCATGGCGAATAACATGGCAAAGATAATAAATTAGCCGTAAGTTTCACGGCAATTAGAGAATTTTAACAATATTTTTTTTCATAGGGTCGGTAGGAGAGATAGTCTTCCTGGATTTACCACGATTCCTTATCTTTCTAGACTTCCTGAATTTCTTGGCTATCCTGGATTATTCCAGTTTGAGCAGTGCTTCCCGTATTCGCCTGAGCGCCTCGCGGATGTTCTCATCGCTGGTGGCGTAGCTCATGCGGAAGCAGTCCGGGTCGCCGAACGCATCGCCTCCGACGGTGGCAACGTGGGCCTCTTCGAGGAGGTAGAGTGCGAGGTCGGTGGAGTTGGAGATGGTTTTCCCGTTGTGGCTCTTGCCGTAGAAACTGCTGCATTTGGGGAAGAGGTAGAAGGCGCCCTCGGGGGTGTTCACCTCAAGTCCGGGGATGTCCTTGGCGAGTTCGACGATGAGATCTCTCCTTCTTTGGAAGGCTTGTCTCATTGCTTCCACGCATTCCTGTGATTGTGTGTATGCGGCCTCTGCTGCCTTCTGGCTTACGGAGCAGGCCCCGCTGGTGTACTGCCCTTGTAGTTTGTTGCATCCCTTGACAATCCATTCCGGACCTGCCATGTAGCCGATGCGCCATCCTGTCATGGCGTAAGCCTTGGATACGCCGTTGATGATGATGGTGCGCTCCTTCATGCCCTCGAACTGTGCGATGCTCTCATGCTTTCCGGTGTAGTTGATGTGCTCGTAGATTTCGTCGGCGATGACGAAGAGGTCGTCGTGTGCCAAGACGACATTGGCGAGTTCTCGCAACTCCTCCTTGGAATAGACGCTGCCGGTGGGGTTGCTGGGTGAGCATAGGATGAGGAGTTTTGTCTTGGGAGTGATGGCGGCCTCCAGTTGTGCGGCGGTCATCTTGAAGTTTTGTGCAAAGCCGGTGGGAACGATGACGGGATCGCCTCCTGCAAGTTTCACCATCTGTGGGTAACTTACCCAGTAGGGTGCCGGTATGATGGCTTCGTCGCCATCGTCGATGAGTGCGAGAACGGTGTTGCACACCGACTGCTTGGCGCCGTTGGAAACGAGGATTTCGCTGATGGAGTAGTCGAGATGGTTTTCGCTCTTCAGCTTGGCGGCAATGGCCTTGCGTAGTCCCGGGTATCCGGGGACGGGGGAGTATTTCGACCAGTTGTCGTCGATGGCCTGCTTTGCGCTCTCTTTGATGCCGTCGGGGGTGTTGAAATCAGGTTCGCCCACGCTGAGGTTGATGACATCGATGCCTTGGGCTTTCATCTCGCTGCTCTTCTGAGACATCACAAGTGTGGCGGATGGTGCCAGTCGTGTGAGCCTTTTGGATAATTGTGCCATGTCTTTTATGGTTTGATGTGCAAAGATAACGCTTTTTTTGATTTGAACGGACAAAATGCCACTTTATTTCGTCTTTCCCCTACATTTTTCAATCTTCAATCTTCAAAGGTGCAAGTCATGTCCCATGCGCTCCTTCTTGGTTTTGAGATATCCGATGTTGTAGGGGTTGGGGGTGGTCTCAATGGGGATGTTCTCTACGATTTCCAGGCCGTAGGCCTCCAGTCCCACGCGTTTGACGGGGTTGTTGGTGAGCAGCCGCATCTTGTGTACGCCTAGGTGGCGGAGCATCTGTGCGCCGCAGCCGTAGTCGCGCTCGTCGGGTTTGAAACCCAGGTGTGTGTTGGCATCCACGGTGTCGTAGCCTTCCTCTTGCAGTTTGTAGGCCGCGATTTTGTTCATCAGTCCGATGCCGCGCCCTTCCTGCTGCATGTATACGAGGATGCCTTTTCCTTCTTTCTCTATCATTTCCAGTGCCTTGTGCAGTTGCTCGCCGCAGTCGCAGCGCATGGAACCGAGGATGTCGCCTGTGGCGCATGAGGAGTGTACGCGCACCATGACGGGTTCGTCGTCGCCCCATGTACCTTTGATGAGTGCGAAATGCTCCAACCCGTTGCTCTTCTGACGGAATGGGATGAGTTGGAAGTGTCCATATAAGGTGGGCATGTCCACCTCGTTTCCTACCTCGATGAGGGAGTCGCGTTGCAGCCGGTAGGCGATCATGTCCTTGATGGTGATGATTTTCAGGCCGTGCTCGCGGGCCATCGCTTGGAGTTCGGGCATGCGGGCCATGGTGCCGTCGTCGTTCATGATTTCCATCAGCGCGCCGGCGGGGTAGAGGCCTGCGAGGCGGCAGAGGTCGATGGTGGCCTCGGTGTGACCGCTTCTCCTGAGTACGCCGTGGTCTTGGGCATAGAGCGGGTTGATGTGCCCGGGGCGCCCGAACGTGGCGGGTGTGGAGGCGGGGTCGGCGAGTGCTCGTATGGTGGCGGCTCTGTCGTGTGCGCTGACACCGGTGCCACAACCTTCCAACTTGTCGATGGTGACGGTGAAGGGTGTGCCCAGGAGCGACGTGTTGTCGGTCACCTGCGGTTGGAGGTCGAGCTCTCGGCAGCGTGAGATGGTGATGGGTGCGCAGAGCAGTCCTCGGGCGTGCTTGAGCATGAAGTTCACCTTCTCGGGAGTGACCTTCTCGGCGGCGATGATGAGGTCGCCCTCGTTCTCTCGGTCTTCATCATCGACGACGATGACAAACTTGCCTTGGCGGAAGTCTTCCACCGCACTCTCTATCCTGTCTGTCAGTTGTTGGTCCATATTTGTCGGGTTTTCCTTAGGGTTTGCTGTCGGGGTGTGAATATCAATAAGGTGTGGTTGATCTTTATATAAATAAGGTGTCGGTCTCTTGCTTCTTCGCCAGTCCTTTCTCCTCGATGCGCGCAGTGATTTTCTCATTGGTTTTCTTGATGGTGCGCAGGTCTTTGAGCAGCCTGAGCCTGAAAGTCCACATGCGGATGTAGAGGAAGATGCCTACGGGTACGAGGATGGCGGCGGCGATGTTCAGCCAGCGGTGCTCAAACGGTCTGGTGTGTGCCTTCTCCGAGACGATGGGGTAGTGGCCCAGTAGCCCGAGGACAATGCGGTCGCGGGTGTTGGAGAGGTCTTCTATCACGTTTTCCAACTTTTCGCTGATGCGCTCTATCTCGTGGTCGGGTTGGTATTTGAAGAACACCTTGATGATGTTTGGTGGCGACTTGAGGTTGTGCTCTCGTGAGTAGCGGGTCACCTCGTCGCTGATGCGGGCCAGTTCCAAGGTGTCGCGGCCGTAGTCGGGGTCGTTGATGATCACTTCCTTTCCCATGACGGTGCGCTTGCGCCTCATGCCGAGTATGCGCATGCCGACGTTGATGTACGAGTCGAGATTGAAGACGGCGGAGTCGTTGTTGGCTTTGTAGGTGATGAATGCTGCGGTTGGGGCGAGGACGGCCGTGGCGAGTCCCTTGCCAAACCAGATGGCCCACATGCCTCCCTTGGCCATTCGATAGCCGGTGTTGTCGAGGATGTAGAAGATGATGAAGACGATGACTGAGACGATGATGGGTATGCCTAGCCCGCCTTTCCTGATGATGGCGCCCAATGGGGCTCCGATGAAGAAGAAGATGATGCATGAGAGGGCCTGGACAAACTTGTTGATGGCTTCGAGCTTGTGCTGGCGCAGGAAAAGGTCCCCGTCGCTTGTGAGCATGCTCTTGTAGTCGAGTTCGCTCATGTGTTGGTTGGCCTTGGAGAGGGCGCTGTTCACGGCGGAGCGCTGCTTGTTGGCTGGAAGGCGCTGATAGAGGCTGTCGAAGTCATACTCCTTGCTCCGGGCGACGGAAAGAACACGGAGCGAGTCGGCCTTGGTGACGTTCTGAATCTTGAAGGTGTAGTTCATCGCCTCGTTGTAGTAGGCGCGGCCGATGCTGTCGTAGGTGTGGTTCAAAGAGTCGATGTCGTCGCGTATCTGGTTGAGGCTCTTCGCTTGGGCGTTCTGTCCGAAGACGTTGGCGTCGGCGAGGTTGAAGTCGCCGTCGAAGTCGATGATGATGCGCTTGTGCCAGAATGTCTCCCGGCGGTAGGGCACTTGGGCGGCATCTCCTATGGTGGAACTGCGCATGTTCTCAAACCACTCGCCGCTGTAGAGGTTGAGGAGCAGGTGTTTCTTCTCTGCTGTCGATTGCAGCATGCCTGAGTCGGCTAGCACGATGGCGGCATCCTCGTAACTGTCGGTCATCCGATAGACCATGATGCCGTAGAGCATGCCGGTCTTCAAGTCTTTCTTCTGAACATAGATGTTGCAGTCGGGGATGCCGTCGTAGAAGATTCCTTCGGGGATTTCCAACTCTGGGCTTTTCTGCTTCATGGAGACAAGCAACTGACCAATCTTTTTCTTCGACTGCGGACCGATGTTGTTCTGGAAGTAGAAAGAGAGGCAGGCGATGCCAACCACGATGATGGCGAGGGGGCGGAGGGTCTGCATCAGCGAGATGCCTGCCGCCTTGATGGCGGTCAACTCACTGCTCTCGCCAAGGTTGCCGAAGGAGATGAGTGAGGAAAGCAGGATGGCAAGGGGAAGTGCCTGTGGCACCATCATCAAGGCCATGTAGAAGAAGAATTGTGCCAGGATGTCGAGGGTGAGGCCCTTGCCGATGAGCGTGTCCACATATTGCCACACAAACTGCATCATCAGCACGAAAAGGCTGATGAAGAACGTTCCCACGAAGAGGAGCGCAAACTGCTTGATGATGAGTATGTGGAGTTTCTTGATTCCAAGCATGGGCGTGGCGCCTCTCTAGCCATCTATGCGAAAGGCATGCAAAAGTACAAAAATTTCGGTAAGCGAGAAAGAAAGATATGAATTTGTTTCTTCGAGTGTGAGAATTTTGTCTGATAAGCGAGCAAAAAGCATTATTTGACAACAAAGTTTTTGTTTCCTTTTCCGAGCGACACTCCGTTTCTCCGTTTTTCTTTTTCATATTTCGTTTTTCTATGTTTTTTCTTGTTCTTTAGATTTTTTTTGTTACTTTTGTCTCGTCAAACACAAATGATTTCAGACCATGAGAATAGAATTGTTCCCACCCAAGGATATGTTTGAGGTTGGCGCACGTGCCAATCAGGAAGACAGCATCTTTCCTCTTGTCGGCAAGGCGAAGGAGAGCGACCGCCTTTTTGTGCTCTGCGACGGCATGGGAGGCCATGAGCGTGGGGAGGTGGCGAGTGCTGCCATCTGCCAGGGTATTATGGAGTATTTCCAGGAGAATGTCAAGACTGATGAGGTGCTGGCTGACGAACAGTTGAAAAACGCTTTGGAACACGCATACCTGAAGTTGGATGCTATCGACGATGGGGCGTACAGAAAGGCCGGAACCACCATGACCATGCTTTTCTTCCATAGAGGAGGGTGTACGGCGGCGCATATCGGCGACAGCAGAATCTACCATGTCAGACCGTCATCGGGCACCATCCTTTATAAGTCGAAAGACCACTCATTGGTTTATGAACTCTACCAGATGGGGGAAATCAGCTATGAGGAGATGAAGACCCATCGCAGGAAGAACCAAATCACTCGTGCCATGCTGCCCGGAGAGGACAACCGTGAGCAGGCAGACATAGTGCACATCACTGACATACAGCCGGGCGACTACTTCTTCCTCTGCTCTGACGGGGTGCTGGAGGACTTGGACGACCCCGACATCGTGAAATGGATGACCTCCGACACCGACGATGACCAAAAACGTGAATGGCTGATAGAGAACACCGTCAACAGCAAGGACAACCACTCGGCCTTCCTCATACGCATCAAGGGCGTGGAGAGGGAGGAGGGCGACGAGGCGCTCCTCGATGACGAGCAAACCGTGAGGTTCAATGCTATCAACATCCACCCCGTCTTGAGAAAACGTGATGCACCCGCTGTGGAAGAAGCCCCTGAGCCTGAGAGTCAAGACAGTGTCGATGACCAAAAGATTCAAAAGGATGAAAGAAAACGCAAAAGACTTTCGCCGGCGGCTCTCGCATGCTTGTCGGCATGCTTCGTTGCGTTGATTGCCTTAGGATGGTGGCTCTTCAAACCAATTTCGGAAAAATCGTCGAAAACAACAAAAGAAAAAGCCTTGGCCGTTGAAGATGCCAGCGCCAACCGACCTGAAAAAGATTCTGTCAATACGGTTGTGGATGCAAAAGAACCTGTCCAGGAAGAGAGCCAAACTTTATCGAAAGAGATGTCTCTTGATATGTTCCAAGCAAAATTGATGGAGGAATACAAGAATAAAGAAGAGCAGGAAAGGCATTATAGCAACGATGTCTATGGTGAATACACCTACAAGGGACCTGTGGATAATGACAGCCTGCCGCATGGGGAAGGTATGGCCGTTTCTAAAAAGGGGTTCTACAAAGGACCTTTTGAGCATGGTGTGTTCCAAGGGGATCGTGGCGTGTATATATTCAATAATGGCGAATATTTCCAGGGATCGTTCAAAGACAACCTCTTCAATCACGGTCATTTGTACAAAGATAATGGATCCTATTATGGAGGGAGATTCGAAAAGGGCAAACCATGGAATGGAGTGTGGCGTGGCTATGGCGGAAAGCGAATCAGCATTGTGGTTGAGGGAAAAGACAAAAGGGATGTTGAAAGTGCTGGTGATGATGAAAACACGAATGACTCAACACCGCCGCAAAGTCAAGACCAATGAACTGAAAAGATTCAACCTTGAAAGACAACTTGACAAGAAATGAATTGTCTCCAATGGAAACGAAGAGGTGCGACCTGCAGGCCGCACCTCTTCGTTTCTTTATTCAAAGGTGTTCTCAATCCCTTCAAGTGAGGCGATGAAGGTCAGGAAATGCTCCGACCATCCGCTGATTTCCGCCGTCCACACCCCCTTGTAGTTGATGCCCTTGGTATGTGCCGACACATCGCAGATGTAGTTGTGGCGCCCGAAGGGCTTGGGGATGCGCTTGTCGGGCCAGTCGCAGTCTTGGGAGTCGGAGAAGACAATAATCCTGTCGAAGTCCTTCCCCGCAAAGGTCTCCTCGCACCACTCCAGGCATTGGCGTGTGAAGATGCCGCCTCCGCCAAGGTCGGCTTCGACAATGTTCCTCACAAGGCCGAAGCCCTTCTCAGGGTATCTCACCCATTTGCTCTTATGTTGGCGCTCGAGGTCGTTCCCCGATGTCAGCACCAGTTCAAAGTCCTCGCACTGGATGGAGGCGAGCATGGCCATCACACCGGCTACCTCCTTGCGGTCGAAATCGCTATTGCCGCTGATGAGACTTATCATGGAGCCGGAGATATCGACGATGAAGAGCGTCTTGCCCGGAATCTTCGGCAGGTTGGCGTAGGTCCTCAGCATGGCCTCCTCGATGTCACGGTCGAAGGCGCTGTTCTTCTTTGCTGCCTTGTAGAAGTCCAGGGGTAGGAGCATGGAGCCCTTCATGTCCTTCAGGCCTTCGACGATGGCCTTTCTCTCCACACCGGCTTCCTGCATGTTGGAGATGTTGCGGAGCATGGCCAGTGCGCCCAATTTCCTTTCGGCCATCAGTCGCTCCCACGTCTCCTTCTTGTCCGCGCCAGCGGAGAGGGCCACCTCCCAGGTGTCGGGGGTGGACAATTCGCGGTCGGCGACCTTGCGGAACAGTTCCTGCTCCTCTTCTGTACGCGCCTTCGGATGGGCGAGGAACATCACGTCGCGCAGCTTGATGGCGGCGTCGCGGTCGTACTTGGCGAACTGGTATTCGTCAAAGTTGTGGAAGGCTTCCGCCAAGCCCTTGCGTGCCTGGTTGCACAATGTCACCTTGCCGTCGCTCCAATAGAGGGCGAGAAAGTCGGTGAGCATGTCGGCTCGGGTGATGATTTGCGGTAGCAACTTGCCCACCATTTCGCGATGGCCGTCGTGACGGCACATCTGTGCGGCGATGAAGAGCGGCGTGTGACGCAACTTCTGCTTCTTGCGGGCCTCGATGGCCAGCTCATAGACCTCCTCTGGCGAACAGAGTGGGATGAGGCGGGCGATTTCGTCCGACACTTTCTTCCCGTCCATGTAGGCCACATTCTCCCACAGCAGGTTGGCAAGGGTGGCTCGGCGGAGCAATTGGATGTTGCTCTCCTTGGCGCCTTTCATACCATAGCCTCCAGCCAGTTGCTCTTCATCGAACAGGTCCTTGGAGGATTTGCTTGTTGGATTCAACTTGCTCATTTTAAAATTATAATAAGTAGTAAAAGGGATTTATGGTGTTTTTTAGTAAGTTATTGTTGTTCGTGTAATGAAAACCAGCGCAACATTTGGAGAGACAGTTTTTTATACCTCACCGTTCATGACGGCTCTCACTTTTGTTGGCGTGAGATGTGAGGACCTGGTTGATGATGATCCGTGATAAAAATTATGATGATTCGAAGTATGTCTCAGACTCCGGCAACTGGTTTTGGGGAAGTGGCGCAACATTCGCAACGGCGTCGGGAATTGATGTGATGTTGTACGAAGTAAGCCATCGCTACGGCAGCCACTTGTATCTTTCTTTTTTACTTATGTTTTCCTTTCCACTTCTTAGGTGATTTTTCGTGTGATGAAAACCTATACATTTGTTGGGATGGTGAGAATCGAAATCACATGCGACCAATTACTCTTTCGGCACCTTATCAGAGTGAGGAGATACATCCCAATGTTTGTTAGTTCATGTCATAGACGTTTATAGAGGTCGTCCGGCTCTTTTGTGATGTTTTCGTGTGCAAAGGTAGGCACCTGCTGCGCACTTTTTTTGCGTAGATGAATTTTTTTTCTTATTTTTTTGTTTTTTTGAAATTGTTTGTGCAATTCTTCTCCCGCAAGTCTTGGGTCGGGGCTTGTTTCCAGGTATTGCCAATTGATTGACGTATTGCCTGGTTGATTGCCTTTCTGCTATATAGAGTCTCTTCTGAAAGTTTTTCTATCACCAAGTGGAGAAAAAAAGAAAGATGGTGAAACCATTGGTTCCACCATCTATCCTTGTATGTCGCACCAAACACCGAGACGAGAAGAATCTCGCCTCTATATTCTATATTATATGGTGCACTTAGCCGTTATGAAATCTTCAATATTTTAAAGTCCCGTGGAAGCCCTGAGTTGTTCGAAGTTTTGGTTCCAGATGTCGTAGAGGCTGTCCACGTCTTCAGGAAGGGCGTAGTCGGTGACTTGTAGCAGGTATCCTTCTGTGATTTCCGTGCGCACTATGCGCAGTTCGAGATAAGCCTCGGGGTCTGTCTCGTCATCCCATTGCATGCGGATGTGGCTGTTTCTCACTTTTTCCAGTGTTGTTGCCGTGCGTTTCTCATGGTGGCCCCATTCCTCGCCCCATGTGAAGGAGAATTTGCCATGGTCTTCCTTCACTTCATCGGCAATCCACCTGCCAAGACCGCCTTCGGTGCTGATGACCTTCCATATGATGTTGGCGGAGGTGGAGCGAAGGGCGTGTTCGATTTGAATCTGCTGTTTTTTCATGTCTTTTAGGTTTGGATGGTTGCCATATCTCTGCAAATATACAAATTTTATGCGAATCAATCAAAAAAAAAGGATTTTTTTTGTTGTTTTCAAAAAAATGATTACCTTTGCACCCGCTTAATCGATATGGCGGGATAGCTCAGCTGGTTAGAGCGCATGATTCATAATCATGAGGTCGCCGGTTCAATCCCGGCTCCCGCTACAAAATAAAGCACTGAAAATAAGGCAGTTAGGAAAATCACCTAAACTGCCTTTTTCTATGGGTGAAAGTTATGTGAAAGTTCACTCATTCTTATTAATTTAAGTTTCGGAAGTTCGGTTATATTGGCATTCAATTACTTACAGTAGCTTCATTTAAAAAATGTATGGATAATCAAATGATGATTCCATCAAAACACCTCCATTTGCGAGGATTTTTACTTCATACTTGATTTGTTATATCTTGGTTTGATGTTGAACGAACCCCGAAGGGGTGGCCAGAGTACA
>JAFWSS010000271.1 GCA_017524385.1 Prevotella sp.
CGGGATTTGTCGTCATAGTCGTGCATTTGCGTATGATTAGATTTTTCTGTCAAGTTTTCAAGTTTTTCTTTATCACGAATTAGAGAATTAGAGAATTGCCATCCAACGAGTCTTGAACGAATGATTCTTCAATTCTCTAATTCGGGATATATGATTCTACATGCCATTCTTGACCAGTTCGAGGATGGCTTTCTCCTGCTTCTCGGCTTCTTCCACGAGTTTTTGGGCCTCAGCCTTTAGTTTTTCGGCCTTGGTGCGGTCTTTCAAGGAGGAGGCATTGATGCACACGTTCAGTCCCGCTCCCAGGACGGCGGAACGTGCGGCCAAGGCGCCTACGCCGGCATCGGAGATGCTGTTGGGGTTGCCGTCGCGAGCCATCCGTTGGCAGAGGGGAAGGACGCGCAAGGCAGCCTTCATCGTGCGTAGGGGCACCTCTGCGGCATGGAGCGTGGCGGCTTGGATGGCAGCCGAACGGGCGGTGCGTTCCTCCTCCGTACCCTTGGGCATTCCGAAGGCAGCCATGATCTGGTTGAAGGCATCGGTGTCTTCGTCGACGAGATGGAGCAGTTCGGCCATCAGTTGCTGACCTTCGTCGGCTTGGCGACTGAATTCCTCCCAACGCTCGTCCCATCCGGCCTTGTGGGAGGACAGGTTGGCGACCATCGTGCCCAGTGCGGCACCCAACGCACCCATGTAGGCGGAGATGGTGCCCCCTCCAGGGGCGGGTGACTCACGGGAGGTCTCTTCGGCGAATGCGGTGACGGAGAGGTCTGCCAGGCGTTTTTTCTTGTCCTCATCCTCCAACAAATATTCTATGACCTTCTCGCAGGGGTTGAAGGGACGCAGGTCTGACAGTCCCATGGAATGGATGGCGATGTCGATGATGTCGCATTCGGGGATGCCGGTGGAGCGGTGCTGCTTCTCCAGGAAATACTTGCCAGCTTCGACAAGGGCTCGCTTGGGCACCAGTCCGACTATCTCGGTGCCGGTGACGCGTATGCCACGCAGTTGTGCGCAGCGGCACACTTCGTCGAAGGCTTTGTGGAGCGGCGTGGTGTTGATGTCGGTGATGTTCATCGACACTTGAGCGATTCCGTATTCGTCGATGAACCACCCGATGGCCTTCGTCTTCTTCAATGTGCCGGGAATCATGATGGTGTTGCCGTCGGCATCCTTCATCGGCGTGCCGGTGATGGGGTTGCCTTCTCGGCGAGGACGCCCTTTCTCCCTCACGTCGAAGGCGATGGCGTTGGCGCGGCGGGTGGACGTGGTGTTGAGGTTGAAATTGACAGCGATGAGGAAATCACGTGCTCCAACGACGGTGCATCCGGTGCGTGCGATGTCGTCGTCCATCGGACGGCTGCCGAAGTCGGGCTCTTCACCTGGCGTGGACAGTTTCTTGGGTATGCCTTCGTATTCTCCTGCGCGGCAGACGGCGAGGTTGCGGCGTCGCTCTGTGAAGGCGGCCGCCTCATAGCAGTAGCAGGGGATGCGTAGTTCGTCGGCGATGCGCCGTGCCAGGTCGCGTGACAATGCCGCACACTCTTCGAGGGTGATGCCACTGACGGGAATCAATGGCAGCACGTCGGTGGCTCCAATACGTGGATGTGCACCATGGTGCTGCCGCATGTCAATCAACTCTCCTGCCTTCCTTACCGCTCTGAAGGCGGCCTCCACCACGGCTTCCGGCTCACCGACGAAGGTGATAACCGTGCGGTTGGTGGCCTCGCCGGGGTCGACGTTGAGCAATGTAACACCGGGCGTGCCAGATATCTCGGCAGCAATCTGTTTGATGATCTCTGCGTTGCGTCCTTCGCTGAAATTGGGGACGCACTCTACGATTCGTCTTTCCATATATCGTCTTTTAAGGTTGGATTTCATGTCAAATGGTTGGATTTCATCCGACCATTTTCAAGCTCGGCATAATGAGCAAGCTCTTCTGCACTCGCTTAATCAAATGGTTGTGGAAGCGGCTGTCTGTTGCAGTTTCTGCACCAACCCTCTTCCCGTGGTGTCTTTCGGTTGCAAATTTAGTGTAAACCAAGCGAAGTGCAAAATAATTCGAGGTGTTTTTTTGTCGAAACACGGGTGTTTTTTCTCGCATGCATGCACGTTGTGTGAGTGTTATTTTCTTTTTTTTGTTTTTTTTCTTCTTTAGGGGGTGCAGGGGGATTTTCTTCTTTCTTTTGTTTTTTTTCTTTTCCTTGTCACAGGAAGCGTCACACAAGCCGTCACACCAAGCGTCACACAAAGCGTCACACAAAGCGTCACACCCTTCAAATTGCAAAACTTGCATCTGTCTGAATAACAAAATGTTAAAGTGGATTTTGGGATATAGTAAAGCGTCACACCGAGCGTCACACCGAGCGTCACATCGAGCGTCACATCGAGCGTCACACCAAGCGTCACATCGAGCGTCACATCGAGCGTCACATTTTCTGTCACAGTAGGCAGGTTCGGCCTTGTTTATGGTTTTCATATCTCTTGCTGTTTTCACACTGCAAAGATAATGTCATCTTGTGGCAAGAATGATGTCATTTTAATACCCACATATATGGGTTAGGTTGAAATTGGCATCATTCCCGGCAAGGCCGAACGCGTGTTCGTTATCCATCACCAAGACTTATTGCAATAGCTTCCATCGTCTCGATATGGCAATCGCCCAGTATGAATTATTATGCTTCAAATGCTACATTATTCAAATGAAAATTGTATATTTGCACAAAAATGTAAATCTCTATGAAACAATTGTTCACATTCCTTGTTTTGACAATGCAATGTGTTTTGGCCATAGCCCAAAGCAATGCAGGTAAAACCGTTCACTCCGAGGTGATGGCGTGGAGCAACATCACAGGAGTAAGAATGGACGGTGAACTCATCGACTTCGAATCAGCACTGTGCGTGGGCGTTATCGGTGGAAATATGGAAAGGACCGGGCGTGAAAGGCAGAGAAATGTCAGATATCAACGGAATGGGAGTACACAGATTGTAGATATTCCGTTGCATGGCGCACAGTTCCATCAGGAGGTGACCGACATCAACGACCGGCAAGTTAAAATAAGGTTGAGTGCAGAGGCTGTGGAGAATCTTCAGGAGGGAGCTTTTTTCACTATGTCTTTCACTCCCAAGTACTATGCTGACGCAAAAATCAAAGCATCAGGGAAAAAGGTGGTGGTGACTGCAAAGGAACGCAACCTGAATTTGGCGTTCAACAAAAAGGTGACAACGACGGTAAGGCAGGAAAATGGAAACAAAGTGCTATATGTCACGCTGATGCCAACATTGAAGAAAGGGGAGAAGGCCGACCTCGAAATGTTGCTTGCCGTCGATGGTACACGTCACGACGAAACGGCTCACATCCATCTCGACCTTGCCAAGCCTGGTGCTCGATTTGCCGGCTTCGGCGGCAATTTCCGCATACAGAACCCTGAAAAAGACCCGGAGGTGATTGATTATTGCCTGAAAAACATGCGTGTGGCCATGGGACGAGTGGAATTTCCATGGGCGTCGTGGGACAAAGGTGCCAAGTGCGACCCCCAGGTGAATAAGAGCGCAATGATGGCAGCACGATTGAAACGCATCGGCATGCCGGTGGTCGTGAGCTGCTGGTTCCCTCCGCAATGGGCTTTGGCGCCTGGACAGCA
Organism: Prevotella sp.; assembly: GCA_017524385.1. Taxonomy (GTDB): domain Bacteria; phylum Bacteroidota; class Bacteroidia; order Bacteroidales; family Bacteroidaceae; genus Prevotella. Next base: position 3,645 of record JAFWSS010000271.1, read on the forward strand.
GCGTGGTCCGGGCGGGGTGGCCGCCCTTCGGTTGGACCCCTCGAAACAAGACCGCATCTACGAGTCGATGGTGTCTTATCTTCAATTCCTTAGAGACGACTATGGAGTGGAAGCAGATTATTTCTCTTTCAACGAGTCAGACATTGGTATCGACGTGTTGCATACCCCCCAGGAGCATTGCGAGTTCATCAAGTCTTTCGGGAAAGTATTGGCCGACCATCACCTGCCCACGAAGCTGTTGCTTGGCGACAACAGCGATGCCACGACCATAGACTTCATCAAACCAGCACTGGAGGACAAGGAGGCGCGTCAATATATCGGTGCCGTATCGTTCCATTCATGGCGAGGATGCGACGACGAGACGCTGCGTCGATGGCGGGACGCCGCCCGTAGCATCAACGTGCCTCTCATTGTGGGAGAAGGGAGTACCGACGCTGCCGCCTGGCGTTATCCGGCCATCTTCAAAGAGTCTACCTTCGCCCTCTATGAGATCAACCTCTACACCCGTCTTTGTGCCATCTGCCAACCTCTGAGCATCTTGCAATGGCAACTCACTGCCGACTACTCGTTGCTCCAAGGAAACGGCATATTGGGCGACGACGGCCCCCTGCGTCCCACCCAACGGTTCTACAACCTCCAGCAACTGGCAAGGACTCCTGCCGATGCTTTCGCCTTCCCACTGACCGTAGACAAGGAAAACGTCAACACCGCTGCATTCTACAATATAGTTCGGCATGAAGGTGCTTTGCATATCGTCAACAACGGAGCGGCTTGCATGGCGGAAATAACAGGGCTGCCAACCTCTCTCGAATCGGCTATCGTATATGTCACCAATGCAAGCCAGAAAGCAGAGGAGACGAAGGTGGAGCTTTCTTTTGGAACCGCCGTTATCAATTTGCCCGCTGAGAGTTTCGTAACCCTCTTGTTCTGAGTCGTGTTTGGATGCATCGCCCTGCTGTGTCTGAAGAACAATGGAACAACCGGGACATAGGCAACGGCATGACACTCGACTACTCGCGTGTGACCAATAACTCAACTGAGAACAGGTATGAGATGACCGCCAAGATCAATGGCACACCTCGTGAGCCCACCTAGGGGTAGACGCCTCTTGCTCTGTATGTGCGCACCAAGCTCTTGCTCTATATGTGTGCACCCCGTGAGTTCACCTAGGGGTCGACACCTCTTGCTCTGTATGTGTGCACCCCGTGAGTTCACCTAGGGGTCGACGCCTCCGAGC
>JAFWSS010000272.1 GCA_017524385.1 Prevotella sp.
CTGTGGTCGTCCCAGCCCTTCGGGCTTCACTTCACAACCGGTAGCCATACAAGATAAACTACAGTTTTGTAAGGTGTTTTTACTTCCGAAACTTAAGTAAATTATTAATTATAAATTATTAATTGTTAATTATTTACCCCTCTCCTCCCCTTTAACTCCTGAAAAAACAACTTTCTTCATATATGTCCGCTTAGTCCCTACAGCAAAATTGAATCGTAAAGATTTTTCGCGCGGCGGTCCACCATCGCTATGATGCCTTTTCGGCGGCCTTTTCTTTGGCCGCCGTTTCCGGCATCATGCTCGGTGGCCCGAGTGCATTTCTTTTTTTCTTTTTTAAGGGGAAACTATAGGGCGAGCCGCAAGCCAAGGTTGCTGTTCCGGCCCCCTGGCGAGTTGTTGTCCCGATTCGACACGCGGCAGTACCTCGCGCTGTCGCCCCAGCTGCCACCGCGGCGCACGCGGTAGGAGGTCGTTACAGTGTTGCAAGGATTGCTCGACGGGGAATTCTTGTAGTAATTGCTGTGATACCAATCCTGACACCATTCATCGACGTTGCCGCTCATGTCGTAAAGGCCAAGTTCGTTGGGAGCCTTCTTGCCGACGGGGTGGGTGGATCTTCCGCTGTTGCCACCATACCATACCACGGAGCTCAAGGTGTTGCTGCCGGCATATTTGTAATGGTTGCTCTTGGTGCCTCCACGGGCGGCGTACTCCCACTCAGCCTCGGTGGGCAGGCGGAAATTCAATCCAGTCAAGTCGTTGAGCTTTTTGATGAAATCCTGGCAGTCATCCCAAGATACTTGCTCCACCGGGCGCTTATTGGAATCCGGCTTGCCCTTGAAATCAGAGGGGTTCTCTCCCATCACCGCCTCCCACTCTTCCTGTGTCACCTCGTATTTGCCGATGTAAAAGTCGGATAACGTCACCTGATGCTCGGGAGCTTCATTATCTACAGCATCCATGTCGTGAGCCTTGGTGGCGCCCATGGTGAACGTCCCACCATCCACTTTGACCATATTGTTGACCAAATTGACAATGATGGGATTGGTGGATTTACACTTCAAGCCATTACCGCTGTTAGTAGAGAGGGTGTTGTTAGTGTTATTGTTAGTGTTATTGTTAGTGTTATTGTTAGTGTTATTGTTTGTGTTATTGTTTGTGTTGTTGTTTGTGTTGTTGTTATTGCCTATAAGCCCTTCTACAATAGTTATCTTAGATTTCAGCACTTTCATTTCCGGGCAGTTTTTCATATCCGGCTCATCCCTGTACTCTATGAGAAGGTCTAATGCTTTCTGATATTCTCCATCAGCGACCCATTCGTCTGCTTTTTGCATGGCCAAACCCAAAATCTTAGATTTCAGGACTTTCATTTGAGGGCAGTTTTGATACTTTGAGACATCTTTATATTTTTCGAGAAGATCTAGCGCTTTCTGATAATCACCCTCAGCAACCCATTCGTCTGCTGTATCAAAGAATATTTCCAGGTCACCACATTGGGCATTGACGCTGAGATTCATAGCCCAAAGGAACAATATGAGGATTTTCAACTGTTTCATATACTACTATTTTATTGCTTACATCAAAATATTGAACCTATCATTTCAATTTTTTAATTATGTCAAGAGAATTACTTACGTCCCTTTTTAAGTCAACCACCTCTTTTCTATTGGCATACTCACCTTTAATGTTTTGGAGGTATATATTAGCGTCATTTAGACATTGTTTACGTTGTTCTTTAGTTAATTCTTTTGCATTGTTATATTGGTACCAAGCTTTTTTAGCGTTTTCGAAGTTACTTCTATTTTGCTGTTCTATTTTCTCCTCATTCTGTTTCTTGATAGCCTCATCCACCTTGCCAGCCAGCGTCGTCACCGCAGTCCTGTCATAATAAGCATTTCCCAAAGCTTTGATGTTGTTCAGTGATTTGCGTGCCGCTTGGTATTGCCCTTTGTTGAATGCCTGTTGTGCTTGCGAGAGATAAGACTTATACTTGGTCTCGGAATCATCTTTAACAGGAGGCAGAGGCTCTTCTTTCGGCTTGGGTTCTTCCACCTCGACTTCCGGTTTGGGTTGGTCTGCGGCCTCCACCATCTCTTCCTCTTCAGGCATTTCCTCCACCTCCTCCTTTACTTCAGCCATCTGCTGTTCTCGCTGTTTGATTTCATCCATCACGGTGGCGGCGAGAGGGTCATTGCCTGCTTTTTGTGCATACTCTTTGGCTTTGTCCATCTCACCTTGTTCGAGCAAGGCCTTGGCGTATGGTGCGAAAGCCCTTGTGCTGTCCAACTCGGCAAAATACTGCAGGAGGTTGGTGTTGTTTTGTTCGATGGCATTTGTCAGCGACCGCGAAAGTCTTGCCATCTCCTTTTCCTGCGCCTCCGCCCTGCGGTCGAGGTAGTCGGAAAAGGCGTTCCATCCCAAGTAGATGAGATAGAATGCTCCCACCGCGACGAGCATGGAGGCGAGGACGATGCCAGCAGACTTGGCCTTGGCTTTGACCTTGTCCCACGGGAACGGCTTTCGTTCTTTTTTTGGCGGATATGTGATGAGATACCAGGTGTTGTTAGCCTGGAAGGTCTGCCATCCGTTGCCCTTGTCCACGGAGAATCGTCCCGCCACGGCACCTTTTGTCTTTTCCTCGCATAGTGCAATGAAAGGAGCCTCCTTCTCCGAAGGGTCGCCGGTGACATTCAGCGTGCGGTCCAAAATCCTCTCATGCACGTTTCCGTCAAAGAATTCATAAACATTGATGACCTCCTTTCTTGCACGAGGAGCATTGTCCCTGACGGCCGTGTAATGGATACAGGATGGTGCTTTGTCGACCACAGCGGTGATTTCATAAGCTTCCCCCCTGCGTTTGTCCCTAAGCACATAGCCGACGGGCAACTCATCCAAGACATAGGCCGTACTCTCGTCGATGTCGGAGATGAAGCTCTTCACCGTCTGATACCGGTCTTTCTTCGCCGGCGCCATGGCCTTTGCGATGCAGGAGACGAACTTGTCGCCAATGTCATGTTTTTGGAATTCATCATACGGGAAACCATCATTGAAGATGTGGGAGGCTTCGGGCGCCCGTCTGCCGGTGAGCATTTTAAACAGTGTTGCCCCCAAGGCATACACATCCATGGTGACGGGAAAGTCCTTCCCCTCTTGGTAGCTGGTTTGCTCCATGGGAGCATATCCCGGCGTGCCACCACCCACCTGCGTGCTCGACTCCGGCTCGCCGTTCTCACCATATTGCTTGGAGAGGCCGAAGTCGATGAGGACAGGTTCGCCACTCTCGCGCATCATGATGTTGGCGGGTTTGAGGTCAAGGTGGAGCATGCGCTTCTGATGCATGAAAGAGAGGGCGTCGCCAATCTTCTTTGCTATCCTCACCGTCTCATCCTGCGCGATGCACCCCTCCTTCCCGATGAGGTCGTCGAGGCTCCCGCCACCGATGTACTCCATGACGTAGTAGACGGTGTTGTTCGCCTCGAAGGACTCGAGCACCTTGATGATGTTGGGATGCTTGAATTTGCTCAGGTTCTTCGCCTCTCGCAAGAATTTCTTCTTGTAGTCGTGGTAGATGCTGTCGTTGCTGCCGCTGGTCACCAACGTGCCGTTGCGCCCGTTGAAGTCGCGCAGGAAGAATTCCTTGATGGCGACCTTCACATCAGCCTCGATGGGTCCAAGGTCGCCTACGATGGTGGCTTTCATCATCGCCAGATAGGTGATGCCAAACGACCCCTGTCCCAGCTTTTTAATGAGCTTGTACTGGTGAGACTTCCCCTGGAGCATGGTGCCCTGCGGTAATGCATTCATAGTCTGTCTTTATGTCTTACTGTCGTGGTTTACAAAACGATGGCATTGCGTCTGAAGCTTCGCAGCTCTAAGGATGAGTGGAGTGTGCATATGATTGACTAACAGAAAGTTGAGAAGCCTTACCATTGGCCATCATGCCCTTTTCCTTAGGTGATGTGAAGTCAAAAACGATGTCGATATGGTATTGACGTGACAAAAATAGCAAAAAAATCATATATGCCACTCCTTTTCGATGATTTTTTTGGAAAAAAGGACAGCGTAGACTGAACATGAATTATCTTAAATTGTTATTCCGTTTGTTGTTCCGTTTGTTGCTATGGGGGATGGAATCTGGCGCCGGCCTTCGCCTACTCGCCGGCCTGCTTGTGTTTCTTTTTCCGTGTATACGTCTTCTTCGACTTGTGGACATGGTTGAGGGAGTGGAAGCCGGGACCCAGCAAGTCGCGCTCGGCCTCACGTCCGCCACGCCGCATGGCCTTGATGGCATCCATCGTCGTTGTCTTTACAATTCTACGTTTCACCTTTTTCATCTTTATTCGCTTTTGAAAAGTTTGATATTTGTATAGACCAGGTTGAAACAAATAATCTATCAATAGTTTGATGGCATCAACCATCAAGATTTTTCGAGGATGAAGAGGGTCATAAACCCCGAGAACAGTCCCCCGATGGTCACGAAAACCGCTCCCGATGGTCATTGATAAAACAGGCAGTTTTTGCATAAAAGCATTATTTCATTTGTAAATGTCGAAAAAATAACTTATCTTAGCGGCCGAAAAGAATGTTGGTTTATGACAGGGGAAAGGAGTACACCCTTCCCGCTCTCAAGAAAATCATCGACTTTACCCTTGCGAGTTACGGGCGGAAGTATCCCATATTATCTCGAAGGGAAAGGTGAGCACCACTACCATGCCATCCCATGAATCGTGTTACGAATATATCTATCTGCAAAGGCATCGCCATTATCCTGATGGTGATAGCCCATGCTGAGGCACCGGGCTGGCTCTGCCATTTCATCTTTGAATTCCACATGCCCCTTTTCTTCATCACAGCAGGCTATTTCTTCTCGTTGAAATACCTGAATGAGGAGGCGACATTTATCAAGAAACGCATCAAGGGACTGTATTGGCCATTCGTCAAGTGGTCGGTATTCTTCCTGATCATTCACAACTGGATGTTTGATATCGGCATACTGAACGAACAGTATGGCAATGAAACGGGTGGTGTGACACACCCCTACACATGGCATCAGATACAACAGAATGTATGGAACATCTTCACGGCAATGGGTGGATACGACCAGTTCCTTTGTGGTGCATTCTGGTTTTTCAGAGGATTGTTCGTGGCAAGCATCCTGTATCTGTTTTTATATAAAGTGCTGAATCTGTGCGTTTCCAAAGTTCCGAAACTCTCGCCTAAATCCGTTCCCTACCTCATCTGCGTGGTGATGCTGTTGCTCTGTGGATGGAAAACATACGAGCGACTGAATGTAATCACACTGGTACAGGGTGGCTATCGCGACATGATGGGGTGCTTCTTCTTCGGCTGTGGTTTCATTTTCCGGCAGTACGTTGACAAATACCTCAAACTCATCTCTCTCCATCACGCCCAACTATGGACCACCATCATCTTCGGCGCCATCGTGTATCTTTTCTCAGTCTATCTGATAGCCAACATGAACTGGCGTTCCACCTTCACCCAGTTCCTCTCTCTGCCCGTACCCGCCCTGCTTGGATTCCTGATGACTTACAACATCAGCCTGTGGATTGATCATCGCGAAGGTTGGTTGAAACGGTCTCTGGTCTACATCGGCGACCACACGCTCTACATCTTCATCTTTCATATCAGCGCCTACAAGGTGGTAAGCCTCTTGAAGATATGGTATTATGGACTCGACATTCGCCAGATAGGCTGTCATATGGTCATCCATGATTACTCACAACAAGACTGGTTCTGGGTGCCCTATACCATTGCCGGTGTAGGAATACCCCTCGCTTTATACTGGCTGCAAGAACAAATCTCCAACAAGATGAAAAGGATGAGAGCATTCTTGGCGTAAGTGCAACAACAGAACATTCTTGGCGTCATCGTGAGCAAAAGGTCGGTGCACACATAGGGGTCGACGCCTCCGAGCGTCGCATATATGGCCGTTTGGTGTTCGGACATGCATGAAGCAAGTCCCTACGACTTTCGGTGACATTTTCGACCACGACAAAGGGCCTGTTGCAACTGAAAGGACTTGCTTCTTATGTAAATGTTTACATATGAAGCAAGTCCCTATTTTATTGATTGTTATCAATCACTTACCGCTTGACCATCTTTTGCTGGTTTTCAATGACGATGCCGTGCGTATCGCTTGTGGCGGGGATGCCATCGATGCGGTAGGTTCGAATAGCGGACGGTTTGGCGACCCGGCTTTCAGGTGCGATGCCGGTGGTGATGCTTACATACTCCGCACGCGCGGCGGCAAGCATTTCGCGGAAGGCGGGGTCGGCATGCAGGCGTGCCACGAGAGCTGAGGCGAGCATACGGGTGGCCTCGATGTCGGTGTGCCAGTGGTAGCCCACGATGAGTCGGTTGTGACCATATTCATAGCCACGTCGCAGGATCTCGTCCTGATGGTCGGGTGCCACCTCTGCCATTACCAATGCCTCCGTCCATCCCAGGTTGGTGTGTCCAGACGGGAAACTGCTCTTGCCACGCTCTTTCTCCTCGTCGCCAGCGACGGCCGATGGCTCACCCAACTGTACGAAGGGACGCTTGCGGAACCGGATGGGTTTCAGGCGGTCGGCAGTCTCGCTAGCCTTATCGAGCACGTGACTCAGCAGTCGGGTGATGGCTGGTGTCTTCTCGTCGCTGATGGTGATGCCGATGGCCTCTCCCATAACCTTCTGCATCATGGCGACGCTATATTCGGCCTCTACGCTTGCCGTGTCGCCGCGCTCGGTGCTGCGCAACGGCTTGTTGTTCCAGTAGAGTGCGATGTCGGCCATAAATCGAGCAGAGGCGGTGTCGACGGGGTTGTTCAGGAAACGTTCGCCATGGGGCACGTCGGCATCTGCGGCAGGGTCGTAGTCCATTGGCAGTCCCTTGAGACGGGCATACTCGGCGCGTGCTGCGCTGATGTCCTGTTCAAATGCCGGCTCGCAGTGTGCTCGTGCTATGGCAGCAGCAGCACAGAGGTATCCTGCCGTCACATCGCTCTGCCAATGTGCATTGACGATGATGCGGTTCTCGCCATACTCGAATCCACGGCGCAGGATGGTGTCTTGGAGCGCCGGCCACATCTCGGCAAAGGCCAATGCCGTGGCCCAGCCCGAGGCCGTGTGGCTCGACGGGTAGGACCCGTTTTCAATCATTTTCTCCATGTCGTCATACTGTCCCCAAGGAGTCTCGTTCATCACCATGAAAGGACGCTTGCGCTTGTATTCCAACTTAGGTTTTTTCGTGGATGTAGCGCCGGTGACAAGCGACTTTGCCAACAGTTGGAAGATGGCGGGCGTCTGTTCGGCATTGATGGTGTCGAGTTCCAGCACCTGTGCCATGACCGAGGCCATGGCATCGGGACCAATGCGTGACTCAAGACTGGCGCGAGCGCCACGGTCGGTCGACGCCATGGTCTTGCTCCACTGCCACTGTGCCAAGTCGTCGAGAAACGCCGCACTTGACGAGTCGGGCGGTGCGGGTAGGAAATGGACTGCGTTTGGCAACAGTTCTTCGACCACATAAATGGTGTCGTTGCTCGTTTGAGCACCAATGTTCATTGCACCGCATATTGCAAGGATGGCGGTGAGCATCCGTAGATTCATTCTTTTCATATATTTTAACATATAATTCTTGCTTTGGCAAGCGTCTCCTTCGTCGCCGAGCGACCATACAATTGATTATAAATTCTTGCTTTGGCAAGCGTCTCCTTCGTCGCCAAGCGGCTGTGCGTCAGAATTTTTGATTAATTCTTTGTTTTCCAGACGGCCTATGAGGGCTCCTTTCCCACTGTCGGCATAGACCTGGTCAAGCTTGCTTGCTCTGCCGAGATGCAGCCAACAATCGAGCGAAGCTCAGATGTCCACTTTTGCCGCTTTTTGGGGAGGGAATGATTACCCCATATGTTCTTAAAACCTCTTCACGCCTCGTTTTCCCATATCAGCGAAAGTTGAGTTCTTGACATGATGTGCAAAGTTACTACTTTTATAATAGAAAATTGTATGTTTTTTCTTTTTAACGCTTACTCCCGCATTTTTTTAAATGATTATCCGCTTGTATCCGAAGGGCGGCCTGAAAGGCCTGCAAGCACATAGCCCAAGGCAACGCCTTGGGTGTCAAGATGTTCATAGTCGCCCTGTAGGGGCATAAGCATTTGTAGATGAAAGGCTTATGCCCCTAC
>JAFWSS010000021.1 GCA_017524385.1 Prevotella sp.
ATGACAATTCAATTATGAAGTAAAAAATCCTCACAAATGGAGGCATTTTGATGGAATCTTCATTTGATTGTCCATACATTTTTAAAAGAATCTACTGCAAATAATTGAATATCAATATAACCGAACTTCCGAAACTTAAGTAATAACAAGGAGGCGGGTAGTATCGCCGTATCTATAGGTGCGATTTGAGGATTATTATCGGAATAACGGAATAACGGGATAACGGGATAACGGGATATCGGAATATCGGAATATCGGGATAACGGGATATTCAAATCATCATCAAAAAATCCTCCCTGGTATGGGGAGGATTTTTTGATAATGATAACGGGCAAAAGCCTTCGTTGCCAGTCTGCGGACAGACCACGCAAAAAGGCAGTGTGCGCCCAATTTTCAATCTTCAATCTTCAATCTTCAATCTCAAAAAGCCTTATCTGACAATCACCTTTTGGGTCTTCACCACGCCGTTGGCGTAGGTGCGGCGGATGATGTTCACGCCCTTGACCATCGTGTTGACACGTGCGCCGTTGACGGTGTAGATTTCCGTGCGGACGATGTCGCCGGTGGGGAGGAGGGTCTCGATGCCGTCGAGAGCACCCTCGGAGTACTGGCTCGACTTCTCGCCGTTGTTCATCACGTAGATGTCGTAGATCTGGCCGCTCGACTTTGCAGCGGTGTGGAGGATGCGGACATACACCTCGTCGGTGCCTTCGTAGCTCACCTTCGTGCGCTTCCAGTTGCGCTTGATGAGGGAGTAGTCCACGTCGCCGATTTTCGTCCATGTCTCACCGTCGGCAGACACCTCGATTTGCATCGTAGGAATCTCGCCCTCGTTGCCGTTGCCGGCATAGACGATGACATCAAACGGAGCCTTCTGCTTGGAGACGGTCTCCAGGCTGGCGTTGAACGGTCCGTCGCTCGGCTGCTTGCCGAAGGTCAGGGCATTGACGGTGATGCCCTGCTCGTCGTTCACACCCACCATGTCGCCCACGCTGTCGGGATTGCGCATGGAGGTGTCGCCGATGTCGTAGCCCAGGCTGAGGCTCTCCCATACCATCACCTGGCCGATGGACTTGGCCACCCAGTCGCCACCCACGAGGGTCTCCGGCTGACGCGGGTTGTAGATGATGGAGTCGTTGCCATCTGAACCGGTCACCACTTCCTTGATGGACTCGGTGTCGTAATATGTTCCGGCATTCTTACCCCAGGTGAAAAGGTAGTTGGCGTTGATGATTTCGCCAGCCTCGTTGGTCTGCTGACCCTTGCCCTTCCAGTCGTCGGCGTTGGCATCGAAGTGAGCCAGCACGTCCCAACGGATGGTGGAGGCATCGACACCGTCGACACCCACGAACTTGCTCGTCACCTCGGAGGTGAGGAAGTTGTCGCTGGCGGCAAAGGCATAGATGGTGGTGGGTTCGGTGATTTCCACCGGTTCGCTGTATGCCTTGGCCTCGGTGAGCGTGGTGGTGCTGCGGAAACTGTAATAAGCCGTCGTGCCTTCTTTGGGAGCGGCAAGCGTAACCATCGATTTGCCCGCCTCACGTGCCACAGAGATGATGGGAGCAGCGGCCTTTTCCATGATGGTGACAGCGGCCTCGGCCACCTCGCTGTCGAGGTATCCGTCACCCACGCCGAATGCCTTGACGGTGCAGGGCTGTGTGACAGCGAACGGCTCGGCATAAAGTGTGCTGGCGGTGGTGGGGTCGGTACCGTCGGTGGTGTAGTAGATGGCGGTGGAGTTGGCAGCGGTGATGGAAACCACGGTCTGTCCATCCTCGTATTTCTGCTGGATGTTTGGCTTGCTCACCGGCAGGACGGTGTTCTTCGTGTCAGCCACCACGGCGAGAGCCTGCGAGGGCAGGTTGACGAGAGCGTCCTCAGCCATCATCGGCATGTCGTCGAGCGGCATAGGCAGCAACATATAGGCGTTGCGCGTCTTGTTGTGCATGTGCATGGCCACCACGTCGCCGGCCTTGGCGATGATGGCATCGTTGGCGAAGTAGTCGCCCAGTTCCACGCCGGTGATGCCGCCTGAGGTGAGGTACTCTATGCCGGCAGCCACGTCGAAGTTCTCAAAGGCTGCGTTGCTGGCATCGGTGACGGTGAGCATGGTGGCGTCGGTCTTCACCGCCTTGCCAAGTCCCAAGGCCTCGTAGATGTTGGGGTTGAGGTTGAGCATGGGCACGAAGGCGATGGCCTGCTTGATGACGGACAGGTAGGGGTTGTCGGCTCCGATGGTGGGGCTGATGACAACGGCGTCGTATTCCTGCAGTTCGGCGACTGTGGGCTGGGTGACAGCCACGTCGATTTCCGTGACATCGAAACGACTGTCGCCACTGATGAAGGCAAAGGCATAATCTGCCGCATCGCTGTGGTGCAGATTGGCAGAAAGGTAGGCGATTTTCTTGGCTTCAGTCACAGGCGGTTCGTCGCCGTCGCCCACAGTGATGTAATAGATGTGGCAGCCATTGGTGTTGTACACCTGGATGTTGTAGGTGCCGTCGTCATTGGGCGTGTCGGGAGCATCGGTGGGCACGAGCCATTCCTGGTCGGTGTAGGCAGTCGGTGCAGCCACGCTGTTGCCATCAGGGCCGAGCAGTTGGGTGCCCGATGTGCCGAAACCGAGATAGAGGTTGACACCACGGGCATCGGTCACCTTGTGCGACTCCACACCCATCTTGATGATGGTGCCGGGAGCCACATGGGGGATGACGAAGTAGTTCTTCTTCGAGCCACCCAGCCAGAGGTAGGACGGTCCCTCATAAGGTCCGAAGCTACTGGAGGGGTTGGGACTGGGATAGTTCACGGCGATGGCCAGCGAACGGTCGGTGGTGTTGGTGTAGAGCAGTCCTTCCAATTCAGCGATGGGCTCGCCATTGGCTTGGAGGGTGGCGCCTTCCGATGTGCCTTGGTGGGTCACCTCCCAGAAGCAGTTGTCCTTGGAGGCTTCCGTGGGCTCGGTGGCGTCTTTCTTCTCCACGTCAGACCATGCGCCGGTGGTGGGACCCTTGGCCGACTCGGCTTTCAGGTTCTCTACAGTCCTGGAACTCCACTTGGTGAAATCCCAAGACTTCCTGTAAGTCTCTTGTGCACTCGCACCCAAGCAGAGGGCGAGCAGAAAGGTTAGCGTAAAAATTTTTCTCATAATGACATATTTTAAAGGTTGATAAAAATCGAAGGTCATAAGTGGCTAAAGGAGATAATAGGAGGTCTTAGGTATACTAGGAATCCTAAAAACTCCTATTCCCTATTATCTGAATTGCAAATCATAGGGCACCCAGTTGGCTCCCTCCATAATCTTTGCCCTGACAGATGCTGCCATCGCCGGGTTCTGGTATTTCCCACACACCCTGTCGGCCACGATGGAGGCATCGTTGTATCTCACCGCCATGCGGTTCATCATGGGATAGACCTTGCCCTCAGCAGCGAACTCCAGCATGGCCTCGTCGAGCAACTGGAGGTCGTTGAACTTGAGCGTTCCCGTCTCACCCAGTTCGTGGGTGTTTTCCATGATGGTGCGCGGCACGAGTCCGGTGAAGCATCCCCTGATGCCGAGCGACGGGTATTTGCGGGTTCCCCAGTTGGCGGTGCCCGTCCAGTCACACTTGGTGGGGTCGACGGTGCTTGCGAATCCCTCCCACTCCGCCATTCCGGTGTGGAAACAGTTGTCGCCCTCGCCAGCCTTCACACCCGAGTTGAACACTGCGTTCAGCGCGATGAAGCGCTTGAGGTGGTTGAGGGCCTCGCAGAGCATCATGTGATATTGCGTGGCGCGGTAGATGTAGATGTGGCAGTCGTCCTGATAGGCATTGACACGAGCCGAACTACCCACCGGTCTGTACTTGGCGATGTAGTCCTGACCGGAGGAGTTGCCGAACATGCATTTGTAACGGGTGTCCGAGGTGGTGGCACCGGGGTTGAATGTGGCATCGGTGAACCTCGCCTTTCCGTTCTCCGACGGCCTCAACAGATACTTGTTGGGATACTCGTTGGAGAAATGCTGTAGCAAGGTGTTGGTCTGGTTGTGAGAATAGTCATAGATGAATGCCGCCACGGCCTCATAGGGATAAGGCTGGCTGTTGTTCCATATGGGCGAATAGTGCCCCGGTGTTGCGGCAGAGGGCAGCCAATAGACATTGGAGCCAGGGTCGGAGGTGACGTTGATCTGCGCCCCCAGAGCGGCGAGCAGGATGTCGGCAGCCTTCTTGTAGGTGGCGGTGGCATCCTGGTTGGCTGCATCGAGCAAAGCGCCTTTCCACAAGCAGAGTTCCGCATACAAACCGGCGTATGGCGGCGTCATATAGTTCCATTTGCGATACTGGCTGCTGGAGAGGCTGACACTGTGTGTGGGGTCGAGCCATTCATACCAGTCGATGTCTTTTTGAGCGTCCACGCCCTCAAAGCCCTGGTCCATCACGGCGAGGCATTTGTCCACCAAGCCTTCGAGCGTGAGGAGATGGAACCGGTCGCCTTCCTTGATTTCGGTCACCTCGTGGATGGGGTCGTCGAACCACACCGCCTTGCCGTAGATTTCAGCCAGCGTCTTGTAAGTCCACACCTTCACACGCAAGGCGGAAGCCACGAGAGCCTCCCAGGCCTCCTGGTTCACGTTGGGCCTCTTCCTGTAGTCCTTCATATTGTTGAGGTAGTCGTTGCAGGCGATGATGACCTCGTAGTACCCTTGCGGATTGGCATAGGCGTTGTTCTGGAGGTTCGACTCATAACTGTTGAGGGCGATGAGTTCGTTGCTCGAGTCATCGGTGGGCTCAATGAGTTCGCCTCTTGTCTCTGTGAGCAGGATTTCCTTGTCGCCTATGGCCTGCATCTTAGTCATGATGCCCAGGAAGCCGGTGTACATCTCGGTGTTGCTGGTGAAACCATCCTCCCCATTGAACTCATCCTCAGTCTCCGGGTCCCAGAAGTCGGAACAAGCGGTGATGGTGGCGAGTCCTGCAAGGATGAAGACGAAGCCTATGAATTGTTTCATTTTTTTCATATCGATTGAATATTGAAAATTGAATATTGAAAATTCTTTTAGAACCTGAGGTTGACACCAAATTTCACCGCCCTTGGCGCGGTGGCCTTGGCATAGTCGGTGCCCTGCATGAGCGAACTGTAGGAGTAGGCGAACTCCGGGTCGAGACCGAGGTAGTCGGTGAAGCAAAGTAGATTCTGTCCTGTGACGAAGAGCGTGCCGCCCTGGATGAAGTTCCAGAGGGGTTTGTTCCAAGTGTAACTGAAGGTGATGTCGCGCAACTTGAGATATCCGGCATCCTCTATCCACCTGTCGCTGAAGGCGTTGTTGCCCACCCGGTCGTTGTATCTCACCCTTGGCATGTCGGTGTCCTGCCCCTCCATGAGCCATCTGCGGTTGACCGACTTGGCTTGGTTGGAGAAGTCGCTCTCCGACTCGGTGACTCGCCTGACGGCATTGTAGGCATCATTGCCGAAGGAATAGGTGAAGGTGAGGTCGAGAGCGAAACTCTTGTATTCGAAGCGTGTGAAGAGCGATCCGAAGAGGTCGGGGGTGGCAGAGCCGACGACCACCCTGTCGTCGCTGTCGATGACACCGTCTTTATTGGCATCGAAATAGTGGACGTCGCCTGCCTGGAACGGCATGCCGTTGGCGGTGAGGTTGGCAGCCTCTGCCTCGGCGGTTGTCTTGAAGACGCCGAGCGCCTTGAGTCCGTAGAAGGCGTAGGGGTTCTCCCCCACCCTTGTGATGACCTGTGCGCCGTCGCTGAGCGTGGCAACCATCTCGTTGAGCGTACCGAGGGAGTTGACCTTGTTGTCAAGGGTGGTCAACGTACCGCCGATGGTCCATCTGAAGTCCTTGGTGTAGACGGGCGAGACGGCGAGGGAGAGTTCCAAGCCTTTCGATGTCAGTTCCGCCTCATTGTTGTAATAGAGGCTGGAACCGAGTATGGGCGAGCGGTCGCCTGAGATGAGGACGTCGGTGGCCTTGGTGTTGTAGTATCCGACACCAACCAGCACCCTGTTGTGCCAAAGCCCTGCCTCGAGGCCTACATTCAGAGTCTGGTCTTTCTCAGCCTTGATGGCGGTGTTGGGGACGTTGGCCCTGACGATTCCGGAGATGGTCTGGTAGGGGTTGGAGGTGTAGTAGTATTTTCCGAACTTGGAGGAGAACCTGCTGTTGCCAGTGATGGTGTAGTTGGCATACAGGTTGAGTTTGTCCACCCAGTCCTTGGTGCTGAGTGCCGGGAGGTTCTTTGCCATGAACACCACGTCGGCGGCGGGATAGAAGGTCATCCTGGTGGCATCATTACCTATGGACGAAGCACCGTCGAAAGCACCGGTGACACCCACCTTCACCAGGTTGTGGAAGGTCCAGTCGGCATGGGCATAGACATTCATCCAGTTCCACTTGTTGTTGTAACCGGAGAAATACCGTCCCAAGGACTGTGCGTCGCCCAAAGTCTGGTAGAAGTCGTTGTTGGAGTTGCGCCCGAAGCCGGCGTCATACTCATAGGATGTGGTGACGGCCTGCCATCCAGCGTTGAAGTTGAACTTGTGCTGTTCGCCGATGTTGAGACGATAGGCGGCATTGGCGTTGTAGTACATGTTGAACGTGTGGTTGGTGCCCACGCGTATGGTGTTGTCGGCCTGCCCGTAGTTGTCGAAGAGTGGCACGACATCCTCGTTGTTGATGCCGGGTATGAAGGCCTCCTCCTGGTTGTAGTTGTAATACATTCCCACAATGCCGTTGAGGGTGAGGTTCTTGACGGGATTGTAGATGAGTTGTATTTTGAGGTTCATGTCATACTGTCTGTTCTTGCCCGCCATGGTATTGACGAGAGACAGCGGGTTGCTGACAATGAAGTCCTCGTTGCCGATGGCACCAAACCAGTAACTGGCATAGGTGTTGATGAGGTTGCCATACATGTCGCTCTTGTAGGGACTGAGCAGAGGAGCGCGGCGATAGGCGGCGAGCATGGGGTTTGTCTCCAACGACATGCCCTGCTCCTGGTATTGCCCCTTGAGGTATGCGGTGTTGATGTTGGCGCGAATCTCGAAATTCTTGCTGACGAGTACGGAGGCGTTGATTTGAGCGTTGTAGCGGTCGCTGTTGGTGTTCTTCAGTGTGCCTTGGTCTCCCAGGTAGCCGAGTGAGATGTTGTACTTGGCGATGTTGTCACCACCCTCCACTCTGAAGAGGTAGTCCATAGTGGTGCTGTTGCGGTAGATTTCATCCTGCCAGTCGGTGTCATACTGGTAGAGGTACGACTTGTTGGCATCAGGGTCGCTGAGGAAGTTGAAATCGGCGAAGAAGGCCTCCATGTTGGGATAATAGGTCAGTCCGATGTCGCTGAGATAGTTCTTGTACTCCGAGGCATTCATCAAGGGCACGCGCTTGGAGTTCCAGTTCATTCCTGCGATGGCCGAGAAGGAGATGCGGGTGTTCATGTCGGTGCTGCTGGCCTGGTCGGTCTCAATCATGATCACTCCGTTGGACCCCATGGAACCATAGGCGGCAGCCTCCGCCCCCTTGAGCACGGTGATGTTGCGTATGTCAAGGCTGTTGAGCGACTGGAAAAGCGACCTGGAGTAGCCCCCGATGATCTGGCTGAGGTTGGCGTCGGGCATGTAAGGTACGCCATTGATGACGATGAGCGGTGTGTTCTCCGCCACGAGTGAGCGCACGCCCCTGAGTTGGAGGAAAGCGCCCTCACCAGTCATGCCGCTCTTGTTGGTCACCTGCAAGCCCGTCACCTCGCCCTTGAGGGCGTTGTCGATGGAGAGCGCTCCCAAGGCGAAGTCCTTGCGGTTGATGTTCGACGTGTTGTTGGTGGCT
The DNA here is from genome assembly GCA_017524385.1 of Prevotella sp. Taxonomy (GTDB): domain Bacteria; phylum Bacteroidota; class Bacteroidia; order Bacteroidales; family Bacteroidaceae; genus Prevotella. Next base: position 7,814 of record JAFWSS010000021.1, read on the forward strand.
GTGGAACCTCCACCTGCGGCGAAGGGTGTGATGACGGTTTCATTATACCGTGTCTTGTCTTCCTCGACAAGGAAAATGCGCAAGTCGCCAGTCCCCATGTCGTTGACATAGACCGTTCGTTGGTAAAAGCCATCATGCCAGACGGTGAGTGGACTGCCCTTCCCCACCCCTTCTATGGTGAAGCCGCCATCGGCCGCCGTCCTTGCCGCCGTGCATCCGGGACTGGTGACGATGGCGTCCACCACGGGTTCGCTGGTGGATGTGAACACATGTCCGTTGATGGTCTGCGCATGCGCTCCCCAGGCCCATGCCATGGCCATGGCGAGGCATATCATCAGTTTCTTTATGTTGTTGCTCATATCGTAGATGTTTAATTCAAGTTTTGCATTCGCTCAATTTTTAGGAGTTAAAGAGGAGTTAAAAGGGAGTTAAAGTGACATTTGTTATCGTGATGCCACTTTGCCAAAGATGCAATCCTTGTTGCTTAAGACCTTCTTCACGTCTCATTCTCCTAATTTGTGAAAGTTGAGTGGTTAATAATTGTTGGCGGTGGGGCGCAGGCACCAATGATGGATTTTCACATTGGTCTTCCCCTCCCAACTGCCGCAGGTGAGCCGCATGGTGATTCTCACGGGTGAACCGTCGCCCTTGATGTCGGGGATGACGAGTTCCTCCATCATCTGGCCTCCGTCGGTGTCGTAGTTGGCGGCCTTGCTATTGCCGCCCACCTCACGGACGTAGGTGGCGTCATAGCCTTCCGGATGGGTGTTGGAGAGGGTTGTGCCGCGGTCGTAGTGGAACTCCGTGGAGGTGCCCCATGTGATGGCTCTCGACTTGGCTATTTCCTGTCCTTCTGCGAAGACGGTGACAACGATGTCGAGACTCTGGTTCTGCACGGACCCCATGGCGAAACGATAGGCTCCCGGTGGGAAGAGGTAGGGTCTGACAGTACCGTCGGCATTGAGTTTGATGGGTGTGAAGTCGAGTTGGAAGCCATCGGCGTCGGCGATTTCGGAAGGTTTGTCAAACCTGATGATGCGGTTCTCGTGCAAGGGCCATACGCCAGGGAGCGGCGACCACGCCGCCACCTCTGTGTTGCATTCCTTGAAGTTGAGGTTCACAGCCTTGAAATATTGCGCCTTCTGCTCGTCGGTGCAGTTCTCGTAATAGTAGAAATAGTCTTTCAAGCGGTACATCAGCAGGTTGTTGGGCAGATGTATTTTCTTCACCTTGTACACGATGCCGTTGGAGAGTTCGATGGGTTCGGATGTGTCCACCTGCTGCACGTTGGTGCGCCACTGTGTGCCAAAAATGCTCTTGAGGTCTTGCTGCTCCGTGGTCTGCATCTGCTCCGGGGCATATCTCTTGGCGAAGAACGCCGTCTTGAGAATCCAGTCCTTCATCAGGCTGTCGGGGCGCTCCATCTCCCACGAGGCGAGTCGTTGGTGTGCATCGTCGAGGGCGGCGTTGATGACATCGTTGGAAGGCAGGAGCATGGTGGCGGTGAGCGACTCGGAATTCATGTCGAAATTGGCGCTCTCGAAGAAGGTGTTGCGGTAGATGAAGACGGAGTCGTAGACGGTGTTGCCCTGGTCGTTGACACCGATGGCCTTGCTGTTGGTCCTGTCGAACTCCTTCCCACCCGATGCGAGCACCATCTCTCGGAAGATGGAATAATTGTCATCGAGGTCGTTGATGAAATCGTAGAGCGAGGTGGGTGTCTGTATCATGTCGGAGATGACATATACATAGCCGGTTGTGGTTTTCACCACCTCTTTCACGGCTCCGTTGTTGAAGAAGATGTGGTCGACGATGTTGCCTTCCCTACCGAGGGAGTCGATGACGACGTTGACATACTTCCCGTGCCACATCATCAGCCGGGTGCCGTCCTCCAGGTTGGCGGGGGAGATGGAGATGTCGCTCACATGCGACCTGGTGACAAACTCGGTTTTCTCCTCAGGAGTCTTGAAGTGGTCGTTGGTCACCACGAGCATGGTGCTGAGCTGCCCCTTCCTGGCCAACTCCTCATAGATGCCCTGGCTTTGGAACAGTTGGCTCATGCTGGAGAGGTCGGCCCTGCCCTTGATGTATTCCTCGGAGGAAGTGTTGACAATCTTCAACTCGTTGTTGGAGATGGCCGTGTCTGAGTTGCCGTAGTGGTCGTCATCCTCCAGTTCGGAGCAGGATGCCGCCACGAACAACGTGAGCAGGAAAATGGTTGTTTTATAGATGGTCCTCATATCTTGTCGTTCTTTGGTTATTCGATGGGTGTGAACTTGATGTAGTCGAACTGGAGGCTGAAATTGCTGTTGGTGCTGGCCGCCGGGTCGAGGACGATGAAGCTGAAGTCGTGGGAGGCGGTTTCAGGGAACTCGATTTCCTCGTAGAGGGTGCTGGTATAGACACCGGGCAGAGCGCTGGTGACCTTGGTGTAGGGAGCGGTGAAGACGGTGTACTCATCCTTCTCGTCAAAGGCCACCTTGAGCATTCCTCCATTGCCGTCGGTCTGCTGGCGCATGAAGTTGTTGCCTGTCATGAAGACAAGGGTCAACTCCACCTTGTACTTCCCTCTCACGATGGTCGGGGTGCGCATGCTCACTTTGCCCATGTAGCCCAGGTTGAAGACGATGCGGTCGTAGTTGTGGGCGTCCTTCATGTTGCTGCGGCAGGTGACATAGTCGATGTCGCTGTAGTTGCGGTTCTTGGTGCCGGCCTCGCCCATCTCATACTCGAAACAGGCGGCGGAGGCCACGCGGAAGCGCTGCTCGGAGGCCGTAGGCTCGGCGGGCTGGTAATACTCGGGGTCGACCATGTTCTTGATTTCGGTATAGTCGGCCAGGTCCCATAGCACGGTGGCCTGTTCCGGCTCCCATACGGGCAGCCACCCGTCGATTTCATGCACATAGCCGTTCTTGCACAGCACGTTCGACTCTTCGGGTACGAACCTTGCCGACACGCCAGAGCCGTTGAGCACATACTTGTCGACCTCATTTGCAGCGAGGCTGTCGTAGGTGACGGTGAACACCTGGTTGCTGGCCGACGAACTCCAGATGCGGGTGGGTTCCGACCCCACCATGGCTCCCATCTCGTCGGTGGTGTATTGGTTCTGAAGGATGTGGTATCCCACGTATTTCCTGAGGAGGGAGTCCTCGCTCAACCCTTCCTTGTCGGCGCTGCGCAACTGCTGGCGCAGTTGGTCGAGCGAACCGATACCCGCCTTGGCGAATGCGGCATCGGGCACGTTGAGCAGGGTGTAATAGTAATGGTTGATGACTTTCTGCCGGTCCTCATTGAGGGTGGTGTCCACCACGATGCTGAGTTTGCCGGCCCATCCCGTGGCTTGCAACGCATCGGCCATGATGTGTGAGCGTCCGCCCAGCACCACCCTGTCGTAGACTGTTTCCACCAGGGGTGTCATGGCCGATGAGAGGACATACACCTTGCCGTTGTAGGCGCTGAGGCCCATCTCCACCACATGGCCTTCGTTGTTGAGAATGGCCTGTCCTGCGTGCTGCGGGTCGATGGCGATGTTGATGACATCGCCGCTGAGGTTCTGCACCGACTTCTTCTGCACGAAGGATTCTGGGAGGATGGAGTCCTTGACGGTGTGGTAGAGGATGAAAGCCTTGGCATATTCCTTGGAAAGTTGCTCGAGGCTGTCGACTCCCCTGCGGCGGTAGAACTCACGCATGGCGTCGTCGTTGGGTACGAAGGCGGTGAAGCTTATACCCGACGAGGACTGGTTGAGCGCGTTGAACATATTGGCGTAGTGGAGCATCTTGACATATTCGCCGTATCCCTCTTGTTCGGCAAGGAAGGAGGAGATGGGCGGCATGAGCGTGGTGTTGTAGACCTCGTCCTTGAACGGGTCGGTATTGATGTCGAACACGTCCTTGTCGCATGCGGCGAAGAGCAATGCCGCTGCAGCGAGGCAGACGATGTGGCGTATGAATTTTCTGATTGTGTCCATGCTTCGTTCCTTTCCTTACTTGGATGATGAATAATAGGGGTTTTGCTCCAACAGTTTGTTGTGCTCGATGTCGGCCTGCGGGATGGGCATGTACCATGCATTCTCGTCCTGGAGCACCGAACGTATCCACTGCTGGTTGGTGGTCTGGTTGCCTTCAACCACCTTGTTGATGAACTGGGTCTTGTATTTTCCTCCTCCCACTCTTCCGAGCCAGAGCAGGTCATACCATCTCTTTGCCTCTGCCATGAACTCCATCTCTCGCTGGTCGAGAATCTCTTCGATGAGCGTCATCTCGTCGAGTTGTGAGATTTGGACAGCGGCCTCGGGCGACGTGGTGTCGATGCCCTTGAAATTGGGTAGTGCGGCACGGTTGCGCACCTTGTTGACGAGACCGACGGCCTCCGCCCATCCTCCTTGACCCTTCATGGTGAGAGCGAGGGCTTTCATGAGCATGAGGTCGGCCACGCGGTAGACGATGAAGTTGGCATCCTGGTGGGCTCGCGCGCCACCGGTGATGTCAGGCACGTCGGTGCCGTAGTACTTCCATATGTAGTATTGGTTGGAGGAGGCCCATCCTATGGCCTGGCCGTTGTCGGGCACGTAGGTGGCCATCAGCATGCGCCCCATTCTACCGTCTTCGGTGAGTCCTCCGTCCTTGAGGGTCTGCGTCTCCTCCTTCATGCGCTCCGTGGCCCTCGAGGTGGGTCTCAACGGCGAGGATGCGGTGAGGGTGAACAAGGAGTTGAAATTGTTGGTCTGGTTTTCCGAGTAATCCCAGTTGAGTTCGAAAATCGACTCGTTGCTGTTGCCGGGATAGAACATGGTGTACCAGTCGTTGGTGTTGCTCATGAAGACGGGTCGGAAGGCGTCCCTGGCATTCAACACCTTGTCGCAGTATTCGATGCACTGGTCATAGTCCTCGCTCCAGAGGCAGGCGTCGGCCATGAGTGCGTAGAGCGCCCATTTGGTGGCCCTGCCCTTGGTGGCCCAGTCTTCCTCGTAGGTGCCTTTTGCAGCATCCGTGGCAAGGGCCGTCTTCACATCTTCCTTGACCTGTGCGATGATTTGCGCCTCGGTGGATTTGGCGAGGTCGAAACTGGCGTTGTCGTTGACATACGCCTGCATGACGAGTGGCACCTCCCTGAAGTTCTTGGCGAGGAGCAGGTAGCAGTATGCCCTTTGGAAATAAGCCTCGGAGAGGTGTGAGTTGAGAATGGCCTGGTAGTAGGTGTCGTCCTTCACGTCTGGTGCGTAGAGGATGACTGAGTTGGCCATTCCGATTACTTTGTATACGTTGGACCAGTCGCAAAGCGAATGGTTGGCCGTCATGTTGAAGTCTTGCAACTTGGCATCGCCTGTGTTGGTGGTGTAGATGGATCCGCCACGGAGTTCGCCCCATTTGATGAAGGTGGGTACGCACTGCCTCATGTAGTAGTATCCAGAGGCGATGACCGCCTCGACATCCTCCTTCGACTTCCAGTAGTCGTCGGTCACCTGCTCGTTGTTGGGCAGCACGTCCAACCAGTCGTTGCAAGAGGTGGCTGTGGTGAGCGTGAGCGCTCCGCACATCAGCATGTATAATAGGTTCTTCTTCATTGTCTTTGAGGTTAAAAGTCGAGGTTGACACCAATGGCGAAACGTCTGGAGACGGGCGTGGTGGCGTTGTCTCTTACGAGGCTGGTGGCAGAAGGCATGGAGACCTCCGGGTCTTGCCCCTTGTACTTGGTCCAGGTGAAGAGGTCGTAGGCAGTGGCGAAGACATTGAGTTTGCTGACGCCCCAGTTCTTGAGCCATTTCTTGGGAAGGTTGTAACTCAGCGAGAGGGTCTTGAGTCGGATGAACGAAGCGTTCTCCACGAAGCGGTCGCTGCCAAGGTAGTTGTATCCCATGCCGTAGAGTGCACGGGGGATGTCGGTCTGGTCGCCTTCGGCACGCCATCTATGCAGCACGGCGGTGCTTTGGTTGTTCTTGCCATACATGTTCTCGAGGGAGATGCGCGCCCCGTTGATGACCTTCTGTCCATAGCGTCCGTAGAAGAAGGTGGTGAGTGTGAGGTCCTTCCATCTTATCTGGAACCCACCGCCTCCGAAGAACTTGGGATTGGCGTTGCCCAGGTAGACGATGTCGTTCTCGTTGATGACACCGTCGTGGTTGATGTCCTCATACTTGGCGTCGCCCGGATAGGTCTGCACCGTCCCGTTCTTCATCGTGATGATGTTTCCCTGCCAGTCATACATCACGTTGCCAGAGGCATCGCGGGCGTAGGTCTCGGCAGTGTTCTGGTAGACACCAAGGTAACGGTATCCGTAGAAAGAACCGACGGGTGCGTTCTCCACGATGCGGAGGGCGTAGTTGCCGTTGCCGAAGGAATAGTTGTCCATCACCCATGTGCTGGGCAATTCCTTCACCTTATTGATATTTCGGCTGACATTGGCGTTGACGGAGACGGTCCATTCCTTGTTCTTGAACACCTGGTATTCGAAACGAATCTCCACACCCTTGTTGCTCATCTTGCCGGAGTTGATGTATTTCACCGAGTTGTATCCCGTGGATGCCGGCAACTTGGTGTCCTTGAGCAGCATGTCGGAGGTCTGCTTGTCATAGTAGTCGAAGGTGAAGGAGAGTTTGTTGAATAGCCTCAGGTCGATGCCGAGGTCCATCTCCCTTGTGGTCTCCCACTTGAGGTTGTCGAGCTGCATGCGGTCGGGGGTGATGGCAGCCATGTCCATGTATTGTCCGAGGCTCTTGTAGGCACCGAGGTAGATGGAGGCTCCCGATGGCGATGTGCCAGACCATCCGTATCCGAAACGCACCTTTCCCTCGTTGAACCATTTCTTGAAACTGTCGCTCCAGAAATGCTCCTGCTCGATGTTCCAGGAAGCTCCGAATGCGGGGAAGGTGCCCCACCGCTTCTCCTTGCCCATGGTGGAGTTGCCCTCATGGTTGATGGTTCCACGGATGATGTATCGGTTGTCGTAGGAATAGACGGCCTGTCCGATCATGGAGATGGAGCGCCGCTCGGAGTTTCCGGAGCCCGACGACGCCACCACGCTTCCCACGACAGGGTCGCTGAGGTTGGCGGAGGCATTGCCGTATGTGCCGCTGGTATAACTGAAGCTCTCGTTGTCGGCGGTCTTGATGAGTGCCGTGGCGATGAGTTTGTGTTTCTCAGCGAAGGTGTTGTTATAGATGAGTTTGTTCTCCGTCTGCAGGGAGAAGGCATCGGTGGAGGCGTCCACGCTTCGGTTGGCGAAGCTGCTGGTCCACAGCACACCGGTGGCCTCCTGGGGGAGGAACTGCTTGTTCTTGGTGGTGCGCATGTTGAGCGACACCCATCCCTGGTATTGCAGGTTGAAGGGGAAGTCGTATTGCAGGGTGATGGTCATCTTCTCGTCGCGCTGGGTGGTCTTGTTGTAACCCTCCTTCACCATGGCCACGGGGTTGTAGTTGGCGCTGCCCACGCTGGAACTTCCGGTGCTGGTGAAGGAGCCTTGGAAGTCCTCGTCGCGGGAGAAATAGACATCGGTGGGCTGCTTCGTGACGTCGTCAATCCAGTAGGGACTGAGGTTGGGCATCTTCTGCATGGCGATGCTTCTCACGGATGAGAGGGCGTTGGCATCCTTGTTGGTGTTGGAGAAGGAGAAGTCGGTGCGCACGCGTAGCCTGTCGCTGAAGTTGTAGGTGATTTTCATGCCGGCAGAGAGTCGCTGCACGCCGGTGCCCTTGGTGGTGCCTTGCTCGTCGTAGTAGCCGAGGTTGAGTTTGTAGACGGCCTTCTCGCCGCCACCGGTCATGGAGAAGTTGTTGTCGGTGATGATGGCGTCCTGCTTGACGGCCTCGAGCCAGTCGGTGTCCACGTTGTACTCGTCGTAGTAGCGGTAGTTGGGGTCGTAGTTGATTTCAGGATTGTTGAAGAGCATGTCCATCTCGTTGCGGGCGTTGCTGATGCCCTTGGCGTTGGCTGCATTCCAAATGGCGTCCTGCATGAGCGACACATACTGCGCACCGTTGAGGAGCGGTATGCTCTCCGGCTCTTTCTTCGCGGTGAACTTGGACGAGAAGGAGAACTTGGTCTTTCCCATGGCGCCTTTCTTGGTGTTGATGAGGAGCACGCCGTTGGCGCCCTTCGTACCGTAGATGGCGGTGGCGGAGGCATCCTTGAGCACTTCGATGCTCTCGATGTTGGCGGGAGCGATGTTGAGCAGTGCTCCGAAATCCTCCTCGTTGGCAGTGGAGAAATTGAAGTCGTCGGTGATGTCCACATCCTGCGGCACTCCGTCGATGACGATGAGTGGTTCGTTGGATGCGCTGAGCGAACTGGTGCCGCGAATGCGAATGCTGCTTCTTGCGCCCGGGTCGCCTCCGAGGTTGATGTCAAGGCCGGCTATCTGTCCTTGCAATGCTTCCTCCACAGAGGTGACGGGTGCTGTCTCGACGATGGAGGCGAGGTCCACCCTCTGCACGGCGGAGGTCTGTTCCAACCTGGAGACACCCATGCCGTCGCGGCCGCCTCGCGTTCCGGTGACGGTGACTTCTTCCAGAACAGACTCGCTCTCCATGGCGAAATCTATCTCGGTTTGTCCGTTGTAATTTACCGTAACCGTTTTCATGCCGATGTAGGTGACCCTGACCTTGAGGTTCTTTGCATCGGCCGGCACTTGCAGCATGTAGTTGCCGTCGATGTCGGTGACGGCACCCTTGATGTAACGGTTCTGGTTGTTGACGAGCACCACGTTGGCCCCGATGATGGGGTCCTGTGCACCATTGTCAAGTTTCTCGGTCACCTTTCCCGTGAGCACTCTCTCTTGCGCCACCATGCCGATGGCGCACATCAGCATGAGCAGGATGATGTATGTCTTTTTCTGTTTCATGGCGTTCTGTTTTTATGGGATGATGCCGTCGATGAGTTGCATGCACCCGTCTGAGAAGGCGAAGGGCAGGCAATGGTATTTCTCTGAGACGCCCACCGGCTGGTTGTCGCCGAAGGCGGCGTAGATGCGTCCCGCGCTTTCGCTGATGACCATCTTCTCCGTGCCCATGGTGTTGAAGGTGCCCTTGCAGGCCGACCCTGGATAGGGATAACTGGTGATGGTGTTCATCAGTGATGATACGAAATAGTTGCGCAGGTAGTTGGCCAGCAGCGTCTTGTTGGTCGTGGAGAGGGTGCCGGTGAGGGTGTAGTCATCGGCGACTTGCAGTGAGCCACATCCCGGGATGCTGGCGATGCCGTTCTTGATGGCCTCGTTGGTGGGCACGAAGACGATGTAACGGGTGTCGTCGCTGGTGATGGAGGGCAGTCCCCCACCCTGTACGAGTCCTGCCTTCTGCAGCAGTTGTGCGAAGAGGTAGTATTCGTAGTTGCGGTCGTTGCCCACGGCTAGGCGGTGGGTCAGTCCGTCGCCCGACGCCTCTGCGAAGAGCTTGTCATAGTCGTAAGCATAGGCACGTCCGTTGCTCCACGGCATCCCGTTGTTTGACACCTCGTGGAATCCCACGAAGGGATTTCCTTGGTATGACGGGTTGAGTTGCTCGTTGAATAGTGCGCTGGTGGTGATGCGCCCGTCGACCACATACCAGTAGTTGAAGGCGGTGTTGGTCTCCACCACCTGCACGCCGGAGGTGCGTAGTTCGGAGAGGTTGGAGGCGGTGTGCATGTTGACGATGCTTCGTGCCTGTCCCGAGCCCATGTTGGCGAAGTTGCCATCTACATCGCTATAGACCTCGAGGAACCGTCCCGCCGTGGTGGTGTTCAGGCGCATCTGCGGTTCGTTGTGGTTGAACTGGTAGTTGGATGGCACGAGTGTGACAAACTGCGACTTGTCGGATGCCAAAGACAAGACGAGTTCACTCTTGTCAAGGGCGTACATGAAGCATTGGTAGGTGGTGTCGCGGAAGGCTGGCCCCACTACTGATGAGAAGATGGCGGGTGCCTCCATGTCGTTCATGCCATAGACGATGCCGTTCTCACAGAAGAGGCGGTCGTCCACATGTGCTGGATTGATGTTGACGGGTGTGCCATAGGCGGTCTGCACCAATCCTTTCTCAATCTCCTCGGGGAAGACGGGTGTCGTCTCGTCGGCAAAGGACTGCATGATGAAATATTCCAGGATGAGGGGGTCGAGGTCGGCCAGTGAGCGATAGCCGCTCTCGGGTTTCCAGTAATTGGTGAAGAATCGGCTGATGGCCTGGTTGGAGGGTGCGAAGATGTTGTAGGCCACGCGGTCGAGTTGCTCCATGGCGCTCCACGTGTTCACCGGCCACTCGCAGGCGATGTCGGGCAGTGTGCCGTGGCTGATGGTGTATACCACCTTCCCCACGGAGGTGTTGATGTCCTCCGAGGCGGGCGTCAACTCGGCGTAGGTGTCGTAGAGGCTGATGAAGTCGCTGTAGTTGGGGTTGCTCTTCAGCGTGGCATGGATGGTTTCCAGCGGTGAGACCACCTGGTTGACGTGGTAGAGGTAGCCGTTGTCGGTCACCACGGCGTCTTGGTCGAACACGCTGGCGTTGGACACGTTGAAGCCGCGTGTGCCGCCGCCCCATTCGCTGCCGGGGAAGAAATACTCGTAGTTGCTCTTGGCGTCGATGCCCTTGGTGGCGAACATCATGTGGCTGAGCACGGGAAGGTAGCGCTCAAAATGATAGATGGTGACGGTGGTGTCGACACCATTGAGCCTTCCGCGCACCTGCTCCATGTCGTCGGCACTGCGGGTGCGGTGCTTGTAATAGAGGCCGGCGTTCACCTGCTTCTGTTCTTCCGTGGCGCCATCGCCCTCGGTGGGACGGAAGTTCACCATCTTCTGCCAGTCGTAGGCATAATACATCAGATGGTAACCGACAGTCTTTTTCAACTCCTGGGGTGCCTTGGCTTGCATGTCTTCCACAGAGGAGTAACCTCTCTGCTGCAGGAAATTCTGCCAAGCACCATCGTCGGGTGCCATCACAGTCATCACACTCTGTCCATTGACAATGGGCTTGTAGCCCGTCAACTCGATGGCTTTGAGGAACATCGAGTGGTTACCCTCGCTCTCAAGCACTTCCCACGCGTTGCCTTTCAGCCATTCGGGCGACTTGTAATGGTCGTCGTCGGCAATGTCTTGGCACGCCACGGCAAGGATGCTTGCAAGCAAGATGCAGAGCGTTGTCCTTAGTGAGTTCTTGTTTGTCATTTAGGTTGTTATTGGTTTTATGTTTTTTCAGATAGGGATGGCTTCACAGCCCATCACCCCGCCAGGGTATGACGGGATTCTTTGTCTTTAGTAGATTTGCGGAGCAAAGATAGTGCAAGCCGAGTGAAAAGCAAAATAAATAACGGAGTTTTTATTTTCTTTTCCAAGGCGCAGCCTAAATTCGCGAAGCAAAGTTAATACTTTTTTTCGTTTTTCCAACCTTTATGGCAGAGAAAGACAAATAAACATCGTTTTTTCTCAAAAATCAAAGAGGATGGTTTCTGGAACGAGAACCAAAAGCCGTCTTCTATAATCCGTCGAATAGTTTTTACGGGTTGAGTACCTTTTGAGTACTCGCATTTTTGTAATGCCTGACTTTTTTTTGTAACTTTGCGCACATTATGTTCAAGTATCTTACCATTATCGTTACTGCCTTGCTGTCCACAGGACTTGCCAAGGCTCAATCAAAAGCAGAGACGATGTTGTTGTACTGTCATGGGCAGACCATGGCGGTGGACATCCGAAATATCGACAGCATTCAGTTCAACCAAGAAGCCATGGCGTTGACAAGCCTTTCCATTCCATATCAAATCCCTATAGATAGCATATCTTTTGCCACCAGTATGGATAATCCCTTGCGCATAGGCTGGTGGGGCGATATTTCTCAAGGAGAGTCCTTTTTCCACCATCGCATCAACCCTGACAACATACCACAGGCAGAACTGATGTCTGCCAACGACACCTGCACTTCCGTTGCCATCAACAGTCTTACCCTGCCCAATAACACTCCGAATAAAGTAGGTAGGAAATGGCGCTACGTGAGAAACACGCTGACGGGAAGGAAAAAGGTTTATCTCACATCCTCTTTTTATTTTCCCTATGGGGAATCACGAATCAATTGCACCGAAAATGGACAATATTACCAATTCGAACTCACACCCATTTTCAACACCCTTGAGTCAAATACCGTCTGCAAGGTTGTCAATTATTGGTATCACCCCACTGCCATTTCGCCATTGCCACCAACTCCCGTATTTGGTTCCTTGACGGATAACGACAGCTATTCCATTGTGATGAATGAACAAGACTCCACACTCATCTACATTTATTTGAACAGGGATGTCAACAATGACATAACAGGTGACTCCACAATCATTTCATATCCCAACGATTCAGAGGCAAAAGCTCATTACGAGATGATGGACACCGACGATGATGAATACACGACAGCATTTTTGTGTGGCAACCGCATTGTTGTCATCGAACACTTCCAAGCCACGGAAGAGGAAGTCCGCCGCTGGTTGACCCGATTTGATTTGGAATTGTGCAAACCTCTATTCATTGATGAGGAATGAAACAGAAATCCATTATCCTCATTTCCGCCATATTGATATGGTCGTGTTCGCAGCCTGCCTCTTGGCATTATGAAAGAGCAAAGGAGGCATCTGAAAACGGCGATGCCCCACAAGCTCTCACTTTTTTTAAAAAGGCCGCTGACATGCAAGCTCCAGACAGTTTGAAAGCTGCCATTTACAGCGACATGGGACATCTGTTGTTTGAAGAGGGGTTGCAGGAACAAGCCATGGAATCATTTGTCAATGCATATCATGCAGACAAGCGCCTTGCAGACACCACTGCCATCATCAACGACTTGTGCGACATCGCCAACGTATGGCGTACACGCGAGGATGATGACAGTTGCCTCTATTTCTTTGACCAAGCGATGAAGTTGGCCCAGATGCAAGGAGACAACATGGCAGTCAATGTCGTCAGAAGCCAAATGGCCGGTTATCATCTCTGGCACCATCATTATGAAGAAGGGAGGAAGTTGCTGGCTCCCATACTGGCCGACCCATCATTGTGTGACGACCCTGGAGTTGTCTTCATGGCTGCCGACTTGTATCACCACACGGGAAATAATGATTCGGCAAGGTATTTTTGTCAAAAGTTGCTTGCCAATGAGGATATTGGCCACAAGCAGATGGCTCACAAATGGTTGGCTGAGATTTCCATGGAAGAGGGGAAAATCGAATCCACTATCTCACACTTGAGAGACTATGAAATGCTCACAGACTCGCTGATGGAGGAAATCGACACGGAAGCGCTCAGACGTGCCAACGCTCATTACGACTACAACCAACGTGAAGAGGAGAACGCTCGATTGAGACTTCATTATGCCATAGCCATCGCCGGGGTCGTTGTCTTGGCATTTTTCCTTGCCTTGTTGGCATTCCATTATCGGTTGAGAAAGATGCACTATCAATTGAAGATACAACAGTTGGAGCAACTGCTAGCCAACAGCAGGAGCCGTGGCGAGGAAAGTGCGGAAAGGGCACACCAAATACTTGCCAACACTCCAATTTGTCAACACATCAACCGACTTTTGTCCGACACGCATCAAAGGCCCATGACAGACGAAGACTGGCACATCCTTGAGGACACCATAGAGAAAACCAACCCGGGATTCAAGCACCGACTCAACGAATTCCACAAACTCTCCACCCAAGAAATGCGCATATCCATGCTCATCAAAATGGGTATCACGCCCGTTGGCATCGCCCGCCTGACATCACATTCAAAACAATCCGTATCCAGCACCCGCTCACGACTGTTCATGAAAGTGTTCGGACAAAAAGGCACTCCCGCTCAATGGGATGAGTTCATCCTGTCACTATAGAACAGGAACGCCATGACAATCAAGGGGACAGATTTTGAGGCAATCAAAAGCCTGTCCCCTTGATTGATTCGTATGGTTTGCGTACTCTAGCCAAGACTAATTCGATGAGCGTACCTTTTGGGTACGTCAATAAACTTTGTTCAGCCTGACAACTTCATATTTTTGCGGTCAAAAAAGACCGCCATGTACACCTTCCTTGATTACGCCTACAACGGGCTGCTCTATCTGAACAACACGGCAAGACCGCGACACAAGCGACTTTCACAACTGATGATCTACTCGACCACTGCGTGCCAGTCGCGCTGCAAGCACTGCAACATCTGGCAGAAACGACCGGTGGAGCATCTTTCGTTTGAAGACATCAAACGGGTGATGCAAAGTCGATGCGTAACACGACGGACGACGGTAGGACTGGAGGGCGGCGAGTTCATCCTGCATCCGCAGGCCGAGGAAATCATGGACTGGTTCCAATCAAACCACTCGAACTATACCCTGCTGTCAAACTGTCTTGAGCCTCGTCGGGTAATCGATGCCGTCCGCCGTCATCAGCCCCGACATCTTTACGTCTCTCTTGATGGCGGGCGCGAGACCTACCAGCGGATGAGAGGAAGAGATGGTTATGACCAAGTGATAGAAGTGGTGGAAGCACTCAAGGAAGAAGTACCCTTGTCGTTGATGTTCTGCCTGTCACCTTGGAATGGGTTTGAAGACATGGCATTCGTAATAGATGTGGCGAAACAATACGGCGTTGACGTGCGGATAGGGATATACGGCACAATGGCTTTTTTCGACACGACAAGCGAACTGCTCACAGCAACAGATTTCATCGGGCAGATACCAAAGAACATCCATGGCACGCAGGAGAACTACGATTTCGTCGCACTCTATGACCAATGGCAAAAAGGTAATCTGCAGCTGCGATGCCAGAGCATCATAAGCAACCTCGTCATCCACAGCAACGGCGACGTGCCTCTATGCCAGAACCTCAATACCATGCTTGGCAACATCCACCGTCAATCACTCGATGACATCTTCAACGGCATCCAGGCTTGTAAGGTACAATGCCATCATACTCAAAAATGCAACGACTGCTGGATCAACTTCCACCGAAAGTACGACATCATCCTAGTGCGCAATTTAGAGCGATTGTTCCCCAAGTGGCTCATTGAGAAGTTCTATGGCCCTTATCAATGGACGGCAGACCCAAAACAAACCTACCGAAAACATCTAAAAGAAATACAATGATACAGAAACTTATCGCCCGATACAAGCAGATGCGCACTTTATCTTACTTGCGCCAAACGTACCAATGTTCTTATGCCTTCGTCGGTATGGGACAACACTCATTGACGAATCTGTACCCTATTCTTCATTACCTTGGAGTACCACTGAAATACATCTGCGTAACGTCAGAAAGGAAGGCGCGACTGATAGAGAAAAAATTTCATAATGTGAAGGGCACAACCACACTTGACGAAATGCTGAATGACAAGACTGTCAAAGGTGTGTTTGTTGCCGCATCACCCTCAGCTCACTTTCCCATCGCCTCCCAGGTATTGCGGAATGGCAAGTCACTCTTCATTGAGAAACCGCCATGCCGGACAGCGGCAGAACTCGATGCGTTGATTACCCTCCAGCGGCAATACGCATCCCCCGTCGCCATGGTGGGTCTACAGAAACGGTATGCACCTGCCGTCCAACTGTTACAAAAACGTCTGCGTGCTGAACGCCTCAACAGTTACGACCTTCATTATCTCACTGGAGCATACCCGGAAGGCAATGCCCTGACAGAACTCTTCATCCATCCCCTCGACCTCGTCTGCCATCTCTTCGGCAAGCCCGGAATCATCGCCTGTCGCAAAATCGCTCCCTCCTCATATCTCCTGATGCTCCAACACCAAGACATCGTTGGCACCCTCGAACTCTCCACCGCCTACACGTGGGCTGCCGCAGAAGAATCGCTGAAAGTCTGCACCACGTCCGGCATTTACCGCCTCTCACAAACCGACTCTCTCACCTATGAGCCAATCCCCTCCACCCTCTTCGGACTCCCATTGGAGAAAGTTCGTCCATGGAGAAAGACCTTTGAATATCTTTACACCCGCAACAATTTCTCACCCATCCTTTCAAACAACCAAATCCATTCACAGGGATTCTTCAACGAGATACAATCTTTCGTTGATACCATTGAGGGTAAAAGAACGGATATCAAGACAAACTTGACATCATTAGCAGATACCTTCCATCTAATGGAAGAATTATGGGCGATGCGCACCCTCACCTCCCATTAGTAGGGAATGCTTCATATATGTCCGTTAAGGGGCTTGTGGCGGTTCTCGCCTACCTGATGTTTCCTGTTCTCTTCCTGCTGTCTGTTCAGCAAGGCTCTCATACCCATCACCTCATCCCGAAGCTGGGCAATAACCTGCGGAAGGTCGTTGAATGTAAGTTCAGATTTTTCCATATCAGTAGCGGTAAATCCGTCAAAAAATAATGGTTAAAAAGCAAATAAGTGTCTCTTTTCTTGGTTGTTTCAAAAAACACCATACTTTTGCACTGCAAAAACAGTCGAATGGTTCGACCATATTTGCATCAACACTGTCGGAAGCAATGATTATCAAAAGAGACCATTATGTAGAGGCATCAGTAAACGTTCTCCCTGAGCCATTACGGACTATGCCTCCACTGCGACTTTTTCCATAAGATTGTCATTCTTGACGGAAACGTGAAAGCATGGACTGATGAGGACGGCATCAAGTATGTCGGTGTCATTCCTTTTATTCTGGAAGAGGCATCCCTGAACTTTTAAGCACCTTAGGGGGAGGGGAGATGCGCACCGACTTTTTGCTCACTGTCCACTTTTTCAAGTGGACTCAAAGATGGAAAAGACTGAGGGAAGATATGAACCAAAGCTCTTCTGTACTCGCTTAATCAAATGGTTCTTCACGCCTCATTTTTCCCTACTTGCAGAACTAAAAAAAGGTGATTACAAAACTTATACAATCATAGGGAGTGATTTTTGCAAAAAAACGAATCAAAAACTCCGTCCCCATGATTCATTATTTGCAAATATACGAAAAAAAACGAAATACCCTACCACATCCCGCAAAAAAAATATCAAAAAAACGAAATCTCTACATGTCGCCAAACAAGATTGTCAATAAAGTGTGGATGTGGAAAACAGCAAGGTGTGAAGAGTTTATGTGATAGGAGTGTCTGCAACATTTGCAGCATAGGAGAACAAGTAAGGCGCTAAGCCTGGCCTCATGACAAACGACCATATGCAACCCTTAAACCCACAACACAAAGACGAACAAGAAGACGACCGTTTTCTTCTTGTTCGGAAATACCGTATTAATGTCCAATTTGGTCATTTGTGCCATATAATTGTTAAATAGAAAAAAAAAGTATATGACAAACTTCTTTTTATTGTTATTTTTAACGAACTTTGCACATAAGTATGATGAAGTAAAAATCACTTCATCCACGAAAAGGTGTCGAAGAACCGCAGGTGGATGACAGTGGCAATCTCCATTGAAATACCGTAAGAAAAACCCCAAAAGATGAAAAAGATACTATTGCTTTTTGCCGTCGCTATCATCAGTTGCACAGTGAGCGCACAACAGGACAGTGTGCCATCGGGCAGCACCCCACTTCCTACGGAAAGAAAGAAGGTAGCCGTCGTGTTGAGTGGCGGTGGCGCGAAGGGCATGGCACACATCGGGGCTCTGAAAGTGCTGGAGCGCGCCGGAATACCCATCGACATCGTCACCGGCACGTCGATGGGCAGCATCATCGGCGGACTCTACTCCATCGGATACAATGCCAACTCGCTCGACTCCATGGTGCGGGTGCAGGATTGGAGCTATGTCATCACCGACAAGGAGGACATGTCAAAACAAAGCCTCGCCGACCGCAAGAAACAAAACACCTACTTCTTCAACCGAGGCATCACCGTCGGCAAACTCAACTACAACGATGGCGGCATCATCCAAGGCAAGAACCTGGCGGAACTGTTCCAGCAACTGTGCGTGGGATACACCGACTCTCTCGACTTCTCCCGCGACCTGCCCATCCCTTTCGCCTGCGTGGCCACAAACGTCATCGACAACTCGGAATATGATTTCCACAGTGGACGATTGCCACAAGCCATGCGCGCCTCGATGGCCATCCCGGCTGCCTTCTCGCCCGTGAGAATCGGCGACATGGTGCTGGTGGACGGAGGTCTGCGCAACAACTACCCTGCCGACATAGCACGCGAGATGGGCGCCGACATCATCATCGGCGTCACCGTGCAAGGCGAACCGAAGATTGCCAACGACATGGGGCGCACCATGAGCATCCTCAGCCAGATCATCGACGTGAACTGCAAGAACAAGTATGACGAGAACCTGGCCATCACCGACGTGCACGTCCAAGTGGACACGAAAGGCTACAACGCCGCCAGTTTCTCACTCGTCGCCATCGACACGCTCATCCGCCGTGGCGAGGAGGAAGCCATGAAACATTGGGACGAACTGATGGCCCTCAAGCAGCGCATCGGCATCGACGACTCGTTCCAGCCCCCCGTGCACTATCCCATCAACCCGACGGTGATGACCGACAAGCAATATGTCACGGGGTACGTCTTCGAGAACATGACACCGCAGGATGTGCGCTTCCTCTGCCAGAAATTCCACATTCGCAACAAAAATAAAATTATCGACACGGGCATCAACCAGAGTTACCATATTACTGATTTGTCCTCCCCGCTCAAGAACGACAGCATAGACGCCAACCTCCAGCAGCAACTCACCACCACCTTGCGCATGGACCTGTTCTACCAGACCGCCGAGTGCCGGCTGGAACCCGATGGTGATGGCGTGCGCGTCATCCTCACCGCAGGCAACCGCAAGACCAACCAAGCCCATTTGGGACTGCGCTATGATACCGAGGAACACGCCGCCTTGCAACTGGGTGCCGACTTCCCCATCAAGGCTGACGTGCCGATGAACGTCGACGTCACCCTGAGATTGGGCAAGCGCATGATGGCACGAGGCGAACTCACCACACACTTCCGTAGTTTCACCTGCCCCATACTCAGCTACACCTTCCGCCGCAACGACGTGGACATCTATGTCGAGGGCGACCTTGATTACAACGTGCTCTACAACCAGTTCCAAGCCGACGTGATTCCCATCAACCTCAACTTCAGGCACTTCAACCTGCAAATGGGACTGAGATGGGACTATCTCCACTATCGCAACGCCCTGGAGAAAGACCACACCCAAAATGTGGATCTCAAAAATGAACACTTCTTCAGCTACCGCGCCCATATGGACTACAACAGCGAAGACAACTGGTACTTCCCCACACGCGGTGCTCGCTTCAGTGCGGAGTATTCCTACCTCACAGACAATTTCGCCGGTCTCGACCACAAGAAGGGGATGAGCGACGTGCGTGCCAATTGGCGCAAGTCGTTCACCTTAGGCAGCCGCTTCACCATACAGCCCATGGTCTATGGAAGGCTTCTCTTCGGGTCCATCACACCGCCCGTCTTCGGAAACACCATCGGCGGCGACTGGTTCGGACACTACGTGGAGCAGCAAATGCCCTTCGCCGGCATCGGCAACATAGAGTCGGTCGACCACCATTTCGTCGCCGCCCAACTGCAATTGCAACAGCGCATGGGCAGCAACCACTATGCACTGGTTCGCGTGACCGGAGCCCAACAGTCCGGCCGGTTGAAGGAACTGTTGGACCACAAGACATTGTTCGGCTGCCAGGCTGCCTATTACCTCAACACGATGTTCGGCCCTATAGGAGGCTCCATCGGCTACAGCAACCGCACCAAGAAACCATACATCTTCGTCAACCTGGGATTTGAATTCTAACAAAAACGGAACAAACCAATTTACAATGAGCAATTCCAAGAAGAAAAAAAACACGATGACACAAGTGGCGTCACTTGTGCTGTTGGTGCTTTTGCCCATGACGGGAAAAGCACAACGGGTGCTCACACTAGACTCATGTCGCCAACTGGCCATCACCAACAACAAGCAACTTGGTGTGGCCCGAACGCAAAAGGAAGCAGCATCATACAACGTGATGTCTGCCAGGACCAAGTACCTGCCCCATGTTGACGCCATGGCTGGCTATGAGCTGATGAGCAAAGAGGTGTCGATTTTGAACAACTCTCAGAAGGATGCACTGAACCATCTTGGCACCAATGCCGTGTCGGGGTTGACCCCCAAGGCGACAGAAATCATCACCGGAATGGTGCAGGATGGCACCATCTCCCCGCAGATGGCACAGAACCTTGGACAGCAGATGGGGGCCCTCTCCTCGTCGCTTGCCACCATGGGCGACGACCTGGGTTCCACCATCCGCAAGGCCTTCCGCACCAACACCCACAACATGTTTGCCGGATCGGTGATGCTGACCCAGCCCTTGTACATGGGAGGCAGCATCAAAGCGATGAACCGCATCGCCGAACTCAACTCCACCCTTGCCGACAACAACTACGACATGCTGCAACAGAATGTCCTCTACGAAATCGACGCCACCTATTGGCTGGTGGTATCTCTCCGTCAGAAACAGAAATTGGCGGAGAGCTACCTCGAATTGGTGACAAAACTCCACGACGACGTCTACAAGATGATCAAGGAGGGTGTCGCCGTCCGCGCCGATGGATTGAACGTGGATGTCAGGGTGAATGAAGCGGAGATGGCCAAGATGCGCGTCGACGACAACCTCACCTTGGCAAAGATGCTCCTCTGCCAACTTTGCGGCCTTCCGATGAACACGGAGTACACGCTTTACGACGAGGGGCGCGACCTCGGCACCACCACCGAGCCGCTGCCCACCAGCAACGCCGAGGAAGTCGACCGTCCCGAACTGCGTATGCTGCTGACCACCGTCGGCATCACCGAGCAGGCGCAGCACATCATCACCGCCACACATTTCCGTCCACAAGTGGCTCTGACGGGCGGATACTTGATATCCAACCCTAACACCTTCAATGGCTTCGAGCGTAAATTTTCCGGAGTATGGAACGTGGGTGTCATCGTCCGCATGCCCTTGTGGGACTGGCACGACGGGCGCTACAAACTTGCCGCCTCACGTGCCGCCACGACGATAGCCAAACTCGAACACAGCGACTTGGTGGAAAAAATCAACCTCCAGGTGGAGCAGGAGCGCTTCAAGGTGCGCGAGGCCTATCGTCGCCTGGAACTGTCGAAAAAACATGTGGCCAGCGCTGAGGAGAACCTCCGCTGTGCCTCCCTTGGCTTCCGCGAGGGTGTGATGAACCTCTCCGACGTGATGGCCGCCCAAACCGCCTGGGAGTCGGCCCACACCCAGGAAATCGATGCAGAAATAGAAGTGCAACTCTCCCTTCTGGGTTTGCGCAAAGCCTTGGGACTATTATAACCTACATTATTCACACGAATTTTCAATCAAACAGCATAAACATATAATTATCATTAAATAATCATCAATTGCATGCTATTTCCATTTTGTGCAGCAATTCATGCATGATTGGTGATAATTCCTGGACGAGCCAAGCGGCAGAGTCGAGTGCGTGTTGAATTAAGTGATGATAAAAAAATAAATTGGGATGAATAATAAAGAACACGAATTATCACGAATTAACCAAAAATTCTGACGCACAGGAATTTATGATTAATTGTATGGTCGCTCGGCGACGAAGGAGACGCTTGCCTAAGCAAGAATTATATGTTAAAACAGTACCAAGTTATTTTTTAACTTTTACTAATTATTTGCAATTGGAGAGAATAATTTCCATAAATACAAGATAAACAAGATAAACAAGAATAATTGAAAATGTCGAATCAGGCAAAAAAACAGCACAACAACATCCTGCTCGCCATTGCAGGATTTGCAACAGTAGTGATCATCGTGGCTCTTATCGGTTATCTTGCACTCGACCGCGACCCGGATATGATTCAGGGCCAGGTGGAAGTGGATGAATACCGAGTATCGAGCAAAGTGCCAGGACGCATACTTGAACTCCGCGCCAAAGAGGGAGACTTCGTGCACAAGGGCGACGTGCTCGCCATTCTTGACGCCCCTGAGGTGCAAGCCAAGAAAGTGCAAGCCGAGAGTGCGCGCAATGCAGCATCCGCCATCCACGAGATGGCCGACAACGGCGCACGCGAGGAAACGATACGAGGCGCATTCGAACTCCTGCAACAAGCAAAGGCCGCCAACGACATCGCCCGCAAGACCTTCGAGCGCATCAACAACCTCTTCGAAGAGGGTGTGGTGACCGCACAAAGGCGCGACGAGGCGCAGGCAGCGGTGGAAGCCACTGAAGCCCAGGTGAAGGCGGCCCAAAGCCAGTATGACATGGCTCGCAACGGGGCACGTCAGGAAGAGAGGAAGGCTAGTTCGGCACAAGTCAACCAGGCCAGCGGAGCCGTCATGGAAGTGAACTCCTACATCAACGAAACCAAACAGGTGGCACAGATGGATGGCGAGGTGAGCGACGTGTATCCCAAAGTGGGCGAACTGGTGGGCACCGGCTCCCCCATCATGACCATCTCCTTGATGGATGACCCATGGGTGACGTTCAACATCCGAGAAGACCAGTTGAAGGAGGTCGCCATGGGTAGCGAGGTGATGGTCTTCATCCCTGCCCTGGAAAAAGAAATCAAGATGAAGGTGTTCCACATGAAGGACAAGGGCTCGTTTGCCGTATGGAAGGCCACGAAGGCCAGCGGACAGTACGACCAGAAAACTTTCGAGGTGAAGGTCCGTCCATTGGAGAAAGTCACGGGTCTGCGTCCCGGAATGTCGGCAATACTAAGGATGTAAAAGATGAAGTGTTGACATCGTACTGCCAATGAAACACATCAGACAAATAGGCATCATCGCACTGCGTGA
>JAFWSS010000022.1 GCA_017524385.1 Prevotella sp.
AAAAGGAGTTGTTTTCGGGAGTTAAAGAATGAGTCCACTTGAAAAAAGGACAGTAAGTAAAAGGGCGGTGCGCATATCCCCTCCCCTTGAGGGGAGGGGCTGGGGTGGGGTATTTGATTATCTGGTTCTCAATCATTTTTTCTCCCTCATTTCCGTAGAAAAAGGTCTAAGTAAAGGCTATGAGCGAGCAGACTATTGTCTTTAACTTCGAGCGAAGCGATAACTTCAATAACTTAGTTAACTTCAATAACTTCGTTAACTTCGATAACTTCGTTAACTTTGATAACTTCGATAACTTCAATAACTTCAATAACTTCAATAACTTCGTTAACTTCTTCATTCTGTCGGCGCATGCTCAGTTAGCAGCATTCGCCTGACGGATATAAAGAGAGGGTGAAACGCCGAACTTGCGAGTGAAAGCATGTGTGAGGTGAGCGTGGTCGGAAAAGCCTGTGCGCAGTGCAATATCCAGCAAAGACAACTGAGGTTGCGAATGTAGCAATCTCCTCACCTCATTCAGGCGTACCTCGTTGATATAGTCGGAAGGCGACATGTCGACCACGGCACGTAGTTTACGTCCAAATTGCGAGCGGCTAAGGCAAACATCCGTAGCCACTTCCTGCACGTCAACCTTGCCCTCTGCCATGAGTCGGAATATCGCCTCGTCGATTTTGCGGAGGAAATCCCTGTTGGCCTCAGAGAGGTTTCGCTCGAAGATGGTTTCTTCTTTTGAAGGTTCTGGCGCGGAGGCAGCAGCGTCTGTAACATCCATAACATCTGTTTCTGACTCTGGGATGTTGACTGTCTTTTGGAATTTTTGCTGCAGCATCCGTCTCTGCTCCAGGATTTTATCTATCCTCAGCAGCAGTTCCTCCGCCATGAAGGGTTTGCAAAGATAAGCCTCTGCCCCAGCTTCGATGCCACACAGCCGGTCGCTGTCGGTGTTTCGTGCGGTGATGATGATGATTGGGATGTGGTTGGTCTTTTCTGAAGAACGTATGCGGCGGCACATTTCCAGTCCGTCCACTTCAGGCATCATGACATCGGTGACAACAAGGTCAGGCATCCATTCAGTGGCTTTATGCTCTCCTTCCGCACCATTGGCGGCGTAGGCCACGGCGTATTTTTCATTGAGCACGGAGCCGATGAATGCCGCCACGTCTGCATTGTCCTCCACCACGAGAATCCGTGTCCTCCCCACTTCTCCATTCTCATCCTCTGCAGCCGTCTCACGTTTTATGCCATCGTTCATCATAGCCTCCGTCGAGTCGGTCTGCATGTCGGGAAAGTCTGTTGTTGTCACGAGCCGGTCCCCCTCTGAAAGCCTCTCCTTCAGCGGGAGAGTGATGACAAACCGTGTTTTCTCGCCAGGTGTGCTGCTCACCCCGACCTGTCCGCCCAAGGCTTTTGCCAGTTGGCTGACGAGAGCAAGCCCCACACCGGTGCCTGTTCGCTCATGGTTGGTGCCTTGGAAGAACGGTTCAAACAAGCGTTCGATGTCTTCGGGTTGGATGCCGACACCGTTGTCTTCGACGCTGACATGCAACTCTTTCCCGGTGTTGGCGATGCTTACTGTCACCACTCCTCCCTGAGGAGTGAACTTGATGGCATTGGAAATCAGGTTGCCCACCATCTTCTGCATGGCATCTGCGACGAAAAATGTCGGAATGGCGTGAGAGGCCCCATCGAAATGCAGGTCAACCCCTTTCAGGTCGGCCATCGGGCTGAAATGCTCGACAATCATCTCCACGAAGGCAGCCACATCGCCTTGCTGCCATGAGAATTGGATGGTCTCGGAAGTCATTTTTGAAATATCGAGCAGTTGGTTGACGAGGGTGAGCAGAGACTGCCCGTTGCGCTCGATCATGGCGAGCGACTCCTTCTTGCCGGCATCAGTCTCCTTTTTATGCAAAAGCTGCGTCAACCCGAGGATGACGGTGAGCGGAGTGCGAAGTTCGTGGGTGACATTGGTGAAAAAGGTCTCCCTGGCTTTTTGGAGTCGCTCGGTGGCCTCTTGTGTGCGCCTTCGCAAGTGGTTGACATATGCCAATACGGCGATGACGGCCGACAGGAGGAGCAGGCCGACGAGGGCGGCGATGGCTATCCTGTTGAAGTTGCGGCGGCTCTCCTCGTTTGCCTCCTGAAGTTCATCGTTGTGTAGTGCGGCATTGGCGCTTCCAAGAGCCTCGTGCATCTCAGCCTGGTGTAGGGAGTCAAGCATCTTGGCATAGCGGTGCAGGGCTTTGTTTGACTCATGAGGCTGGTCTGCCTCCAACGCCTCAGCCAGCGACAGGTAGTCGTAGCACACCGAACGGTAGTTGCCCATTTCCTCTTGCAAGCTGATGGCCCTTCGTATGACGGGCACCGCCTCGCTGTTTCGTTTCATGTCGAGGAGGTTGAAAGCCACATACTCCAAACTGATTGCGAGCAGGTTTCTATCCACCACATCCATCTGCTCCACAGTCTTCACCGCCTCCTGCGACATGGCCAGAGCCTGTTGGAAATCGCCTTTCCTGTTGTAGGCATAACTCAGTTGTGAGAGGTGGTTGACGACTCCTGCAGTGTATCCGATGGCGCGTGCGGCCTCCACGGCCTGGTGTCCATATCGTATGGCTATGTCGGGCTCTTTCGCCACGCTATATACTTCGCATGCGATGCCAAGGTAGTTGTGGGTGTTCTGGTCCGACCCTGTCAGGCGGTCGGTGTCGAGTGCTTTTTGTACAAAATGCTTGGCCTCGTCTATGGAACCAAGTGAGATGTTGATGATAGCCAGGTAGTTGTAAGCGCGGGCCTGAGGGAGCATCAGCCCGTTTTTCTTGCTGAAGCGTTCTGCTTCCAATTCGGCCTCCGTGGCCTCTTTGTTGTTGCCGGTCTTGAAAAGGCAGTAGCCGCGGTCGCAGAGCAGCATCGCATGGTATTCGGGGGCGTTGCCTTCTGCCAAAGCGAGGGCCTTGTCGATGAGTGCGAGACTTTCCTTGAAATAACTGTTGTTGTAGTAAAAGCGTTCCGCTGCGAGCCATACGAAAAAGTCGAGAGTGTCGCTGTTTAGCGAAGTGGTCTTGCGCTGAATGGACAAGAGGTTGTCATCGGCTAGGCTCAGTTTGATGAGGCGGTCGCCGATGTCCGCCTTGTTGCTTCGCGAGGCAGAGGAATAGGCTGCCAGCAACGAATCGACGGCATGTACGGGGTTGGCTACCGACTTGGCAGCCAAGGTACTTGACAACAGCAGTGCACAGAGCACAATCACATGGCGCATACGTTCACTTTTTCTCCAATCTCAAATCTCAAACCTCCAATCTCAAACCTCCAATCTCAAACCTCAAACCTCAAATCTCAAATCTATTTCACCGTGAACTTCTTTCCGTTTCGGATGTAGATGCCAGGCTTGAGGGAGCCTTCGACCTTGATGCCCTGGAGGGTGTATGTTGCATCGTCGGAAGGAGATGAACCGGTGGTGGTCACACAGAAGATGCCATCGGTGTCGAAGTCGAAGCCGTTGGTGGAGCCGCTGCCGGCAAGTACGGCGCGTACGACGACGCCGGAGCGTCGTTGAGCCGCCGTTGTTTTGATGCTCGCCGACGTAGAGGTGCGCTGGATGTAGATGGACAGTGCCTTGTAAGCCACATTGGTGACGTTGTCCTCTTCGCTCAGCCAAAGGTAGGTCTGTGAACCTTCATTACTGTAGTTCGAGTCATATTTGTATCCCGTCATCGGGAAGAAGATGGAGTTTCCGTTGGGCCCCTTGAAGCGCAGCCCCGGTACGTTGTTCACCGTTGCCAGGGATATGCTGCATTTCTTGAGGAGTTCATTGGCTTGGTTGAGTGTTGGCATCACCCATTCGTCGCCCCAAAGTGTTGTTGCCACGTCGTATTTCGTTCCGGCGATGTTGGCGCCGATGTCCTGCACGGTGGAGGAAGAGCCGTTGGCGTAGCGGTAGTTGCTCCAAGAGTAAGTGGCCTTCGTCGTGGTCTCCCCCCAGGCATAGAAGTCGCCGTATTCCTCTGGAGCGGAGGCACCCACATTGCAGGTAGCCCACAGCGTGCCACTCGGCAGTCCGAGGTTGACATACTCATGGTTGCCGGTGTCCGGATCTGGGTCAGGGTCGGGGTCCGGGTCCGGGTCAGGAGCCGTTGAGAATTTGAAACGCCCGCCTTTCCACTTGAAGTTGCTGCCTGAAGTGTTGACAGCGAAATTGAATCCTTCAGGTGCTGTGATGACGCACGGCCTGTCTGTTCCGATGAGTTCGCAGGCGTTGCTCTTCAGTTTCACCGCCGAAGCAGGAATGGTGAGATATTGCAGGTTGGTGCAAGCCCCCATCATATTGAGTGTGGATTTCCCGCTGGACATGGTGGAGTCGGGAATGACGAAGTTGGAGATGTCTAGTTTTTCCAGTCCGCTGAACGCGAACATCAGTCCCATGTGCGTCACCTTCTCGGTGTTGAATTGACTCACGTCGATGTCCGCCAGGTCGGAACAATAGTAGAACATGGCCGACATGTCGGTGACGTTGGCGGTGTTGAAGTGGGTCAAGTCCAGCGCGGCGAGGGTGCTGCAATAGGTGAACATCCCCTGCATGCTGGTTGCATCCGAGGTGTTGAGATTGGCGATGCCGGTGATGGTGGTCAATGCCGTCATGCCGTAGAACCATTGGTGGCACGTGGCGGGCCTTGCGTCCTTGAATGAAGCATCGAACACCACTTTCTTGACGGAAGAGGCTTTTGCCAGCCATTTCGGTGCGTTCTTGCCGGTGTTCAGGTCATAGGCCGTCCCCGAGCGCGACGCCCTCTTGCTGTCGTAGTAGAACGTCAGAGTGGAACTGCTGAGAATGGCGTAAGGAGCGTCGGTGTCTGGTGGTGTCGGGGGTGTTTCGACCTCCACTTTTTCCACGGGGCGCACGAAGGCTCCTGTGCGCCTTTGTGCCACTTGAATCTTCGGAGCGTTCGCCGTCTTGATGTAAAGGACGTTGGCCTTCTGCGCATCAGAGGCGTTCACTTCCGACGTCCAATAGTTGCACGACACGTTGAGACTGTATTCCTTCCCATCGTAACTGCATCCCGAAAAGGGGAGGAAGATGCTCTTGCCGCTGGGCCCCGTTGCACGGTAGCCCTTGTGGCCATTGATGGTCTCTTCCTTCCACGTGCACTTCGTGCGCAACTCCTCGAACTGAGCCATGGTGGGCAGGCATACGTCAACCATCTTTTTGTCATCGGGGTCGTAGATGGCCTTCTTTGCTGCCACGTCGTATACCGTGCCGGCGATGTCGCTGCCGATGTCCTTCACCGTGGCTGCGGAGCCGTTGGCGTGCTGGTAGTTGGCCCAGGTGTATGTGGCCTTCGTGGTGGTCTCGCCCCATGCGTAGAAGTCGCCATAGGCAGCCTCTTCCGCTGCTCCCACGTTCATGTCCGCCCATTTCACACTCAGTCCGAGATCCACCAAGGCTACCTCGGTGTCATTTACTATCTCGGTTGTTTTGACATGTTCCACGGCGCGTATGACGAGACCCGTGCGCCTCTGCGCCACGGTAATCGTCGGCGTGGTGGCGGTCTTTATAAAGAGGGTGTTGGCCCTCTGATTGTCGGAAGCATTCACCTCCGACGACCAGTAGTAGGTGTATATGCCCACGTTGTGCATGCTGCCTTCAAAGTTGGAGCCGGAGAAAGGCAGGAAGATACTCTTGCCGCTGGGTCCCGTGACGCGGAAGCCATTGTGACCGTCGACGGTCTCCTCCTTCCACGTGCACTTCGTGCGCAGTTCCTCGAACTGCGCCGTGGTGGGCATGCACACCTCAGCCTGCTTGTCTGTTTCCGGGTCGTAGACCTCTGTCTTTGCGGCCACGTCATACTCCGTGCCGGCGATGTTGCTGCCGATGTCCCTCACCGTGGTGTTCGAGCCGTTGGCATATTGGTAGTTGCCCCAGGTGTAGGTGTCCTTCGTGGCAGTCTCGCCCCAGGAGTAGTATTCGCCGTAAGCAGACTCGCTGTCGGCTCCCACGTTCTGCGAGCACCATTTCACGCTCAGCCCGAGGTCCACCAAAGAGGCTTGTGCTGTTTCGCCTGGGTCCTCATCCGTTGGTTTGACATGTTCCACGGCGCGGATGGCGAGACCCGTGCGCCTTTGCGCCACGGACATCTTCGGCGTGGTGGCAGTCTTGATATAAAGGGTGTTGGCCCTCTGATTGTCGGAAGCATTCACCTCCGACGTCCAATAGTAAGCGGATACGCCCACGTTGTGCATGCTGCCATCATAGTTGGAGCCGGAGAAGGGCATGAAGATGCTCTTGCCGCTGGGCCCCGTGACGCGGAATCCCTTGTGGCCGTCGACGGTCTCCTCCTTCCAAGTGCACTTCGTGCGCAGCTCCTCGAACTGCGCCGTGGTGGGCATGCATGCCTCAGCCTGCTTGTCTGTTTCCGGGTCGTAGACCTCTGTCTTGGCAGCCACGTCATACTCCGTGCCGGCGATGTTGCTTCCGATGTCTCTCACCGTGGTTTTCGAGCCGTTGGCATATTGGTAGTTGGCCCAGGTGTAGGTGTCCTTCGTGGCAGTCTCGCCCCAGGAGTAGCATCCGCCGTATGCAGACTCGCTGTCGGCTCCCACATTCTGCGAGCACCATTTCACGCTCAGTCCGAGGTCCACCAAAGAGGCTTGTGCTGGTTCGGCAGGATCTTCATCCATTGGTTTGACATGTTCCACGGCGCGTACGACGAGACCCGTACGCCTCTGCGCCACGGTAATCGTCGGCGTGGTGGCGGTCTTGATATAAAGGGTGTTGGCCCTCTGATTGTCGGAAGCATTCAACTCCGACGACCAGTAGTAGGTGTATATGCCCACGTTGTGCATGCTGCCATCATAGTTGGAGCCGGAGAAGGGCATGAAGATGCTCTTGCCGCTGGGCCCCGTGACGCGGAAGCCCTTGTGGCCGTCGACAGTCTCCTCCTTCCACGTGCACTTCGTGCGCAACTCCTCGAACTGCGCCGTGGTGGGCATGCACACCTCTGCCTGCTTGTTCGTTTCCGGGTCGTAGACTTCTGTCTTGGCAGCCACGTCATACTCCGTGCCGGCGATGTTGCTGCCAATGTCCCTCACCGTGGTGTTCGAGCCGTTGGCATATTGGTAGTTGGCCCAGGTGTAGGTGTCCTTCGTGGCAGTCTCGCCCCAAGAGTAGTATTCGCCGTAAGCAGACTCGCTGTCGGCTCCCACGTTCTGCGAGCACCATTTCACGCTCAGTCCGAGGTCCACCAGTTGCGCTTTTGTGGAAGGCGGGTTGACCGGGTCGGTCTCCTCAGCATCCTTTGAACGTACGGCCCTGACGATGACACCGGAGCGTCTTGGTGCCGCCGTGGTTTTCAATGTCGCTGAGGTGGAAGTGCGAGAGATGTAGATGGACATCGACTTGTATTCCACCTTGGTGACATTATCCTTGGTGTCGGTCCAGATGTAAGTTTGAGAACCTTCGGAATAGTATGATGAGTTATACTTGTATCCCGTCATGGGGAAGAAGATGGTGTTTCCGTTGGGCCCCTTGAAGCGTAATCCCTTGACGTTGTTCACCGTGGCCAATGAGATGGAACACTTTTTGAGCAGTTCGTTGGCTTGGTCGAGGGTGGGCATCACCCATCCGCTGCCCCATAGTGCCTTAGCGGTGTCATATTTCGTGCCGGCGATATGCGTTCCAAGGTCCTGGCAGGTGGATTGCGAACCGCTGGCATACTGGTAGTTGCTCCATGAGTAGGAGGTTTTGGTTTCCGTCTCGCCCCAGGCATAGAAGTCGCCATAGCCCTCGGGTGTGGTGGCACCCACGTTGCATTCGGCCCAAAGCGTGCCGCTGGGTAGTCCGAGGTCCACGTAATTGTACTCGGCGGTGGCCGTCACAGGCAGCAGGAACGGCAGCAGCCACAGGCCGACCCGCTTGAGAATGGAGGTTGCTTTCATCTTGTTTGTACTGTTTGCATGGTTGGTAAAATGACAGACGCGAAGGGTTCTAAAACACACATTTCCGAAGAATAATGACACGCGCGACATTTTTGCGTTGCAAAATTACGCAAAAAAAACGATATAAGGGCATTTTTATTGAAATTTGAAGATTTATGAATGAAAAAAGGATGAAGAAGTTGGCGAAGATAGTGAAGTGGGCGAAGTTAAAGAAGTTAGCGACCACAGCCGGGTGTGAAGGGTTCTTCACCCACTTGGCACGATTTTTTTCGTTTTTTGTTGGATTATTGTTTTTTTTATCTTATCTTTGCAAAAATCTTTTAATAAAGGACTAATACCAACAACTATGAAAATGAAATCTTTTATTACAACGTTGTTCCTTTTGTTGGCAATGACGTGCAACGTGATGGCTGGAGAACTATCCGGCCCCAAGAGTAATGAGGTGCAGGAAGTCACTGGTCCCTTCACTATCATCATCACAGGAAATGGAGTCATCGGCCGTGATGGCCCTGGAGGTGTTGACACAGGGGTGCGCTTCTACAAAGGTCAGAAACTCACTTGCTACGGTTTGGAGAAAGGTTGGTACAAAGTGAAATATGGCAACGGTGTGCGTTGGGTGTCGTCTGAGTACGCCAAGGTTGAGAGTACCACTTCTGCCACCATCACTTATGTTGTCATCACAGGCAACCGTGTCATCGGAAGGACTTCCCCCGCTGGAGCAGCCACCTCGTATCGGTTCAACAGAGGTGATAAACTGCCTTACCTTGGAAAACAAGGCAGTTGGTTCAATGTGGAGTATGATGGAAAAAGCCTTTGGGTGTCGAGCGCATACAGTTATGTGCAATAACACAACTCTCATTTGATGTAGAATAAAAGTGCGGGCGTCTTGCCCGCACTTTTGTTTCCTCCCATCATTTCCTTTTCCTCTCATCATTCATAGACATTCAAATACGGCCTTCACCCTTGCAAAAGTCTCCCTGAATTTCATTTGGTACCGCCATCGTCGGCTTTTTGTGTTTCCCGCATTGAAAGCGATGGCATCGATGCCCTTCACTTTGGCAAGATATAGTGCTCTCTCGTTGTGAAATTCCTGTGAGATGATGGTCACGGTCTTCCCGTCGAAGAGTTCCTTGGTCTTTTCGATGGAGTTGATGGTGCGGAATCCATCGCCATCCAGTGTGAAGATGTCTGCGGGTACTCCATGTTGCAACAGTCGTGCCTTCATCTCCTCTGGTTCGTTGAAACCGTCAGGGAAGTTGCCACCGCTGATGAGTAGTTTGTCGAATTTCCCGGCATTCCACAATGCGACGGTGGCATCGATTCGGCGGATGAAGAATTGGTTGGGCTTTCCTGTGTGTCCGACGGGGCATGTGCCTAAGAGAAGACCTACTTCCCGATGGGGAATGGTGTCGACCTTCTCATATTTCTTTTCCTTGCAAGCCAGCATGACCGCCACATTGCAAGCAACGATGACGATGAGCGCAATCAACAAAACACCACAGATGATGAGCAAAACTGTTTTAATCATTTTTGGCATTTTTAGTGTTTAAATATTCAGCGAAAATGCGGGCGGCACACTCCACCTTTTCCGCGCAAGGACGTTGCTTGTAATATTCCGCCGTTCGCTCAGAGGCCACATAGTCACCCATGGGCACGGGTCCTCTTAGCCCGAGCAGTTCTGCGCATATCAGCGAACCGTTCGCTTCCTTCGAACGTGACAGCAATTCTTGGACCAACTTGTAGCATGCCGACTTGCCGTCACGGTCGCCACCCTCGGTCTGACCTCTGTCGAGGCCCGCCAGGATGACGAGGGCTGAAACGGCGCCGCACATCATGCGCATACGCCCCACACCGCCGCCAAAACCGGCAGACACTCGTTTCGCTAGTTGGGCATCCAAACCGTAGAGGTCGCAGAAGGCAAGCACCACACTCTGGCAGCAGCCAAAACCTTCCATGAAATGATCTACAGCAAGTGACACACGGCGTTCCAAATCTTCATTCATGTTTCTTCTTCCTTTCTGACTATTGTCGTTATTTTTTTGATAACTTCTCCCCTAAACCTTCATTTTTCACTATCATCAGATATTGATTACCTGCTTAATAATAATTCTTCGTCATCTCGTAGAATTTCTGCAAGCGTGAGGGTGTTTGGGTGAAGAATTGATATGCGTCCCTGGATTGCAACCCCATGAATCCCTCACAAGCCTTGCATTGTTTTCCCGGTTTGCATACGTTGCACTGATACGACCTGGTGATGCGCACCACGCATACCACACCCTTTCCTGGCCGGTTGTTCTTGATGTTGTCGGCATACTGCTTGCTGTCCACAAGTGCGAAGGCGTACATGCCGAGATCGACATACCTGTTGTTTCCACCCAGCATGGGGAATTCATAGCGGATGTAAGCATCAGGCGTCCCCGTCTTCGCGAATAGCGTGAGGTTGACGTTCTCGCTCCTGTTGAGATCGAGCACACAATCACGCATGGGTGAGAGCAATTTGTAATCTTTGTCTTTCTGCGCCTCATGCAGTTTTTCAAGGAAAGCATTCCATGTGCTGTTGATGGCTCCGACCGACCTCTGCCCCAACACGCATCCCGGGTATTCGGCACCCGACTGTACGAGTGAAGGCAAAGTGTCTCCGCGCTGTTTGATGAAAGAAGCATGTACGGCCCTTTTGCCAATCATGCGAGACCACGCCTCGGCCAACTTGATGCAGTTCCACATGTTGTCGCCCTGCCCCAAAGTCCACGGCACCAGTCTGTCATGGAAGTCATCACCGTCATAGAAACGTTCGAGTCTGAGGTTGGTGTATTCTGGTGCTATTTCCTCGAGACCGAACTGTTTTTGCTCCACGT
Source organism: Prevotella sp. (assembly GCA_017524385.1). Classification (GTDB taxonomy): domain Bacteria; phylum Bacteroidota; class Bacteroidia; order Bacteroidales; family Bacteroidaceae; genus Prevotella. Next base: position 10,785 of record JAFWSS010000022.1, read on the forward strand.
CGAGCGTTTCATTGGTGAACAGCCCATTGAAGAGATTGAGGTCGCTGACATAATTGTTGTCATAACTGGTGTCGTAGAGGTATGACAGCCAGTCGGTGAAGTATCTGTTGCGCTGGTTGGTGTTCTGCGGGTCATCCGCCTTCCTGAAGGCCAGCATGCCGTGGTCGAGTGTGAAGAAGTTGTTGGTACCCTCCACGGGCAGTGTAGTGACGGATGCCTCCAACCTTTGGCTGGTCATGGCCAAGGCAGCCAATGCTACGGGATAGACATCGTCGGAACGAGACAAGAATGTGGTGAAGTTGCATCCTCCCCAATGTGAAGTTTTCTTTGCCCACACCATGGTTTTCCTTCCAAAGAAGTTGACATGGGTGTCGTCGTCAGACCTTGAATATCTTCTCGGACTGGAGGTGTTCATATCCAGCAAGTTGGGATTGGTGAGCACCGATGGCAACGCCACGAGCGGTTTGAAGACAGAGCCCACGGAGCGCCTTGAAAGCGATGTGTTGCGAGTGGTCATCTTCATGCTTTCAGGCAAATCCTCATAGTCGAACAACGACGTGTAGAAAGGTGTGGCGAGAACCTGCCCTGTAGCCATGTCCATGATGGTGACCGACATGTCGTATTGTTCCTTCTCCTGTCTGGCGGGCTTGTTATTCCCTATGCTACGTTGCAGGGAGTGGAGATATCCCTCGATTTCCCGTTCCATTGTCTTTGACAGCATGGGGTCGATGGAAAGCTCCACCTTTTCGACGTTGTCACGGTTGGAGAGATGCCTTGACAGTCCCCTGAGCATCTGCTGTGTGAAAAGGTCGGTTTGTGCCGGGTCGATGAAGAACCGGCTTTGCCCCATGTTGGACTGTACCAAGCAAGACAGCATCCTTGAAGGATCCTGTTTTTGAATGACAAACTCTCCCAGTTTCCTATCGCCCCCATCATACACCAGCAATTTCATGCCATCGACAAAAGGTATTTTATCAGGCCTTTTCTCTCCCGTCTGCGGTTTTTGCAGCGTCTTTGCATTTCCCTCACCCACCACGATGATGTTGTTGCTGTGTGAGATGATCAGCGAATCGTGGGAGTAGCAGATAAGGAATTCGGCCTGCCCCCTCTCGTTGATATGGTCACGCAAGTCGATGTTGATGCTGTGTCCCCCTCCACTTTTGAAAGCGTCCAGGTAATATTTGTAGTAATCTATCGGCTCCCTCTCTCCCATGAGCGTTCCCTCGCTCATCACCGCATGGAAATTGAGAGGTTTTTCTCGAGTCAAACTTTCCTCGTTGTGGAGCGGCAGCATGCTGTTGCCATAGGTGAGGAACACCGTATTGGTGTCGGTGAACAGGCAGTTGGGTGCACCATATACAGACCCTGTCCATGGATTCTTTGCCAGTGACACCTTGAACATGGATGGCACCAATTGAATGTACTGCAAATCAATTGGCCTGACATGCTTCACCCTGATGTCTTCGCCTTTGAAACGTATCTTGAAATAGGTTTCATCGAGTTGTTCACTCTGTCGTTGCAGCAACTGAGGCAGGCGACTGTTGAAATAGAATTTCCTTAGTTTCTCACTCTTGATTCGCTCGGGATGTATGCCCACCAACCTCAGGTCGGAAGCCTCGATGTAAGGCTTGTGTTCCTCGCCGTAAGGAAGGTCGAACTCCAGGGCAGGGTATCTCTTGTTGAGGCTGTCGAGGCATGTTGCATTCACCGACTCATCGACATCAGCCACCAATTCCTTGAGCAGCATGTTGGCCTTGCCAACGAATCCCTCGTCCTCACCGACTTTCTCTGCCGGGTTGTAGAGTTTTCCTGCACCCGCTTTTCCCAACGGCGTGCATCCCTTTATGAAAGACAAGGCGAGTGCCGCCAACAAGACGAGCACAGGCAAGCCTGCCACATAAAAAGGCCTTAGCTTGATTTTCTTGTCGCTCTGCAGCCTTGATTCAATTTTTGGTTCCTCCATGATCGTCAATCTATTGTCAAGTAAGTATTCAAAAAGTCTCAATAGGCGAAATTCACGTCCTCAGGCAGTGCCTTGGAGAGATATTTCACCACGGAGAGATAATATTTGGCATCCATGGTACTTTTCAAAGTAGAGTCTTTGCCCAAGATCTTGTCATTAGGGATAGTGATGACAGTGTCTTTGACTTTGACATCCATAAGCCGATAAGGATTGTTACAAACAAGAGAAATCAGGGGGTTGACTTCATCAACGTTTAAAGAATCCTTTTTCTCGTCCAACTCGCCTTTCTCGTTCACACGGCAAGCCGTTACCATGGCAGAGTCAACCACCGCGCTCGTCATGCTGTAATAGGCGTCGCTGAGTGGCTTCAGGTCGCTGGTTTTCTCCAACTTGAGGTGTGATACCTCAAAGGTGTCCACTTTCACATTGCTGATGCTGTCCCATTCGGCCAAACATGCCAACTGGGTCATCAAGTTGCTAGTCTTGTCTCCCTTCCACACAATGGCTATGTCGCTGCTTTGTTGAGCCGGGGCTTTTGCAAACAGGTATTTTCCTGACATCAAACCTCCGAAAGCACAGATGACAGCAGTGCCGACTATCAGTCCCCAAAATTTCCAGTTGCGTGTCTTCTTCCTAAGGTCACGAAACAGATGATCCAATTCATTTGACATTTTCTTGTTGGTTTTTTTTATGGTCGAAATATATAAACGTATGATGGGATATGCTTCTTCGGCTTTGTTCTTGTATTTGATGGTTTTGCCGTCCTTCTCCTCATCTTTTTTCTTTTTCTCTCTCTCAAGCGATTTGGAATGGATGAAATGCTCTTTGATGTCTTTACCCATCTTCTGGGTCGAGGCGTCTTCGAAAAGTGTCTTCAGCCTTTTCTCCACGACCTTGAACACCAGAGGGTGTGTTTCTTTCAGTTTGGCTATCTCCAACCATTTGCTCACATCGAGTAGTGTCTCCTTGCTCAGCAAAGGCTGGCCTGTTTGCCCCTTTTTCCCTCCCACCAATGCATGCTGCACCGACGGAAGCAAGGTGTATCTCACGAAGTCATCCCATGCTCTTGGCAAATCCCTGGCAACCTCCAGCAGGCGTTCACTGTTGTCGAGCACCTCGGGAGCCTTTCCCCCCGCCAGCAACGAGGTGAGTTCTTTTTCCTCGACCTTCTCCAGTGCCACCTGCTCTGGAGAGCGCCCCTCCTTGCTTGATGCGTCCAGCACCCTGTAGAAAGCCTTCAGCAACGCACCGATGTCAGCGAAAGAATAGTCCTGTGCAGCCTCGCTCACCCATTTCTCTATCAGTTGCCTGTAGGCGGGTTTCAAACTTTTGAAATCATCTGGTATGGCGACGTCCTTTGGAGGGTTGAAATATTTGGTAGGAACAAAAGGATATTTTTTCATGCATTCCACCACCTTTTTCATCGAGTTGAGTTTGGGAACGACAAATTGTCCGAACAACTCGCCGAAAGCAGTCTGGACACCATTGTTCTCGTGGCACTCATGACGTTTGAATATTTCATACCAATCGATTATCGACTGCGGATTGCCGAATTGCAGCGACTTGACAAATTTGCCATCAAGCATTTGCTTCACCTCGTCGCTCATCCCTTTGCGGAAGAGGAAGGAATGTCTTCTTTCTTTCAGATAACCCGACAGCGCCTTCTTCTGCAATCCGACCACCTCGTCGTCCTTGTATTGCATGAGGTTGAACACATCTTCATGGAAACCCTCCAGCGTCCATTCCAACGACGGTTTGTGCGCCCATTTGGCGTAAGCCTCCTTGGTGGCACTGTCCATCTGTTTGTAATAGCGCCTGAATGCATCCCACCCTTTGGTGTCGAGGAGGTCGAATCCATTGCCCAACGCCCTCCATATGGTCCAGTCGCCTTCACGCAACTGCTCCACGGGCATGGCGACGATTTTGAAAGCTCTTGTCAACTGTTCGCGGGTCAACAGCGGCTCTTTCTCCCCGGGCAGTATGATGGTTTGCAACAGCTTTTCCTCCTTGTTGCCTAACTTTGCCGGTGTTGCTAGTGCCTGTTCCCATGTCACCGACAAGGCATCGTCAGGTGGCACCATCTGGCTCGCCTTGTCATAGACAACGACAAGCACGCCTTCCAAGACATCGGCGAAATGCTCATCGACACAGAAGCCGAAAGAGGCGTATCGCCGCAAGTCGACGGGCATCGAATCCACAGCCTCGGTGAGCACCTGCAACTCCTTTGAGAACACGCCGTCGCAGAAATACTGTTCCCCGACGTTGTCGAGGGCGACATACAAGGTCTTTCCCTGTAGCAAGGCCGCCTTGACATAAGTGGCCAAGGTGAGTGCCTTCTCCGACGGTATCGTCTCCTTGACTTCCACGTCGGTGGCTAACGCCACGCGCCCTTCAGGCATGGCATCAATCCGCGGGACCGCCTGGATGAGGGAAGTGATGTTGACCCCGATGGCATTCATCTCATCACGGCTCACCTCGTATCCTGCGCGGAAGGGGTAGATGCGACCCAGCGCCCTGCTCACCACATGGGAACCTTGCACATGGATGACGATGTATTTATCGACATCTGCATAGTATCTCCACACCAGGGAGGCATGCTTGGGTGAGAGCACTGGCGGATTGTCGAGGAACAGACCGCTCAATCCACTGGCATGGTGCGAATAAGCCTCCGAGTAGAACAACGTGGTGTCGCCTATGCTGTCGGGCCAAGAGCCAGAGGCGAATTTTGATATGTTGATAGTCTTTATCATATGGTAAACGTTTTCCTTTACATTTTACTTTGCATATATAAGAGATGCTCGCCACGCTGGCGCAACCCTTCCGAACTGACACCATTCTGACATAGGATGTCGGTGAGCAACTGATAACTACCCAGGCACAGATGCTGCTCGCGTCCGCTGTTGACCTCCAACGTAAACACCTTCAACTGCTCGTCACCCTCCCAATAGAACCTGGTGACATCGTCTTTGTCGTTCTGGTAGATACGGAAAGCGGCATCGATGGGAGAGGCGGTGAAATAGACGTGTGGCGGCAAACGCTTTTCCGACTCCCGCAGCAACTCATAGGGGCTCTTCTGGTTGTTGATTTTTGCCAACAATCGTGGCACAACGCCCTCCGCCATCGAGGCGTTGAGAAGATGCCAGAATGCCCTGCCCACACCGTCGCCAAGACTCTGCTTGACATGCTTCTCCCATCCGGAAGGAAACCTTGCCATGTTGCCGATGGTTCCTTCAAGGATTTGCTTCTGTAGGTCGGCCATCATCCATTCGTATACCTTGTTTCTTGAAGAGGGTTCCGAACTGATGATAGGCAGGAGTTGTGCCTCCTTGTTGCCAGGAAAGTTGACAAGCAGCTTGTCTGCTCCCCTGAAAGCCAGGTAAGCGTGGGGCCGATGGTTTCCCTCCTTCATGAAATGCGCCACGTGCTCAGCCAATCTTCCCACGCTCGCGCCATGGACGAGATTGTCGCAGATGACCAAGTCGGTGGCCTGCTGGCAATAGACGAGTGGATAGAAATAGAAGAACACCATTCGTGCCTTGTAGTCTTCGAGTGCGGCCGTTTGACGCAACGTGAGTAGGTCCCAGCAATGCTCAAGGGTGAGCAGCACGGAGTCGGTCTGCAGTTCCGTCAAGTGGGAGAGCATGTAACGTCCACCGACCGGTTTGCGGCTCACCTCCTGGTATTGTCCCATGGAAAGTTCGTGTCGCAAGTGGCTCCAACCGATGTAGTTGCCAAATCGGTAATTGCTTGTTGCTTCGACCGAGGTATAGCCTTTGACCAAATCGAGTTCTTTGTACACAATCAGTTTTGTCTCCTTGCCAGCGGGGTTGCGCCATGTCGAGAGGTAGAAGACCCCCTTGTCCCTTTTCTCGATGAACTGCCTTAGGGTGAAGAACATGCCCATCACCTCCTCGCTCATGTTGAACACCTCCCCGGGGATGTTGAGGAAATCCACTTCCAATCGCCTGCCGACCTTCCCTTTTGAGAGCCAGGCTGCATAATGGTTGTCGGGGCGGCAGGCATAACGCTCCGTCCCGCGCATGCCTCCCGTCTTGCTGTTGAACGTGTCGTAGAAGTAGGTGCCGAAACTGCTGTGAGGGTAACTCAGAGGCAGCTGCTCAGGTGCGTAGCCCAGCAAGCCGAAGGCATGGATGAGGTCGTAGAGGAGATAGCTCTTTCCGCTTGCCCTCTCCCCAACGACGGCTATTCTGATGCGTTTTGTCATACCCGTCATTGCTGTTTATGTCAAACATCATTCTGCATGATTCTCAACAAGCCTCCCACTTCGTAGTTGCCCAGTCCATGCTGCGCAAGGATGTCTATGGCCAGTTGGAAACTTCCAAAGCAGACATTGGAGCACATATTTCTGAAAAGATAATCCTTTCCGTCAATGGTTTTTTTGAAATCCGATGCCGGCCGCCCCTTGTCGTTTATGTAATTTTCGTAAATGTCATAGTCGCTCGTGATGGGTGTGCAAGAGAAATAGACATGCGGAACAATATCATCCACAGCCTTGCCTCCATCACTTGATATTAACTGTGTCCTGTTGAGCAACCTCCAGAGTCCCTGACCCTTTCCGCCCAACCGGCTCTTGATATGCGATTTAAGATTGGGTGTTTCTCCTTTCAGGATGCCACTTCCTCCATTGGTGTCAATCAGCGCTGCTATCAACTTGTCCACGTCGGTGGTGACCCCGTGCGGGGTGACAGCATCGGTCTCATCCAAAGGCAGCAACTTGCTCTCTGGGATACCCAGGAATCTGGCGAGTTTCTCTCTCGGGATAATCAGGCGCGGGTCAAGGTAATGCTGCATGGCATAGGCAAAGAGCGAGTAGATGGCATTATGCCGCTCTTCTGTTTTCATATCAGCCAGCGTCTTGTCATTGAGCATCTTGTAGGTTTTCTCATGGGGAGCCATGATGAAATCTACATTACGGAAAGCAAGATAGACGTGGAGTTGGTCGTTATCACTGCAATCCTTAATGAAACCGCAAAGGCCATTAATCAAATCAGCGAACGACATTTCCTTCTCTTTGGATTCCTCACTGACGAAAATCCTGTCGCATATCACGATGTCGGTGGCCAGGGAGCAATAATGGAAGAAGACAAAACTCCTGTCAATGCCTGTTGAGGAGAAATCAGTCTTGTCAAATCCCAATTCATTGGAAGAGAATGAATTAATCCAATCCCCAATGCTGTTGATGACGGAGTCGGTGTCGTATTCAAAGAAATGCTTGAGCAGGTAGGCTCCGCTGATTTTTCTCTCCGACCCCTTGACAAGTTTGTAACTCTTGGTATTCAGTTCAGAGTACACCCTGTTCCAATTCTTGAAAGACAAAATCAGTTCGGTGTTTTCATTCCCTTTTTCATCGGATGCCCCTTGCACATATTCCACAATCCAAATCTTATCGTTCGTATTCTCTTGCTTCCACAGCTTGGCGACAAACACATTCTTGGCCCTCCTGAGTTGGTCTCTCAAGGCAACATATGCGTTCAACCTGGACATACCAGACCTGGGAACATCGAAAATTTCACCTGGTATATTGAGGAAGTCCATGTCATATTTGTCATGGCTGTTGTTGTTGTGTTTGACAGCCGCACCATAATGATTCCCTTGCCGACAGGCATACAGCGGCGTCCTGCCATCGCCTCCAATCTCGTCGGGGGAATAGGTCCCAAAGTCCTTGAATGACTGCAACGTGGTTTCCAACGGACTGTAGATGGCAGCCATCTTCTCCAAAGAGGTGAGAATGTCTTTGAGCAAGAAACTCTTGCCACTGGATGCCGTACCCACCACGGCAAGGCGGATGCGCTTCCTGCCTCTTACTTCATACCTCCAATAACTGCTCATCCTTTTACATAGTTGGTCGTAAGGAGCAGCAGAAAAACTATACCTTAAACGATGAATTGACTCCATATCATTTGATGTTTTTAAGTTTATTCAATTAGTCGCATGTCTCTAATGGTTCACATCCAGCCATTATCATATTTCTTGATGGTTCCCCTGCAAGTGACTGCCGCCATGAATGCGAGGAGGAAGGCAGTCTCCAACGCCTCTCCCACGGCATCGACCCCGAATCCAGGATTGAGTCGGCCGGTGAAGGGCAGCCTGCCCACATAGGAGAGATAAATGTAAAAACTGGTGCCCACCCACATCATCATGGCTAGCAACCTCCACTGCATCGCCCTGGTGAGACGTGCATCTTTGTCGTAATAGGACAGACTGAACTGCATCACCATCCACATGATGATGAAGAGGAGCAGGAAATACACAGCGGAGGTGAGATATATGCCGTAGGTGCCGAAGAACGCGGCCGGCATGCTCAGGTCGTTGAGCACGACAGGCGACTGCCCCGAACTGATGGACGTATGGAGGAAATGGTTGTCGTTGGAGAGCGGGTCGCGCCCCTGTGCAGGACGCATGTAGTGACTCATGATGACCATGAACTCTGCGTCGCTCTCACTGTACCTATAGCCGCTTTTCTCCAGGTCGTCGAAATTGGAGTAGAGCATCACCCTTCGGGCGAAGCGGTCGTAGTTCACCTTTTCGGGGCTGAACAGCAAGCTGCATACAAATGGCATGGCTACCATCAAAACCAGCAGCACGACCGGGATGGCTTTCGCCCAACGTTTCTCTTCCTTCATCTTTTGATATACCTCTTCGTCATAGGCAGTAGGGCGCTTCATCAAGAAATAGAAGCAGAAGACACACATCGCAAAGCCCAGATAATTGGTCATGTAGCCATGGTCGCTGATCATGGCAGCCATGATGTATGCCAAAGAGATGAAAAACATCTGACAGAAGATGACATGCCCCGGAACCTTGCCCTCGTACATATTCACGCTGGTGAGTGCACGTGTCATGCCTAGAATGACAACCAGCGTGATGAACGCCGTGCCGAAATTCCCTGCGAACTTCCCTATGGCATACAAGATGATGAACAATATGACATGTGTGGGGAACAAACTCCTCAGTGCAGCGAAAAATGCCTCTGTCACAAAAGGCTTCCAACACACGACTGCCAAGATGAACACCGACAAGATGAGCAGCAACCAACTGAATCCCATATGGAATAGCATGAAGGCAGCCAGCACCAACAAGACGGCGGCCAGAATCAGATGGTCGGGGTATTTCTTGCCTTTCTTCTGCCACTTATTATTTATCCACCTCGCCATCTTGTCTGTCTTTTTCTGCCAGGAATTCTCCATGCTCTCCCATTTCGTGGAAAGCCATTTCCACATCCAGTCGGCAAGAAGCCACAACACCAACACCGCAAACTCCACCGCCAGCAATGCATAAACAACAGAACGGTGGGTGTCGTTGATGCCGTATGTCTTCATCCATTCGAACGGATTGAGCTTAAACACCTCGTCATGGAAATAGGAGTCGATGATACTTTGGCTCACCTGCTTGTCGGCCACAAAGAAGAACAAGAAGCCCAAGCCCGCAAACAGCAAGGCGCACACCATCCAATGTGCCATGCGCCGCATCGGTTTCTTGTCTGTGGCATAGAGGCGCAGCGGCGTGTTGAACAGCATGGCAAGGCTGAAGAAGAGAAGCATCATCAGCGACGTGGAGAACGGCATGATGCCCGTGAGTTTCTCAAAATAGGGATATGAATAACTGAGTTTCAGCGTTATGAGCGACTTGCATACGCAATAGGCCATGCAACAGATGAGGAGCATGGACAGGTAGGGCCTGTAATTGGCGATATGCTTGGGGTTGTATAGTGCGACTGTATTTCGGACATACACCGGCCCCACCTTGAGCCATGTCATCATCAAGAGCACCACGAGCACAGCAAGCGGGAGCCACAGGTAACCCATGATGAAAGAGCCCTTGATGAAGCCCACACGGCATTTCATCGTGTCTTTTCCCGAATGCAGGGTCATCTTCCCCAATGCAGGAATGACGCTTGCCGGATTTTTCACCAACTGCGCCTTGTCGTTGTTGCCCTTGATGCAAATGGAATCCTTCTGATGGAAGAACTCAATGTTGCAAAGGTCGAAATTGATTGCACTGGAGAATGCCGGCAGATAAAGGTCGCTCTTGGTGGGATAGGAGTTGTTGAGCTGCTTGATGGTGAGAATCTTGCTTGCCTTTTCCGCCCTCGTCTTCAACGAGTCCACCGACTCCACATAGGTGATGGGCCTCGGGAACGTGATGCGCAGTCCTTCCTGCGAGGGAATGATGGTGGCATGGCCGGCGCCCCATTCCGTCAGTTTGACGGCAGGCTTCATCACATAGTTGACACCATCGACCCTGAAATAATCGTCTGAGTTGCCGCCATCCATGTAGCACCAGTCGGCAAGTCCGAAGAATTGCACCTTGAAACGTCCATCCTCAAGAGGCGCCTCGCCCTCATCGTTGTAATCGTCCTTCTTGCCATCAGTGGTCAACGTGGTCATCTCGTCGAGGATGACGAGGACGAGGTTGTCACCCTCTTTATTAAAGAAAGACCTCACTTTGCCTACCTGCATCTGAGAAAGATAGCTGACACTGTCCTGATGTGTCGCCCCTTCTCCTGCAAGTTTGAGATAGGTGGCGAGATGTCGGGCCATCACGTTTTTCTGCTCTTTGAAATCATCCCAAGCTTTCCATACGTCAGCCCCGGTGAAAGAGGTTTCCAATGTCTTGCCGTCGGGGGTGGGAAGCTTCAATTCCACCACCTGCCTCTCATCATTGCGGATGACATGCTTGTTGGGGTTTTCACCATTGATCTTGAAATACTGCAAGGTATCATGGAACTGTTTTCCCACACTCCATTTGAACGTCTGCGTTTTTGGCTGATAAGTGACGGTGAGGAAGTCGTGCGGCACGTTTTTCACACAAAAATCGCTGTTTTCACCAAAGGTCACCGATTTGGCACCCCCCAAGGTGTATTCATCGATGGTGAAGACCATTTTCCTCTCCACTTTTGCCGACATCATCCAACAGAGCGAAAAGACAACCGCCAAGAGAATGAAAGCTATGGCGCCGGCCAAGTGGCTGCTGGAGTCTCTGAATTTGTACAGGCTCAACTGATTGAGCAGTTTGTAAAACAAGTTCATATGTTCTTGATTGTTTGGTGAAACATTTGAAGAAAGACGGGGTTCATTCAAAAAAATGATGTCTTGGAATATCTCTTTATTTTCTTTAGAGTTCCCTGAAGGATGGATCTTGCACCATCGAAACTCTCACCCTTCTCGTCCAACCGGCTCAACAAGGAGTCCACGCTGTTCTTGTACGGATTCAGCAGTTCTGTCCGTATTTCAGCATTTACGTCTTTATAGGTTACAGGGAAAGTGTAGCGATAGTCCTCAGGGTATTTTTTGATGATGGTGTCAACTTGGTCGCTGTAATACCTGGCGCAATTCTTGTAGGCATTCACAGTGGCCATCCTAAGGCCCGTCTTGAGCTCGTCGTCGTTGTAGTAAGGGTCTTTGAGCCACGACTGGCCATCCTCCTTCTCCACTTCATCCACATCCTTGATGCTTTTGCATTTCTCGCTCTTCGCAATCAATGGCTTTACATGCTTGAAATAGTCGTCGAGGATGGTATGATTCTTCTTGACATCACCGTTTAACAGCACATCGTCATGTTTCAATAATTTTTCCAACCGTTTGTAGAGTTGGTTCAAGGTTTTCCCGTCCTTGCTCCATTGATTCGAGGACAGCAGTTTGCTGCATTTGTCAGAGAGCACCTTCGCATAATCATTGGTCAAGGTGGAATCGCAGGTACGCACATCCTCTACCTTCAGGATGGCCTTGCCCGATGCATCGAGCAGTTCCCTCTCCAAAGTGAGGTCCTTGCGTTTCTTGCTATACAACTCCGAGGCCTTCTCGTAGCTCATATTCTTCAAACCTTTTACCTCTTCCAGGAAAGCGGTCTTGTAGTCATAAGGCAGCATGGGAGCAGTGGGGGGAGCCGTCAACACCTCATAGGCCTCGTACCCACCCCAGATGAGCAAACCCGACAAGATGATGCCCAAGATGGCCGCTTGCCACCATTTTCCCTTCGACAAAGCTCTTTCCAGCATGTTTCGCCGAGGTTGGCACTTGGGCAGCAGAGCGTCGTGGAAGAGCATCTCTGCATCCGTGGCATCCAAGCGAGCCAGGTCGCGTATCACAAAGTGGCCGGCACTGAAAGGAATGGGCAAGACATTGTAAATCTGTTTCTCAAAACACATTTTTTGGATGTCGCGCCACAATTCGGGCATCCCCTTCGTCACGAGGGTTTGGGCGGCATTGTCCTTATATGCCACGGGCGCATTCATCAAGTCGGTCTTGGTGACAAGGACGTAGACACCATCCGTGCGACCAAGATATTCCTTTTCCATCAAAGCTTTCATCACCTCCCGCATCCTGCGCTCCTGCTTCTGGATGTTCTGGCGGCAGTCAATGCAAAACACATGGACAAGGAGATGGTCGCTCCTCACATACATGCCGACATCAATGGGGCCATTCTGGGGTATGGTGGCTTCCGTGAAGATGATGGGATATGCCTTCCCCATCAAATGTGGCCGATAGATGACTGGATGGTTGACCTTGCCTGTGCTTTCGTCCTTCGGAACATGTTGCAACATCTTGTTGGCAAAAAGTCCCTTCATCCGTCTGATGCGAGCAGACATCCCTTCTGTGGCTGTGGGGTCGAAATGCTGCACCTCCATGCCTTCAAGCGAGAGCAGTGAAGCGATGACCAAGGTCTTGCCCGACTTGGGCATTCCCCAAACCATCACCTGGGTGGCTTCGTCCATGTTTCTCATACCGGCTTCATTGGCATTCCCCATAGGAAGAGGCGATGCCAATTCGCCATCCAGTATCATTCCTGCCACATCATGTCCCAACACACCAGCCAACTCGGCGCGTGACACATCTCCCCATGACACCATCTCACGAAGGTCGGACATGGTGTATCCATACGGATTGAATGCTATGCTCTTGACTATATCCTGCATATCTGGTTTTCCATTATTTTCATCTGTGACCACTATCATACCAGCTCTTAGGACGCCTGATGTTGAAATATTTTGTCAGTATGAGAAGGCAGCACAGAACTGTGGCCACGAAACTGCTGCCATTGGGTTTGTGGGGGGTGCTGAACTGCAGGTTTGCCTCGCTGCGCGTGAATGCTGTGTCGCCCTCGCCGTAAGGCACAGCCTCCTCATGCTCGTAAATGATGGACGATACTTTTTTGTATTCTTCCGTCCAGTCATACCCCGCAGTCACAATGTAATGCAAGTTGCGGGGGGTGGAGACATTCCACACGCTGGCATCATTGACAGAGGCGAGCCATTGCTTGCGCTGAGTGCAAATGGTGTCGTAATCAGCAGGCATGAGTCGACGCTTAAGGCTGGATTTCTTCGCCAGGCGGTCATTGTCGCCTCTCTTTTTCAACGTCTTGTCGTATGCCTTCACACGTGTCTGCGCATAATCCTTGTATACAGAGTCGATTTTCGACACGTCGTCTGCAGTGGCGAACATGGTCTCACGCAACTCCTTTCGATGGTCGAACACAAAGAGAAAATGTATGAAGGTTATGCTTCCAGCCAAGAAGATGACGATGGCTCCTGCTATGGCCGCCACCTCTTTTGGAAGGCTGTGGCGCTTGTCACGCGAAGCCTTGCTCTTGCACATCACGCGGAGACACCAGTAAAGCAGCAAGGCTCCCGCAAGCAGCAACGATATGGACAACACGTGATTGCCTTCGAGCAGGTATTCTGTCCCCAGGAATGAGATACAGAAGAAGGCAAAGAAGGCCAGAGCCGTCAAAAACGAGGCAAATACTGCTATGGTTTTCTTCTTCATCGCAAAAATCTTTACTTATCCATCCACAAAGATGATTTTCATGAACCTTTTCTATCACTGCTTGTCAAATTTTCCTTGAGAGCAGTGGCCCTATGGCATTTTAAAAGATTTCAAAATTAATCATTATAATGTTTAAACAGCATTTTTTTATCACTTTTTTTGTAAAAAGCTTTTTCCTGTTTTTTTCATTTTCCTATCTGATCTCCAGCGCCACGGGGCCTGGCATCGGCGCGGGAAGTGTCACCTCCACCCTGCCGTCCTTGACCACATGCCTCAAAATACGTCCCGTGGACAGCAACCTGACTTTTTGCCCCTTGCAGGGAAGGTTGTCGCTCCACGAGATGGTGGCGACGGGCGGAGCATCCTCGCCCGGTGCCAGTATGGCGAAGAGTGAGCGCCCGTCTTTCGACTGGGTGAACCACACGTCGCCGTCATGGTAATGGGGCGTGGTGACTGTGCCATAGATGGCGCGCCCGTTCTTGTCGAGCCATCTGCCTATCTCTTCCAACCGCTCCACCGCCTCGGGTTGGAGGAGTCCCTGCGGCGTGGGTCCCACGCCGAGCAGCAGATTCCCTCCTTTTGCCACCACCTCCACCAGTGTGGCGATGACACGCTGCGGCGACTTCCATCGAGGTCGCCGCACATATCCCCAGTCGTCGCTCAGCGGGAGACAACTCTCCCAAGGATGTTGTATCAAGGTGTCGGGCACGGAACGTTCCGGAGTCTGGTAATTCTCGTATGGACCACCTATGGTGCGGTCGACAATGAGCATGCCGGGGTCATGGGCACGAGCCATGTGGGCGATGGACGGCATACCGATGTCCTGCCTCCTGTTTTCGGGATAGACCCATCCACCATCCAACCAGAGGATGTCGATGGGACCGTAGCCATCAAGCAGTTCCCTCAACTGCCTGTGGGTGAAGTCGGTGAACTGCCTCCAACGCCAGGGATGCTGCTCGACGGGATAATTGACGTTCCTGCCCTTCTTCGCATACACGTCCCACCAATAGTATTGAGAGTGCCAGTCGGGTTTGGAGAAATAGGCACCCACCATGAAATCCTCTGCACGGAAGGCATCGAAGACATGGCGAAGGACATCGCGGCGAGGGTCGCCGGCGAAGGCGTGGCGGGCAATGTTGAAATCGGTCTCCTTGCTGTCCCACATGCAGAAACCGTCGTGATGCTTCGTGGTGAACACCACATAGCGCATTCCCGCCTTCCGACATGCCGCCGCCCATTGCACGGGGTCGAATTCTGTGGGACGGAACTTGCCGGCAAGGGCGAAATACCAGTCCATGTACTGCTGGTAGGTCATCGTGGTGTCACGAGTAATCCAGTTCTCGTCGCAGATGCTCCACGACTCCACGATGCCTGGCACGGCATACAAGCCCCAATGGATGATGACGCCGAACTTCAGGTCCTGCCATTCCGAGAGTTTGTCGAGGACTGGCTGTTCCTTGGGCCACTCATAGCCATCGGCCTGCCCCACCACGTCGCCTTGCGCCATTGCGGGTGATGCCGCCGTGACCCACATCAGAAGCGCGCCAAGCAATATGTTTTTTGTCATTGACATAGGGGTTGAAAGGGAGTTAATGGGGTGCATGTTCACATGGTGTGTTCTTTCCAGGCACAAAAATAGCCAAAAATGGGCGAAAGACAAAACAAAAACATGGCGTTTTGCACATTTAACCGTTTTTTACATTATCTTTGCCATCATCTAAAGACCACATACATGAGAAAGCATCATTTTCACCTACTGCTTGCAACAATGACTTGTTGTCTGTTTTTGCTGCCATCGGCCCCGGCGGCGGCGCAGAAATGGGAGGGGCTGGCCGACACTCCACAGATGGGATGGAGCACATGGAACAAGTTCCAGGAAAAGATTTCTGAGGATGTCATCAAGGGCATCGCCGACGCAATGGTTACTACCGGCCTTCGCGATGCAGGATACACCTACATCAACATCGACGACTGCTGGCATGGCCAGCGCGACGCCGACGGCTTCATACAGGTCGACCCCGTGAAATTCCCTGGCGGCATGAAGGCGTTGGCCGACTACGTTCACTCGAAAGGTTTGAAACTCGGCATCTACAGCGACGCAGGCACGGCGACCTGCGGTGGCATGCCTGGCTCGCTGGGGCACGAATACCAGGACGCACTGCAATATGCACGTTGGGGGGTGGACTACCTGAAATACGATTGGTGCAACACGCCGAACATCAATCCGCAAGGCGCCTACCAACTCATCAGCGACGCCCTGAGGGCATCCGGACGACCCATCTTCCTCAGCATGTGCGAGTGGGGCAACAGTCGGCCCTGGCGCTGGGCACGCGACGTAGGACACTCCTGGCGCACCACGCCCGACATCTGGTGCAACTTCGACTCCCTGCGCGTGTTCCCGCAAGGATACAGCCAGTTTGGCGTGATGCAGTGCATCCAATACAACGACACGCTGCGCCGGTATGCGGGACCGGGGCATTGGAACGACCCCGACATGCTGGAGGTGGGCAATGGAATGAGCGTGAGTGAAGACCGCGCACATTTCACCATGTGGTGCATGATGGCAAGTCCGCTCATTCTCGGCAACGATGTGCGCAATATGACTTCCGATGTGCTCGACATCCTGACCAACCGTGAGCTGATTGCCGTGGACCAAGACCCACTTGGCGTGCAGGGCCTTCACTTGTGCGACGATGCAGGCCTGCAGTTTTGGTTCAAACCTCTTGCTGGTGGCGACTGGGCCTTCACCATTCTCAACCCTACCAAGGAGGACAAAACCTACGCCATCGACTGGCAGAAGTTCAATTTCACCGACACTGAAGTGAGCGGCCTCTCCACCGCCTTCGACCAAACCACCTATCGGATACATAACCTATGGACACACAAGACGGAGGGCAAGACCTCGCTCAAGAAACCACTCAGGGTCACGGTGAAGAGCCACGACGTCATCTCCTACCGCCTGTATAAGCCCTAAAAAGCCCTCCATCCCATAATCCTCTAAAATCTCGTATCACCTCTTATCACCTCCTATCACCTCGTATCACCTCTTATCACCTCCTATCACCTCCTATCACCTCTTATCACCTCCTATCACCTCCTATTCTCTCCTATCACCTCCTATTTCTCTCCTATCACCTCCTATTTTCTCCTATCACCCTCGCCATATGAAAAAAGCAAAAGCCATCCTCCTCTCAGTCCTGCTGCTCCTCGGAGCCACCGCAGGAGCCCAGGAAAGCGACCTTGAAGCCACGGTTTCCGCCGACGTAGTCAGCCAATACATCTGGCGCGGCCAGGATTTGGGCAACGTATCGTTGCAGCCGACCCTCGGTTTGAGTTACAAAGGGTTGTCACTGACCGCCTGGGGCAGCGTGGGACTGAGCAACTCCGATGACACGAAAGAGTTGGACCTCACCCTCGATTACACCTTGGGGAACTTCCATTTCGGTGTCACCGACTATTGGACGAACGACGGCTTCGACCCCAAGAGCCGCTACTTCAAATATGACGCCCACGGCACCAACCACGTCTTCGAAGGCAACATCGGTTATGACTTCGGAGTGGCAAGCATCGACTGGTATACCAACTTCGCCGGTGCCGACGGTGAGAACGAGGACGGCGACCGGGCCTACAGCAGTTACATGGAGGCGGCGGTGCCCTTCCGTCTCGGCGGTGTCGACTGGACAGTCACGGCGGGAGCAGTGCCCTGGGCCACCACGTCGTATGACACCCACGGCTTCGCAGTGACCCATCTCTCACTAAGGGCGGAGAAAGCCATACAAGTGACCGAGAAATTCAGCATCCCCGTCTTCGGAGAGGTGGCAGCCAACCCGCGTAGCCAGAAAGCCTATTTGGTGTTCGGGGTGACGCTGGAATATTAGGTTTTAGAAGAATCTGGGAGGATCTGGGAAGGACTGGGAGGATCTGGGAAGGACTGGGAAGGACTGGGAAATATAGGGAGGCCTTCTATCACCCTAAAGGATAGCCTTTCTCTATGGCCTTTTTGATGAGTTCCGCCATATTGGAAGCACCCATCTTTCGCATGATGCGCCTTCTGTGGAATTCCACGGTGTTGAGCGACACATAAAGTTGGTTGGCTATCTCTTGTGATGTAATCCCATTCGCCACCAGTCTCAACACGTTGATTTCCTGTGATGAGAGCTCCTCCTGCGACTCATATTCCTTCAAAAACGACTCATACTCCTTGCTGAAATATCTGCCTCCTGCTATGATGGCTTCCACCGCAGTGCGCAACTCGTCGAGGTTGTCGCTCTTCATCACTATGCCGTCGGCTTCGCTGTTGAACATCTGCCTGACCACCCAGAATTCGTCATGCATGGAATAGAACAAGACCCTTATGGTGGGGTGATGTTCGCGCAATTGCGACAACAACTCGAAGCCCGTCATGTCGGGTAGTTCCACATCAATCAAGACGATGTCGAAGTTGTTGCACAAGAATTTGTCTATAGCCTCCTTTCCATTGGAAGCCCTGTCGATGAGTCCGATGAATCCGCATGTGGAAAGCAACGTGTTGATGCCGAGTTGCACCACGGCATGGTCCTCAATCACTAAAATGTTGGCAGGAGATTGGCTCATTTCGCATTAGAGTATGAAATAATGCCTCAAAGATAATTTTTTTTCGCCAAACTGCGGCATCATTCATCCATTTATTAACATGAAAGACCCATAAAACCACGGTAAACCGTAGTTTTGAAGGAGCGATACAGGCAAAACTTATCGTGAAGCAGCAACACAAGACTTCTTGCACCACCTCAAATTTGGAGATTAGGAAAAAAAGATGTAAATTCGCACCTTGAAACCAATTTGCCAACCAACATGTCCAAATGTTTGCTCATCCTGTGCGCCATCCTGACAACATTGTGCATCACGGCATCCGCCCAACATACAGAACAGATGCTTGCCATCCACCACGACAATGGCAAGACCACCTATTACCCCGCTGAGTTGATCGACAGCATCACCTGTTCATCCTTCGACCTCGACCATCAGCCATGCGAGGAAAAAGTCACCCTTGGAACTGCACTTGCCCGACACCCTTGTCCGCATGGCCTTGGCCGGGATAGACAGCCTCTGCGTGGTCACCCTGCCCACCTATTGCCCCGACGGACACCACCCCCACGCCATCGACCTGGGATTGCCCAGCAGGAAGAAATGGGCTTGCTGCAACGTGGGAGCACACATGCCTGAGCACTACGGCAGCTACTATGCCTGGGGCGAGGTGGAGGAGAAAGACACTTATACCTGGCAGAACTACCCCTATGCCTTCTATGTCGACATGGACGAGATGTATGTCTGCCATGACATCGGCGATGACATCAGCGGGACGGAATACGACGCAGCCTTTGTCAACTGGGGCTCCCCATGGTGCATGCCTTCAAAGAAAGACTATCAGGAACTCATCAACAACTGCATCTACAAGCGTGTCGACTTCCACGGCGTGGAGGGATGGCTCTTCTCCGGTCTCAACAACAGCAGCATCTTCATCCCTGCAGCGGGCTGGTATGGTCCCGCTTTCCACAGCGACGTGGCCAACTATTGGTCGTCGTCGTCCACTCCCGACCTCCGAAAGAACCGCTACGCCTCTTTCCTCACCATCATCATGCTGGGCAGCAACACGCTCTGCAACATAGTCGATAACGACAGATATGTGGGAAAGAGCGTCAGGGCTGTCACCCCGTAAAAAGTCACCTCTTCCATTCCTTTCACCCCAAAAACATCCATCACCATGCGCAACCGTCGTCCAAACTTGTCACTACTCCTTGTGGCGACCCTCATCGCCATCACCTCCTGTCGTCAGTCATCCGTGAAAGAGAGCCAGGGAAGCATCCTCTACGCCCAAGCCGATGCTGCTGCCGAAGAAGGAGATGCCGAAAAGGCATTCCAACTGCTGCAAGACGCCCTGACGAATTACCAGAAAGAAGGCGACAAGGAGGGCATGGCCGCATCGTGGCTCGCTCTCGCCCAGATGAGCACCGACGAGATGCAGACAGACAGCGCCTTCGCCTATGTGGACAAGGCTCTCGCCCTCGAAGTGAGCGACAGCATGCGCGCCGCACTCTTCTGCGAGAAAGGTACCATTCATATCATCAAAGGGAATGAGCGCGAAGGAGTGCATTACATCAGAAAAGCCATGGAGGAGGGCGGCGGTGCAGCATTCAAAGGCGAGGACAAGGCCGTGGGTTGTGGCAATGCCGCCCTTGCCTGCCGCCACCTGGGGCTTCCCGACTCCACCCGGTTCTTCCTGGAAGAGGGCATCCGCGCTGCAAAGGAGGTGGACGACGACGAAGACCTGGCCTTCCTTTACAACAACCTTGCCATATGCTTTGTGGAGATGAACCGTTATGACGAAGGACTGGAAGCCTGCCGCAAGGCATACGAAGCGGCCTCGAGAGCCGGTGATGACATGGAGAGCATCAACGCACTCGCCAACGAGGGCGTGACGTGGGTGCGGAAAGGCGACCCTGCAAAAGCGTTGAAGTTGCTTGAGGAGACGTGGCCCAAGGCGGACAGCATTGGCAATGCCGCCTTGCAGCTCAAGGTGCTCACCTACATACTCAACGCCACCATGCAGTTGGGCGACGCGGAGAAGACCAACCACTATCTTTCCATCAGCGAAAGGTTGATGGAAAAGGCTCCCGTCTCAGGCATCCAGCAGTATGGCCTGTTGGGAGTGATGAACGACATCAGGCTGAAGAAAGGCGAATATGCCACGGTGCTCCATACCCTGGAACAGATGGACACCACGGCGTTGAGCAACGGCCTCTATCCACGCGACGCCTATCTCAAGCAGAAGGCCAGCTGCCTGGCCGGACAGGGCGACTACCGCCAAGCCTACCAAGCCTACTTGCAGTCGGCTGCCATCTCCGACTCTCTGAGAGGAGTTGAAGCACAAAGGCAGCTCTCCGAACTGTCCGAGCAACTCAAGGCACAGGAGCGTGAGACGGAGATTGCCCGCCTCAACAAGGTCGTGGTACGCCGCCAACTCTATGCCGTGGCGCTCGCTGCGGGCCTGATCATTGTCGCCCTGCTGGCCGTCGCCTACATCTACCGGCAGCGCAGACAGAGGGAGAAGGTGCTGTCGCAGCGGTATGTGGAAGGACTGGAGCGGGAACGGGCACGTTTCGCCCGTGAACTGCACGACGGAGCTTGCAACGAACTCCTCGGCATCGGCATGGCACTCCGCTCACAAGAGGCCAGGTCGCAGGACGTGGCGGAGCGCATAGGGCAGTTGCGTGACAACCTCCGCCAACTCTCTCACGAATTGATGCCGCCTCAGTTTGACAAGTGTACACTTGATGAAATCCTCTCATACTACCTTCAACACGTCAAGACCCCCTCGCTCGACGTGCAGTTCCACAACGAGGGTGACTTCACCCACCTGCCCAAGCACATCGCCTACGAACTCTATCGCATCACGCAGGAGGCGGTGGGCAACATCGTCTCCCACTCCGACGCCACAGTGGCCCGCGTGGAGGTGAAATGCGACCATCACGAGGTGAGCCTTTGCATCAGCGACAATGGCAGCCGCAAGGAGGAGAACGACGAGAAGAGACACCACGACGGCATCGGCATGCAGTCCATCCACGACAGGGCGAAAAGCATCGGCGCAGAGTTGGAGGTGAGCAACGGCATGGTTAGATTGAAGATAGGATAAAAACATTTTGAGCACAATTCTCCCGCCTTTTTTGCTCTTCCGCTTTTTTTTGCATAACTTAGCGGCGCGAAAAGTAATTAATAATTTACAACTGATAATTGGGAATTGAGTCATGGAACAGGAACGTCGCTATCCGGTAGGCATACAGACCTTCTCACGGCTGAGAAGAGAGGGCTACTTGTACATCGACAAAACGGATTTGATGTGGAGGATGACACGGGTCAGTCCCTTCATCTTCCTAAGTCGCCCCAGGCGCTTTGGCAAGTCGCTGCTCACCACCACGTTGTGCTCGTTTTTCAGGGGCGAGCGCGAGTTGTTTGAGGGCTTGAAGGTGATGGAGTTGGAGAAGGAGTGGAAGCGTTATCCCGTGTTGCACATCGACGTGAGCATGGCTAAGGGACAGGACGGCAAGGAGGAGTTGCGGAGTGCCTTGATGCTGCAACTAGAACCTTTGACCAAGGTATATGGAGTCAATCCTAACGAGAAGACCCCCGGGGCGGTCTTCTCCGGTCTCATCCGCCGCGCCTATGAGCAGACGGGCGAACAGGTGGTGGTGGTCATCGACGAGTATGACGCCCCCTTGCTCGAGGTGCTCCACGAGGAGGAGCAGCTTCCTGGTTTTCGCCGCGTGATGCAGGAGTTCTTCCAATGCCTGAAGGCCAACGAGGCGATGATCCGCTTCTGCTTCATCACCGGCATTACGAAGTTCTCGCAGCTGAGCATCTTCTCCACGTTGAACAACCTCACCAACATCTCGCTTGACTCTGAGTTCGCCGCCATTTGCGGCATCACGGGCGAGGAGATCGACGAGCAGATGCAGCCCGACGTGGCGAGACTGGCGGAGCGTTATAAATGCACCCCTGCGGAAATGCGCGAGATGCTGCGTGACACCTATGATGGATACCATTTCGCGGGGGAGTCGCCCGACATCTACAACCCCTTCAGCTTGATGAAGGCATTTAACCAGCGTGAACTGCGCAACTGGTGGTTTGAGAGCGGCACACCGTCCTACCTGATGCGTCAGTTGCGTCGTTTCCGCACCGACATCACGAAACTTGATGACCTGTTTGTTCCTGCCTCCGCTTTCGACCAACCCACGGAGAACATGATGGACGCACTGCCTTTGCTCTATCAAAGCGGTTATATGACCATCAAGGATTATGATTTCTTCGGTCGCATGTACACACTTGGCATTCCCAACCAGGAGGTGCGTGTGGGATTCACCGAAGGACTGCTGCCCTCGGTGGCAGGTATTCGGGGCAGCGACGTGCAGGCAGGCTTCGCGTTCCGTTTCTGGCGCGCCCTGCGTGCCAAAGACACCGACCTGGCATTGCGTGAGCTGCAAGCCTACCTGGAGGGGCTCCCCTACGTGGAGGGCTTCAAGAAGAAGTTGGAGGAGGTGACCGTGGCTGAAGGGTTCTACGAGTGGACCTTTTATCTCATCTTCTCCATGCTCAACGTCTATGTGCAGACGCAGGTGAAGTGTGCTCGTGGACGTGCCGACATAGTGGTGTTCATGCCCGACACCATCTATGTGATGGAGTTGAAACTTAACGGCACGGCACAGGATGCTCTCGACCAAATCAACGACAAGGGCTACGCCCTGCGTTACGCCACCGATGGCCGCAGCATCGTAAAAATAGGAATGGGATTCTCTGTCGAAAAGCGCGCCCTCACTGATTATTTGATTGTAGAGGAATGAATTATCGTTTTTGTGACGGCAAAAGTTTTTTTCTGGACGGTTCTTGTTTCCAACAAAGCAGAATCCACCTTATAATATAAGATGTAGCATCATCTCTTCTTCATCAATACCACTGCACGGCATTGCTGTATCCGCTGCGCTTGTCGTATTTCAAGGCGTCGGTGAGGGTGGAGGCGTTGCAACGGAAGGTGAAATTGTAGCTGGTGTAGGGAGCCAGCACCATGGAGCACGACATGCTGAAGCAATGGAGGTCGCGTGACAGGGAGGCCGTCGTCATCGACATCTCCTTGTTCTCGAAGTCATAACCAGATGAGAAACTGATGTTCCATCCCTCGCTCAAGCGGATGTTGCCGCTCACGTTGAGTGTCTGGGTGAACTTGTAGGGATAGCGCATCGTGCGTGTGTTGAACTTTCCTCTTGTGTTCTCGCGCATGG
>JAFWSS010000023.1 GCA_017524385.1 Prevotella sp.
GCCTCTCGCTTAATCGTAACTTTCTTTGGTGCATATTTTCCCCTCATCCTCAGATTCCCGAGCAAGCTCGCCTACCCATAGCCTTTCACATAGCCCGCTATGCTCCACTGGATTGCATCCTACAATTCTTTCGCTCGGCATAGTTCATACAAGCATGACTCTGCACTCGCTTAATCGAATTGTTCGTCTGAGAGAAAATTGCGAGTAAGCGAGTGCCATGCAAGCTTGCTTGCGAATGGCCGAGCGTGAGCAATTTATTCAAAATCTGCATCCAAATAGATCATAAAATACTATTATCTAATTTTGAACACCTACTTATTACATACCCATCAAGGGTGGGAAACTTTAGTTAGTAATCAGTTACTTGTTTCTCTGACTCTTGATTTCTTTGACATCAGTGTCTCCAGGTTTGTAGACCAGGCCGTAAGGCTCGGCACCTTCCACCTTGTATTCCTCTATGGTGAGTTTGTCCCAGTCGATTTTGTCTGTCGACTGCGCCACCGGCACCTTGGGGATGAGCGCTCCCGCCTTGACGAGAATGATGCAAGGTATTTTTCCTGCTTCTATCTCTTGGTATCCCCCGTCATACACCTTCTTGGTCTGGTAGTCCACCCATTTTCCTTTCGGGAGGTAGCACATTCTCTTGTTGCCACTTTCCATCAAGGGAGCGACAAGAATCTGCGAACCAAACATATATTCATCCTCCACAAGCCAAGCCCCCGGGTCGTGAGGGAACTCCACGAACAACGCCCTGACCATGGGGAGACCACGGTTGGAGCAGTCCTTCGCCTGAGCATAGACGTAAGGCATGAGTTGGTATTTCATCTCGGCACAGTCGCGGAAGGCCTTGGTGAACGACTCGCTAATGAGCCACGGTTCGGTGGGCGGTGCGCCGTGCGCACGGGTGTGCGACGAGAGGAATCCGAAGGGCAGCCATCTGCGGTAGATGTCCTCAGGCGAAGCGGTGACGAAGCCACCCATGTCGTGGCTCCAGAAGGAGAAGCCGCTCAACCCGAAACTCAGTCCTCCCCTGAGATCACCGAGCATCCCGATGTCGTTGGTGGCAGCATCGCCACCCCAGTGTAGTGGATAGCGCTGCGACCCCGCCCAAGCGCTCCTGGCCCATATCACGCCCTCGCCGGAATGTTCCTTGACGGCATTCCACAGCGCCATGTTGTATCTCAAAGGATAGAGGTTGTGCTCATAGAATCCAGTCTTGCCGCTGGCATAAAGGCCGTTGAACGGAGCCGCCTCGCCAAAGTCGCACTTGATGGCCGCCACGCCTTGGTCGATGAGTCCACCAATCTTGTCTTGGTACCATTTCACCGTCTTGGGGTTGGAGAGGTCGAGCACGGCATCCTCGTAAGGCATTCCTCCCATGGCATTTCTCACGTGCATTCCACCTTCGACCAACTCGTTGAAATAGCGGTTCTTGGGCGTAAAATAAGGGAGTTGCCACAGACACACATGGAAACCGTCCTTGCGCATCTGCTTGAGCATGGCCACCGGGTCGGGGAATCTGTCCTTGGCAAACTGGTAGTCGCACTGCCAATCGACACCAAACCAACCCGTGTCGAAATGGATGACATCGGAGGGAATCTTGTGCGCCCTGAGTTGACGTGCAATCTCCAAACCCTCTTGCTGGGAGAAATAGGTGATGCGGCTCATCCACGTGCCGAAGGTCCACAACGGGAGCATGGGACTTTTTCCAGTCACATCGGTGTAGGCATCGAGGATTTCCTTCGGTTCTCCGAAGAAGATGAAGAAGTCCATCTGTTCGTCGCCCATGAAAAGTCGCTGCGCTCCGATATAGGATGCACCGAAGTCGCAGGTGACGGGTGCGCTGGTATGCATGAAGACGCCATACCCCCTGTTGCTGAAATAGAACGGCACGGGTTTGTACATCCCGTCGGTCTCCGGTCCCTGCGGGTCGGTGACGTAGAGGTGCACCTTCTGCCCCACCTTGTTAAGCGAGGTGAAAGACTCGCCACAGCCATAGATGCGCTCGCCCGGAGCGAGGAAGAATACGGGGTTGATGCTGCGGGAGTTGTCCGCCCCTCTTTTGATGAAGCAGAACGGGAGGAGTTTCACCTGTGTGGAGTCGTTGTCTATGATGGCCCTTGTCTGGGTGAGCACCTTTCCTGCCTTGTCCTTCAGGATGATTCTCCAAGGGTATTTCTGTATTTCTATGGAACCGTTCTCACCTTTGTAGGCGATGCTGCCGGCCTTGTTCTCCACTTTCCACCCATTGGCGACAGCCGAGGTGGCCTGGGCCTTTATCCTCGTCTTGAACTCGTCGGAGAACATAGGGTCTTCATCGTCACCATTCTCAGGATTGATGGGCGTGGTGAGCATGCGCACCCTCACCGTCCTGCTGTCGATGAACTGCAGTTGCATCTCGAGGTTGGGGTCGTTGTCATACTGCGTGTCGGGGAAGTCCAACATCTGCATTCTCACAGGCCAATATCCATTGAGATTGAACGCCTGGCGTGGAGAGAGTCGGTAGCGTTTCCAGTTGACGGTGCCCTTGGCCGACGCGGCGTCGAAGGCCACAAGGCTGTCGGCGAGGAAATAGGTGTTCGACAGGTCGTAGAAGTCAGTGGACATGTCCTTGGGGTTGTTTTGCAGATACTGCACACCAGCGTTGGTCTGCAACTGTGCGATGGCAGCCAAAGGCAGGCAGGCCATCAAGAGGGAGACGATTGTTGATTTCATTTTTTCGAATTTTCAGGTAGTTTTTCAGTCGGATGCAAAAATAGTGATTTTTTCTGAATGTCCATCGATTGTTTTCATAAAAATCTTCCGGAAGCATGGAGTTTTAGGGGAGAAGAGGAGAAAAGAGGATGGAAGAGGAGGAGGATGAAATAGTAGGATGAAGGATGCTGTAAACGTTTTCGTGCTTTTTTCTTATATAGGTAGAAAAAGATTTGGGCTTGAAGGGATTGTTTTCTAATTTTGCTGCAGCAAACTGGTTTACGCCCTTTTTACCACTTAAAAGCAATCAAACACTTTCAATCACTTTATGAAAAAATCCATTTTCCTATCCATTGTGATGGCCATGGCATTCATGATGACCATGGCAGACTCGCGGGAGACCGTTGTGGTGAATGGTTCCAATGTGGACAACACCGCCACCCGGCTCACCTTCTCCGGCGACGAAGTGACGCTGACGTATGAAGACGGGAGCACACAAACCGCCGACCTCTCCACTGTCAGCATCGCT
Organism: Prevotella sp.; assembly: GCA_017524385.1. Classification (GTDB taxonomy): domain Bacteria; phylum Bacteroidota; class Bacteroidia; order Bacteroidales; family Bacteroidaceae; genus Prevotella. Next base: position 3,224 of record JAFWSS010000023.1, read on the forward strand.
TTCAACCATGTCGCTGTGTTCAAAGCATCGGGCAACGACAACCTTGGCACCATCAAGACCTACGGTGGACGCACCCTGCCGGCAGAGGTGACCCTCTCCCTCGTCGCCGGCCAGTGGAGCACCCTCTGCCTCCCCTTCGACGTACCATCCTCCTCACTGCCCACCCTTTTCGGCAACGGCACCGTTGTGGCCACGCTTGACGGCTCCACCTCCGAAGGCATCGGCTTCGTCACCGTCGACAAGATTGTAAAGGGAATGCCCTACCTCATCAAGCCAGGCCAGGACGTAACCAACTTCAGCCTCGACAACGTCACCATCGGCACGATGGGCGAAGGCAGCACGGTATCCTCCGACCCCTACCTCTTCACCGGCAACCTCGAGACCCTCAGCGCCACCCTCACAGGCGAAGGCACAGGACCGTTGAAGGGTGATGTGAACAACGACGGACAAGTCAACATATCGGACGTGACCCTCGTCGTGAACCACATTCTCAACAACGGTTCATCCATCAACACCGAATTGGGCGACATGGACAACAGCGGCGACATCACCATCTCCGACGTCACGCTGCTGGTCAACGCCATACTCACCAACAGCGGCGGCAGTGCCATACAGCCCGCCATACTCATCGACGGAGAAGACATCGGACTCAAAGCCAGTGACTTGCAATAAGAAACCCATCATCTTAAAAGAAAGCGCATCATGAAAAGAAAAACCATACTAACGATACTTACGCTTGCCTTGGGTTTCCTCGGCCTGCAAGCACAGACCACATGGAATTTCACCACCCTGAGCGATGCCGACGCCACACTGCTGAGCGCCGACAAAACAGGCAACTGGACGAAAGACAGCAACAACCGTTGGTGCTACATCACCAAACTGACCAACTCACCCCTTGTCGCCAACGGCAGCGAACTCGCTTGGGGCAAGGACCTGCTGTTCTCCTGCAACGCAGGGGAGGCTGGCAATCTTCGCATCGACCCTGCAAAGGGACGTGGCTGGATTGGCGGCTCCGGCGTCATCACCATCCCCGGCCTGAAGCGAGGCCAGACGGTGAACATCTCCTACAAGACATCATCAAACACTGAAGCTCGTGCCTTCACCCCCACCAATCTCAGCGGCACCAGCGGCTTTGAACCCTCCACCGACCAACTTACCGGCACCGGCACGGTGACAGCCGACGGCGACGTGGTGCTCACCCCCACCGGCGCCCTCTACATCTACAGCCTCACCGTGAGTGAAGAGCCCAGCACCAGCGCCATCGTCATTCCCGGCGAAAACGCTGAGTTGTATGAAGACGTGGTGAGCAACGAGGTGAGCCGCAACTCCAAAGTCAACCAGATGTTGGTGGAAACCTACGACGGCAACATCCACTACTACAACACCGACGACCTGAGCGGCGTCGACATGGACAAGGCTAGCAGCACCGTCGTCATCACACCCAAGCAAGGCAGCGCCGACACCTACCATGGCACGGTGAAAAACATCTCGTTTGCCAAGGGAGTGAGCCAAGGCGAGAACGGCGACATCCACAACAACGGCGTGGTCATCACCGAAGCGAAAGGCTGGCTGGAGTCGGCCTACGTGAAATGGGAGCCATACCAAGGCGCCACCACCTACAAAGTGTATGTCAAGGGTGGGCAGTTCAATGACTACACCGCATTGGACAACATGCTCGTGCGCGACTACGGCAGTTACGGACGTGCCGACATGGTGGGTCTGAAAGCCGCCACCAACTACAGCTTCAAGGTGGTGCCAGTGGTCGACGATGCAGAGGTCACCACTGCCGCCAGCACCGCGGAGAACATCACGGTGAAGAACTACAACCGCGAAGGCTTCGCCCACAAGAACTGGACGAAGGGCGTGGGAGCCTACAACGACGACGGCACGCTGAAGAGCGGCGCAAGGGTGTTCTATGTGACCAAGAACACGGCCAAGACCATCAAATGCGACGTGGTGACCGAAAGCAATGGCGGCATCACCTCTTGCACGGGAATGCAAGCCATCATCGATGCCTATCAGAAAGGGAACGACACCACCCCCGCCACTTTCCGCATCCTCGGCAAGATCTCCGCTGACGACTTGGACTACTTCGGCAGTTCCGCAGAAGGCTTGCAAGTGAAAGGAAAGAACGCCGACTCCGAGTTGAACATCACCATCGAGGGCATCGGCGAGGACGCCACCCTCTACGGCTTCGGCATCCTCGTGCGCAATGCCAAGAGCGTTGAGATGCGCAACTTCGCCGTTATGCGCTTCATAGACGACGGTCTCTCTCTCGACACCGACAACTCCAACATCTGGATTCATCACATCGACATGTTCTACGGCAAAAACAAGGGCGGCGACCAGAAAAAAGGCGACGGCTCCATCGACATCAAGAGCGACTCCAAACTCGTGACCGTGGACAACTGCCATTTCTGGGATGCCGGCAAGTCGAGCCTCTGCGGCATGAAAAGCGAGAGCGGCCCCAACTACATCACCTACCACCACAACTGGTTCGACCACTCCGACTCACGCCACGCCCGCGTGCGCACGATGTCCGTCCACATCTACAACAACTATTACGACGGCAACAGTAAATACGGTGCCGGAGCAGCAACAGGCTCAAGCGTGTTTGTAGAAAGCAACTACTTCCGCAACACCAACAAGCCGATGCTCATCTCCATGCAGGGAACAGACACCAAGATGGGAACCGACGAAAGCGACGCCCCCACTTTCTCCGACGAGGACGGCGGCATCATCAAGAGCTATGGCAACGTGTTTGCCGAGCAGAGCAGCAACTTCAAGTATGTGACCTACCAGCAGAACCAGACGCATTTCGACGCATGGGAGGCCTCTTCTCGCAACGATGTCGTGCCCTCCACGGTGAAAGCCAAGCAAGGCGGCACCTCCTACAACAACTTCGACACGAACAGCAGCGTGATGTACTCCTACACCCCCGATGCAGCTGCCGACGTGCCAGCGAAGGTGGAAGGCTGGTATGGCGCCGGGCGCATGAACCATGGCGACTTCACCTTTGAGTTCAACAACAGCACCGACGACAGCGACTATGAGATTATCCCAGACTTGGAGACCGCCCTCAACAACTACACCTCCTCGTTGGTGGGCATCTTCGGCGGCGAGACCATCAGCGGCGGCGGTGGCGGCAACAAC
>JAFWSS010000024.1 GCA_017524385.1 Prevotella sp.
AATCATATTTTTTTCTGCAAAAAAATCCCAAAAAAAATTTTGCCGTTTCGCAAACTTTTCTCTATATTAGCACTCTAATTAACGGGGCGGGCCATCGCCCTTAGAATTATTACAATTAATACAGTAAAAACAACTGAAAGGCCTCCAAGTAATACCTTAAGGTCGTGGGTCTTCGACAAATCTCCATAAATTAGGATGGCGACACATCATTCGGGCGGGCACAAGACCCGCCCCTACGACTTCAGGGGACAAGTTGCGCACGTCGGTGTTTCTTCAAGACAGGAATGTGATTGTCTACGGACTTTTAGGACTGAAAGGGCTATATGCGCTATGGACTTTACATCCGTGGCATGGTGTGAATTCTGTCATCATTTCACTGTTTCCAAATTTTTTATTTGCAAGAATGACATTTTTGCATTATCTTTGCTCGCAAAGAACGAGAACGATGGAAAAAATCAAGCTGCTGCCTTACGGCATCTCCGACTTCCAACAGGTCAGGAAGGAGGGTAAGTATTTCGTGGACAAGACCAAGTACATCCCCGTGATGGAGGAGACGGACAACTTCCTCTTCCTCGTTCGTCCGCGCCGATTCGGCAAGAGCGTGTTCCTGAGCATGCTCCGAGCCTACTACGACATCAACGAAAAGGACAAGTTCCAGGAGGAGTTCGCCGGGCTGTGGATTGCCGACCACCCCACCGAGTGGAGGGGGCAGTTCCAGATGATGTACTTCGCCTATTCCCGCATCGGGGGCGACACAGGCATGCTGGAGGAGAACTTCGAAGGATACTGCTGTGGTGTTGTGGACGATTTCATCAAACGTTACAAAGACTTTTACGACGACGACTTCGTCAATTCCGTATTGTCTAGCAAGAATTTCAGGGCAAAATTCAACATGATTGACATGGAGGCGCGTCGTCTGGGCTATCCCCTCTACCTCATCATCGACGAGTACGACAACTTCACCAACACGGTGCTCAACCAGGAGGGCGAGGCCGTCTACCACGCACTCACCCACGCCAACGGCTTCTACCGAGACATCTTCAAACTCTTCAAGGGCATGTTCGCGCGCATACTGATGATGGGCGTCTCGCCCGTGACGATGGACGACGTCACCTCGGGATACAACATCGCCTCCAACATCTCCCTGCGGCCGGAGTTCAACCTCATGCTAGGCTTCTCCGAGGACGACGTGCGGGAGATGATACGCTACTACCGCGACAAGGGGCGCATCAGCCAGGACGAGGAGACCCTCATCGCCGACATGAAGCCATGGTACGACAACTACTGCTTCTCGGAGTACCGCGTCCACAAGGACCCGAAGGTGTTCAACTGCGACATGGTGCTATACTACATCAACCGCGTGATGCAAACGGGCGAACCCCCGGAAGAGATGATAGACCCGAACACGAAGACGGACTACAAGAAGATGTGGCGGCTCATACAAATCGACAAACTCGACAACTACCGACGAGGCATCATACACCGTATAGCCGAGGACGGATACATCTTCGGCACACTCAATGAGTCCTTCCCCGCAGACACGCTCACCGACACCGACAATTTCATCAGTCTGCTGTTCTATTACGGCATGCTCACCATCGGCGACGTGAGAGGGGCGAGACTGAAGCTCATCATTCCCAACAACAACGTGCGCCGCCAATACTACGACTGGCTGATGAAGGAATACCAGAAGATTGCCACCATCGACATTTCAAGACTAAGTGAAGCTTTCGACGAAGCGGCTCTCAACGGCCAATGGCGGCCGATGCTGGAGGAAATCGCACGTGCCTACCATGACACCACGAGCGTGCGACAGCTGATAGAGGGGGAGCGCAACCTCCAGGGTTTCATGAACGCATACCTGACATTCAACCCCTACTACCTCCTCGCACCGGAGGTGGAGCTGAACCACGGCTACTGCGACTTCTTCCTCATGCCCGACTTCCTGCGCTACCCCATGGTGCGCCACAGCTACATCATCGAACTGAAATACCTCAAGACCGACGCCACGAAGGCGGAGGCGGAGCGGCAATGGCAGGAGGCGGAGGAACAGATACGCCGATACGCCGAGGGACCTCGCGTGCGACAACTCATCGGCGACACACCGCTACACCTGTTCATACTGCAGTTCCGAGGCTACGACTTGGAACGGATGGGGGAAGCGGAGACAATTGATAATTAATAATTTACAATTAATAATTAATAATTTACGACTTGTGAGGTTGCAATTTGGTGAGCAACCTACGACAAGATTGTTCTGCCGGACCACGCCAAGAATGTTCAGGCGGAACCACGCCAAGAATGTTCAGGCGGATTTGCAATCCGCCTGGAGGGAGTATAAGGATTTTGAATCCGATTATAGCGCTGTTAATTCATTGAAAATCACGATTTTAGCGGATTACAAATACTGATATTTTATGCTGCCGGATTACAATTGACTTTCCCTTCGGCCGTCGACCGTTGGTTCCGGCAGAACATTCTTGGCGTAGGTTGCCTGCCCGAAATAACTCCAATTACGCGGAGCATTCTTGGAATTTTCGATTAATTCGTGGAAATTCGTGTTAAAAAATATTTCAACCACACAACACGAAAATTTTCACTTATGGACATTCTAAATGTGGGGGGACTTTTGTGCCCCCCACATTTTGTTAAAATTTTCGATTAATTCGTGGAAATTCGTGTAAAAAATGAATTATGGGGACGGAGATTTTGATTCCTTTTTCCGATATTATTCACTCAGCCTCACACCAGCAACTACTTCACAAACTTCTTTCCGTCTTTGATGTAGAGATGCCCCGGCTGCGGCTGCGACACACGACGCCCGTCGATGGTGTAGATGCCGGAACGATGCCTGAGGTTGCTGTCTGTCGTGATGGTGGCGATGCCCGTGGGGTCGGTAAGCGAAACCTTGTTCAGCCGGATGCCGTGCCCTTGGATGACGATGCCCTTCTGGTAGATGATGCGGAGCACCTCAGGTGCGAACGAGAAGGCCGTGACATGGCTTGTGCCGCTGCCTGTGGCATAAGCATTGCTGGGAATGAAATCCCCGGTGAAACTGTTGCCCCCGACGGTGTATGCAACCATCGAACTCCAGTCGCCATAGAAAATCTGGATGTCGTCGTAGTCCGTGTACTCTTGAGTATAGGAAAGCACCAACTGCACTTGCTCACCCTTCCCCTCAAAGAGCGAACCGGGGATGGTCAGTTGAAGGCCGTTGCCCCAATCCAACAAGGCGTCGCCTTCCCATAAGGTCTCACCCTCGCCGGGATTGTCATCTTCCCGTGGGTCAGGTTCCTTGTATTCAGCACCAGCCCCCTCGGTGATACCCCTCAGGAAATAGGTGTTGCCCACGGTCATATTCTGCCACCGTCTGAAGATGCCGAAATTCTCCGGGCCGTTGCCGAAAGCATTGTTGTCCCACGCGAAAGCGGCGAAGCCATGCGTGCGGGCCTCACTCACCACGCATTTCAGGTAATATTGCATGTTTTCCTGCTGTGTCTGTTTGTCATTCTCGGTATAGTGGTTGGAAACACCATACTCACCCATGACCACGCCCAGCCCCTTCTTCATCCAGGTGTTGGTGATGCGGTCGAAGAGCGACGTGATGGTCTGTTCGTTGCTGTTCGTGGGAATCCTGCCCATGTCCTTATAGGCGTTGCCCCAATAGTAATAAGTGCAGTTGCCACAATATTCGTAGGGGTCGTAATAGTGGAATTCCACGCTGAGACGGCCCTCCACCTTGTCCTGCGGAATGGTGAAACCGCTGAGTCCGTGGTAGGGACTGCAGGCGAATGTCTGCACAACCAGGTTGCGGTAATAGTTCTTGCCGCCGGTCTCGCGCACCGCATTCACGAAGGTTTGGTTGTAACTGTTCTGCACGGCTTGCTGCTCGGTGTTGGGAGCCGCCCAGTTGACGGTTATCTCATTGGTACCGGCGAAAATCAGCCGTTCGCCGTAGTCACGGAAATAGGTGGCGATGGAAGTCCACATCGCGGAGATTTTGGCATTGTTCTCCGCTTGCTTGTTGTAATAGGGGTTGCGGTCATACCATTCTTCGTGATGACTGTTGATGACGACATACATGTTTTCTTCCAGGCACCAGTCCACCACTTCTTTCACACGCGCAAGCCAGTTGGGGTCGATGGCCATCGTACTGGCGTTGGTGACATGGTTGCCCCATCTCACCGGGATGCGTATGGCATTGAATCCTGACTCAGCCACGGCATGAATCATCGCTTTCGTGGTTTTCGGATTTCCCCATTCGGTCTCATTGTTGGGACATTCGAGAGAGTTGCCCAAGTTCCACCCCATCACCACGTTGCGGGTCCATTCTTGTGCACTCAGGTTCATGCCTTCACTATCGGGTGCTACAGCCTGTGCGTAGCCGCTTATGGCCATGCAAAGAGCGATAGCCACTGTTGCCATTTTCTTCATATTCTCAGCCTCTTTGATTGTTGTTATTAAGTAGGTAATCAAAATTATCTGTAACTATCATTCTTGTAGGTGTTGTATAGTCTTTTATGTTTCTTTGGCGCATATTTTGCTCTCATCCTCAGATTCCCGAGCAAGCTCGCCTACCCGTAGCCTTTCACATAGCCCGCTATGCTCCTTCGTCTGAAAGCAAAATTGCGAGTCAGCGAGTGCCATACAAGCTTGCTTGCGAATGGCCGAGCGTGAGCAATTTATGCAAAATCTGCATCCAAATAGATCATAAAATACTATCATCTAATTTTGACCACCTACTTGTAAAGGAAACACTACTCTATCACCACCTTGTTGACGGTGCAGTTTTCGATGAGCGAGGGGTCGAATGCCTTTTTCTCGTCGCGCACCTGGATGTTTTCGAAGGTGAATTGTGTCAGTCGGTATTTGTCGGATGCTCCCACGTCGAAGAAGTTCTTGCAATCCATGTTGATGTTGCGCATGACGATGTTGTTGCAGGTGGAGAGCGGCATGTCTTCCCTGTCCTCCGGCTTGAAGAACTGCGTCCACGGCCTCACCACGAGGAAACTGGAACAGTTGCCCTCGATGTCCTCCACGGTGACATACTCGTAGTGCTGCGGCGTGTCGGGCCTCATCTTCAGCCACAGCACACGGCTTGCGTCGGTCACCTTGCAGCGTCTCAATACGATGTTCCTGTCATGAATGGACTCGCTTCCGAGGGTGAGGCATCCATGCACCTTGCCATATGTGCAGTCCTCCACGATGATGTTGTAGTTGGGACCATTCTCGGGAGCCTTGTCCGCCCACGTTCCTTTTCCGCCCTTGAGCACCACGGCGTCGTCGTTGACACTCATGTAGCAACCCTTCACCAACACGTCGTGACACACATCGAGGTCGATGGCGTCGCTGCTCGGTGCCTTGACACCCGACGTGGGAGAGTAGATGTAGCAGTCGAGGAACCTCACGTGGTCGCTCTTGTAGACGTGGTTGGTCCAGAACGGGCTGTTGACGAGCCTGACATCCTGCACGGTGACGTTTCGACTGTTGGAGACGTAGGTGAGCCTCGGCCGCATCGCCTCCAGGTTGGTGCACTGTCGGTTGTACTCCCTGCGAATCCAGAACTCCTCCCAGTAGTTGTATCCATTGCCGTCGATGGTGCCATGGCCGGTGATGGTGAAGCCATCCAACCCGTCGGCATTCACCAATGCGGCGAAATACTTGATGGATTGCCCTTCCATGCGGGTGTCGACCAACTTGAAATCGCGGATGCGGTCGGACCCTTTGAGTTTGCCGCCCTCCACGACATGGAGGTGCGTACCCGGCTTGAAGAAGAGCGAACCGCTGAGGAAGGTGCCCTCGGGGATGACCACCACGCCGCCACCTTCCTGGGCTGCACGGTCGATGACCGCTTGCAGGCGCTCGGTCTGCACCACGGTGCTGTCACGTGTCACGCCGTAGTCGGTCACCACGTATTTTCTGCCCAGGGTGTCCACCTCCACCTTCGAGGTCTTGGAGAACCACTCTGGAATGGGCGTCCCGTCCGGGAACAGGGCCACTTTCACTCTTTTCTTCGCCCCGGCTGTCAAGGCCACGGCGCACATCAACACCATCAATAGTCTTCTCATCATTTTTTGCTACGTTTTTAAGTTAGGTTGCTCAAGATATTGGCTTTGGTCCGCCGGTGCCTCAACAGTGATATCCAGGGTGAAACGCCTGCGCACCAATAGGACTTTGCAAAATTAAGGAAAAAAAAGAATTTTCACGTCTTACGCTGCAAAAAAACTATTTTTTCTTACTTTTGCAAATGGAATGCGCATTAGATAAAAGATATCCATAAATCCCTTCATCATAAAATTCAGCCATGGGAACGTACATCAATGTTGGGAACGAAAGTTTCCGCAGAATCCGCAGAAGTGAATATGTAGACAAGTCGGGACTAATTGCCATTGTCAACAACACACTATACACAGAGCAGTGTTTCAGTTGCGTGACACGCTGCCGCCGCTTCGGCAAATCGATGGCGGCGAAGATGCTCTGCGCCTACTACGACCACTCTGTTGACTCAAGAAGCCTTTTTGCCGACCTGGATATCGCCTCCCACCCTTCGTTTGAGGAGCATCTCAACAAATACCCTGTCATCTACCTCGACATCACCAACTTCACCACCCGCGACATTCCCAGGATGGACATCGTGCCAACGATTCAACGAGAAGTGAAGGAAGAGGTTTGCCGTCTCTACCCCGATGCAGAAACCGCCCCCGATGACGACCTCATGGCTGCACTGGTCAAAATCTCAGGCCACTACGGGATACATTTCATCATGTTCATCGACGAGTGGGACGCCATCTGCCGCGAAGCTTCCGAAGAGAAGGAAACGATGGACAAGTACGTCAATCTCCTACGCAGATTGTTCAAGGGCAGCAACACGGCACAAGTTTTCGCCGGGGTGTACATGACAGGCATACTGCCCATCAAGAAATACAAGACGGAATTGGCACTCAACAACTTCATAGAATACTCCATGGTGGAGCCCATGGATATGGCTCGACACTTCGGCTTCACCAAGGACGAGGTGAGGGCATTGGCTGAGAAACACGGCGCAGACTTCGACGAACTGGTGAAATGGTATGACGGTTATCAGATAGGCGACGAGCCGTCGATGTTCAATCCAAACTCGGTGATACAGGCTATCCGTAGTCACCGCTGCCGCAGTTTCTGGGCGAGCACTGGCGCGTTTGACGCCGTGGCCAACTATATCCATATGAATTACGAGGGGCTGAAAGACGACATCATCAAGATGCTTGCAGGAGGACGAGGAAAGGTGAACACAACAAAGTTTCAGAATGACATGTCTATAGTATGCAGCCGCGACGATGTCCTCACCGTACTCATACATTTAGGATACCTGTCGTACAACTGGCGCAAGAATGAGTGCTACATCCCCAATCTTGAGGTGGAAGGAGAGATGTCAAACGCCGTGGAGGCCACCGACTGGACCAATGTGGTGAAGGCACTTGAGAATTCCGAGAAGCTCCTTCAAGCCACACTTGAAGGAGACTGCGAGGTGGTGGCACGTGGCATCGACATAGCCCACGACGAGAACACCAGCATCCTCTCCTACAACAACGAGAACTCACTGGCCTGCGTGCTCTCCATCGCCTATTTCCATGCCCGTAACGACTACATCTTTCACCGAGAGTTGGCTACGGGAAAGGGGTTCGCCGACCTCGTGCTCATCCCTAGAAAGAATGTTGACTCGCCCGCCATCGTCCTGGAACTGAAATACAATCGCGATGCTGATTCGGCCATCGACCAAATCAAGCGCAGGCAATACCCCGCCAAAGTGGTTCAATACGTGGGCGACCTACTTCTTGTGGGCATCAACTACGACAAGGAGAAGAAAACCCACGAATGCCAGATTGTCAAATCTTAGACGTTAGAAACACTAAGTAAAAGTTAAAAAATAACTTGGTACTATTTTAACATATAATTACCATACAATTAATCATAAATTCCTGTGCGTAATTTGGTACTATTTTAACATATAATTACCATACAATTAATCATAAATTCCTGTGCGTCAGAATTTTTGGTTAATTCGTGATAATTCTTGGACGAGCCAAGCGGCAGAGCCGAGCGCGTGTTCTTTATTATTCATCTCAATTTATTTTTTTATCATCACTAAAATCCATGCAACAACAATATTTCACACCACTCCTGGAGGCCTATGTCCGTGGCTATGAAAAGAGGCATGCGGATGCCGGCGACGCTCCCGAGCGCAAGGACCATTACTTCAAGGTGAAGGAGGACCTGCCACGGGTGAGGGTGGTGCTGGGCTTCCTGCAAGGCATCATTCCCGCCGGACAATGCCAGTCGCTACTCGACGTGGGCAGCGGAAGGGGCGTCTTCCTCTTCCCTCTCCTCAGGGAGTTCCCCTCCCTCGAGGTGACAAGCATCGACATCCTCCCCCACCGCGTCGAACTGCTCCTATGCCTGCACGACGGAGGCATCGACAACCTCCACCCCACCCTGGGCGACATCTGCTCCTTCGACGCACCCGACAAGTCGTTCGACGTGGTCACCATGCTCGAGGTGATGGAACACATCCCCGACACGGAGGCGGTGGTGCGCAATGCCGTCAGGCTTGCACGAAACTACATCGTGGTGTCGGTGCCGTCAAAACCCGACGACAACCCGGAGCACATCCATCTCTTCTCCAACGAAGACCTGAAATCACTCTTCATGGAGCACGGTTGCAAGAAGGTGAAATTCATGTCTGTAACCAACCACCGCGTCATGGTGGCACAACTATGAAGTGAACATATGTCCCTTTAACTCCCCTTTAACTCCTGAAAACAGACATGAAACTCGAAGACATCATCATCAAATACCCTCGCACGCCGCACATACAAGGGTCGCGCCTGCAGCCCGGCGACGAGGACCTACGCCAACGACCATTTGCCGACATCGTCGGGAAACACGTTGTCTTGGAGGAGAAAATCGACGGAGCAAACACCGCCGTGTCCTTCACCGACGAGGGCGAGCTGCGCTTGCAAAGCCGCGGGCATTTCCTCACAGGCGGATACAGGGAACGGCACTACAACCTGCTCAAGCAATGGGGCGCAGTGCACAAGGAACGCCTGTATGACGTGTTGGGACACCGCTACATCATGTATGGCGAGTGGATGTATGCCAAGCACACCATCTACTACGATCTGCTGCCCCACTATTTCATGGAGTTCGACGTGTTGGACCGCGAAACGGGGAAGTTTCTCGACACCCCTTCAAGACACGAACTGCTCAAGACCCTGCCGGTATGTTCGGTTCCTGTCCTTTCCTCTGGCTCGTTCAACAGCATGGACGAGGTCTTGGGATTCCTCGGCAACTCCTGCTACATCTCGGAAAACCACATCGAGCATCTTCGCGAGGATGCCCTGCGCCTTGGACTCGACGCCGACAGGGTGTGCAGAGAGACGGATGCCGCACGCACCATGGAGGGGATTTACATCAAGGTGGAAGAGAACGGCGAGGTGGTGGACAGGATGAAATATGTAAGGGCCTCGTTCCTGCAGACCGTGGAAGAGTCGCAGTCGCACTGGCTCGACCGCCCCATCGTGCCCAACCGCATCACATCGACCATCGACAACCTTTTCTTGTAGATGACGGACCTGACACCTCTCACCACAAAAGCCCTGGCTCGTTTCGGCGAAATGATGCGCCACACCGTGCAGTCACCACGATGGCACGGCGAGGGCGACGTGCTGACCCATACGATGATGGCATGCGAAGCACTGACCACACTGCCGGAATACCAAGAACTCGACCTGCTGCGTCAACAGATATTATATGTGGCCACCCTGCTCCACGACATCGGCAAGACCGTCTCCACCAAGTTGGTGGATGGCGAATGGGAGGCGCCGCATCATGCACCAAAAGGCAGCAGGATGGCTCGGGAATGGTTGTGGAAGGAATGTGGACTGTGCGGTGAGAAGGAACTGGTGCAGGTGCGTGAGGCCATCTGCCTGCTCATACGGCACCACTCTCTCCCACCCCACGCCATCGAAATCGACGATGCACCTCTAAGGCTCCAACGCATGGCTGCAAACAACCTGCTGACACCTTATTTCTCCATCAAGATGCTTTGCATGCTCTGCAAGGCCGACATGCTCGGACGGAAATGCGACGACCAGCAGCAGATGCTCGACCAAGTGGCGATGTGCGAGGAACTGGCTCGAGAGGAGGGATGCCTCGACACTTGCTTCCCTTTCCCTTCCAGCCACACACGACGGACATTCCTCTCAGGGCGTGACGTATGGAAGGAACAAGAACTATACGATGACACGTGGGGAGAGGTGGTCATGATGAGTGGGCTGCCTGGCACCGGCAAGGACACGTGGATCAGCCATCACCTAGCCGGAATGCCTGTCGTATCACTGGATGCCATACGACAGAAAATGAAAATCTCACCAAGGGGAGAACAGGGCGTCGTGGCCAACATGGCTCGCGAACAAGCAAAAGGATTCCTGCGCAAGCACCAGCCTTTCGTGTGGAACGCCACCAATGTCACGGCACAGACGCGTGAGTCTCTCATCTCCCTCTTCGAGGCCTATCACGCCCATGTGCGCATCATCTATCTCGAAACGCCATGGGACATACAACTAGAAAGGAACCGCTCACGCGAAAAAGCGGTGCCGCTCCACGCCATTGAAGGGATGCTCGCTAAAATGACACCTCCGGAAACACACGAAGCCCGAGCCGTGGAATGGGTCTGTGTGTGAGCGGTACGGGATATTCTCCTATTCGGGAAAAAAAACCATTTCGTGATTACTGTTTTCGTTGGCCTATGACCAAGAACGTGACCACAACCGCCAGCACCAGCAACGTAATGCACCATACCCCCATCGTGTGCCGCCGTGGAACCGACACTTCCTTCACCGCCTGCTTCTCAAACACCGCTTGCAATGAGTCGGCGAGATGCCGGAAGGTGTTGACGGTATCGGTGACATACACCATGTGCCATTTCTCGAGGATAGTCTCCACCCTCACGGTGTCGACATGGGCTGAGTCTTGACGCAAGGTGATGACCTGCACCTTGCTCTCTCTCACGGTGTCGGCACGGGAACTATAAGTGGTCAGCCTCACGGTGTCGGTATGAGATTCCCTCAACGTGTCATGGATCACCACTTGTTCAGCCAACGTCTTTTTGGTCATACAGGAGGCCTGCACAAGCATCATCACAAAAACAAGCACCAACAATGTCGCTTGGCACGGCGCGGACTTCATCTTCATTTCTTTCATCTGCCACAAGGTTTGGGTTACGATGCAAAGATACACCCCCGGGCACCAAAAACCATGTCATTTTAACATGGACGAAAGACTGTGGCAAATCCCGTCTCATCACGACAGCCCATATGATTCTCTCCCAGATTCAAAACCATTCCATTTTAGATGGCAGAAACAAAAATATTTCTTACCTTTACATGCAAAATGAGACTAGTCAGAACTGTCTGAGTGGTCAGAATAGTCAGAGTGTCAGATAGTCTGAATAGTCTAAGCATTCAGTTTTATACGGAAATATCATTACAATATGCAAACCATCACATATCACGGCGAGGCCACCGCAAAAGAGATTATCGACTTCATGGTGGCGCAACGCAACGAAAACCAGAGAGAGATTTTGATGAAGTTTTTCAAGACGGGACCGAGCGACTATGGCCACGGCGACGATTTCCTTGGATTGAAGGTGCCTGAAACGCGGGAAGTAGTGAAAGCATTTGCCGCAGACATCAGCCTCGACGAGGTGCAGAAGTTGCTGGCCTCTCGTTGGCACGAGGTGCGCCTGGCGGGATTGTTGGCGATGGTGGCAAAGTTTGGAAAGTTGGCCACCAAACGTTTGGAGAACGATGAAAACGCCATCAAAAAACGTGACGAAATCTTGACAACCTACCTGACCTATGCCGACCGAGCAAACAACTGGGACCTGGTGGATCTCTCTGCACCAAAAATCCTTGGTCACTGGCTGCTGCTACCCACGCATCTCGGCGACAAGCAACAGGTGATGGACGACCTCGCCACGAGCGACAACCTTTGGCGCCAACGGATGAGCATCGTCAGCACTTGGAAGACCACACAGCAGGGCGACCCGTCTTGGTGCCTCCGCTATGCCGAGTTCCACCTGCAGCATCCCCACGACCTGATGCACAAGGCGGTGGGATGGATGCTCCGCGAAATGGGAAAGCGCATCAGCATGGATCTGTTACGCGATTTTTTACGACAACACATCCACGAGATGCCCCGCACCACCCTGCGCTACGCCATCGAGAAAATGGACGAGAGGGAGCGCAAGGAATGGATGGGAAAAGGTTGAAGATTGAAAATTCTCATTTGCTCAACTTTCAGGAGTTAAAGGGGAGTTAAAAAGGAGTTAAAGAGGAGTTAAAGGGACATCTGCTCACCTTTACAGCTTTTTATTTTTTGGGGGGTAATTTACCCCATACTTTTGGGAAGACCTCTTCAAACCTCATTTTCCCTTACTTGCGTAAATTGAGTTGAAGATTGGAATTTGTAAAATAATAACTTAAGTTTCGGAAGTTCGGTTATATTGGCATTCAATTATTTGCAGTAGATTCTTTTAAAAATGTATGGACAATCAAATGAAGATTCCATCAAAATGCCTCCATTTGTGAGGATTTTTTACTTCATAATTGAATTGTCATATCTTGGTTTGATGTTGAACGAACCCCGAAG
>JAFWSS010000025.1 GCA_017524385.1 Prevotella sp.
CGACATGGATTCCTTTGTGGAGTGGTATCTTGTCAACGAGATGGCGAAAAACTGCGATGCCGTATTCTACACCAGTTGCTTCATGCATTTCTCGCCAGGAGGGAAACTGAAGATGGGACCGGTATGGGATTTCGACATCGCCTTCGGCGGTTATCCCTACAGCAAGGATTGGCTCATCAACAATCCGAAAAACTTTTACATCAAGTTCTCGGACTGGTATGGCCGCCTCTTCGACGACCCTGCCTTCGTGGCAAAGGTGAAGGAGCGTTTTGCCGTCTATTACGACCATCGCCAGGACATCATCGACCACATCGACGCCACCTGTCGCCTGTTGTCTGACAAGGTGCCGCTCGACAACCACATCTGGGGTTGCCTCTGCAGCAAGACGGCATCAGAGGAACGCGTGAAAAACACCTACGCCAAAGAGGCGGAAGAACTGAAAAACTGGCTGCTGAAACGCATGGACTGGCTCCACGAAAACTTGGAAAAATTGTAAACGGATCATGGTGACGTCGGATCACGGTGACGCGGATCACGGTGACGGAGTTTTTGATTCGTTTTCCCCATTTTTCGGATGACGCTTCCCCTAATCCTGTGCTTCACTTAGGAAAATCATACACCAGATACTGCATGTTGGGTTCGGTGGGATAGTTGGTAAGTCGCCCGGAGCGTGTTACAAACGACAGAATGCCGTTGTATACTCCATTTCCAAAAGTGTATTGTCCACCATAGATGTTGATGTAATGGACACGGCGGGCATCATAATCTTGGAGTCGCTCTATGTCGTAGACAGGCATGCCGTCGATGAGCACCAACGTTGGCCATGAGCCATCGTCGGAGAACTGCTTGCTTTGGAAAATCAGGTGTGGAATGCCGTTCAAATTCTTGCTACTGATGCACTTCACATATTCGAGTAGCACCTCCCTGATGGAGAGAAACTGACGATACTCGTCAAGATCATACGACAGGTAAGGTTGGGTGCCAAACGCAGTCGCGTCATAGTCTAATAGTTCTCCTTCTTCCGCCGTGTCATCAGTTTGAACACCCAACTGTGGTCCACGCTTGGCAGGTGCGATGGCCATCTGATGGCGTTGCATGTCAATGGATCGTGCTTCCACCTCGCTGCGTTTGTAATGAAACACGAGATGCGGGAGCCTTTTCGGGAGCAAGGCGGCAAACGGGCTTGTCATTTCGATAGGCAGACTCACGCCTGTGGATGATATGGCAGACAGCACCAATGGTAGCTTGCCATGGATGCCGTAGGTATAGAAGACAGCCGTGGAGTCGTCGACCATCTTCCCCTCAAAATAATGTATCTGTTTCCCTATGATGCTTATGGAAGGGCAAATCTGGCTGGCATTGAACGTATCACCCTCGTGGACATTCTTGACACGCGCCTTGATGATGTGCCCTTCCACCTCAGGCACATCGACATCCTTCTCGTCCACCCAATAGGCAGCAGGGATTCCTTCCGCTCCCGGTCTGCGGTCGCCAACCAGTTGGCCTTCACCTGTGGTAGCATGGCTCA
Organism: Prevotella sp.; assembly: GCA_017524385.1. Classification (GTDB taxonomy): domain Bacteria; phylum Bacteroidota; class Bacteroidia; order Bacteroidales; family Bacteroidaceae; genus Prevotella. The sequence continues at coordinate 1,529 of JAFWSS010000025.1, forward strand.
ACGAGTCGGGGTGTTTGATTTCCATCCATTCGATATCGTCGTCCCCGCTCTTGTGGAGAGGATTCACGATGGCGACAAGTTGATGGGCCACTTGGGTGCTGCCCCGAGTGTATGCAGACAACACATAATATCCGCTATGGAGGTGGGAAGGCAGTTCGATGATGCCGGTCCCCTTTCCGTCTTCAAGACCCACAGCGACACCGGCCACCAACCCATGCGTGTCGCACAGTTCTGCGTATGCAATCAAGGCGTTGTCGGCAGTCACGCTTACTTTCATCGCCTCACCGGCAAGATACCATGTGCGGTCGGTCTCCATATTCGCTGCAAAGCTACTCAATGCGAGCACCATCGCAGCTGTCAGTGATATGATTGATTTGATATTCATCTTCTTAATTGTTTGTAGACGATTGCTGTCCGCCATCGCCTTCTTCCAATGACCAAAAAACAGGTTCCATGATATATGCACCTTTGTATCTGACATCAAGCAGGCCTTCGGGAGCCCATGCCGTCCGTAACTTGCCGCCAGGCTCCATACGCTTGTCTTCCCATTCACACAAGTACATGCCTTCGGCAACCATCTGAAGGCAATCTGCCATGCTGGTGTCGTCAAACCACGTGCGTGCATCTTTCATGGGAGGGCGGTGGATGGAGAAATCCTTGGCATTGAGGAAAAACCTGTAATCTGTCGTATTCAGCGAGCAACCCACAAATCCTATCACGTGCTTGTGTGACGTGAGGCAACGGATGTTGGTGGGCAGGGCCGACGGCAGCGGAGTGAACAGTCCACCCATCTCCGAACTTGCCTGGTCACGAGCGAGTTCATACTCATACTCAGCCTTTGAGATGGCACGTTGGTGCACCAGGCAGCCATACTTGTGCCATAGACGCTCGCTGCTGCGGTCGATGTCGTATATCTTGAGCCTTCGGATGTGCTGTCCTTCATAACTTGAGCTGGCACCGACCATGATGGTCGAGTCTGTGGCATCCTTCCATCCACGCTCGGGAAACTGGTCGGCCTTGAAGACCGCCTTCATCTTTTCGGTGTCGAAATAGACGTGGGTCGAGTAGTCGGAATGCACCTCCCATGTCTCATCGTATGTCCAAGAATAGTAATTCACCTTGCCTGGCTCAAATGGTTCGTCAAGAGTGACGAGCACCTCAATGTTGCTTTCAGGAGTGTTCTGCACTCCCCTTACATCAGCTATCCCTTCGGTGCGAAGAGGTTTCTGTGGCTCTGATTCATAGACCTCGCCATCAATCTCGATATGCAGGAGATAATCCACCTCGGGAGAGAGGGTGCCAATCCGGCAAGTGTAACAACCGTCGTTCTCCTGTGTGTCGAATACAGAGCCGTCGCTCCCGCGAACAGAGACTTTCGCCCCCCTTGCCATCAGAGTCTTGTCGGAAGAATAGACCGACTGGGTACGCGACAGGATGAATTGATTCAATTTGTTGGAACATATCGTGCCTTCAACAACGAGCAAGTCGGAATTGCCTGCAGGGATGTCTGCCTCATATTCTTCAATACAGCCCGATGGCATGAACACGCCGACCATCAGGCATAGCAGTGGATATAGCGATTTCAGTTTCATCATGTCTTAGTTGAATCGTATGTTAAGTGAGACATAAGGGATGGCAGTGCCAAACACAGACAACTTGTACCCTTTTATTTCCTCTCCTTCGGTGACATAATAGACATTATAGGCATTCTTGCGTGCAAGGGCATTGTATACGCCTATGGAGAACGACGTGTGAAGGAAGCTTGTCAGTTTATGGGTCGGTTCGATGTTGAACGCGAGGTCCAAACGCATGTAGTCGGGAATGCGGTATGTGTTGCGGTCGGTATAGTATGGCATGTACCTCCAGACATGCGAGTCGAAATATTTGCCTGCGGGCAACGTTGTCGGGCGGCCAGTGGCATAGTTGAAGTTGCTTGAGAAACTGTATCTCTCGGTGAACTTGTAGTTGAGCACGGCTTTTACCTCGTGGGGCCTGTCATATTCCGAAGAGTACCAGTCACCATTGTTCAGGGGCATGGCCACTCGCTTGTCATCCTGACGCAGCAAAGAGCGTGAGAATGTATAGCTTACCCATCCGTTCAACTTGCCAAAAGGCTTCTTCGCCTGAAGTTCTATGCCGTATGCCCGCCCCTTGGTCGAGATGACGTCGGTCTCAAGGTGGTGGTTCATCAACAGGACGGCGGAACTGCGATAATTGAGATAATCGCTGACATGCTTGTAGTATGCCTCAGCCGAGAACTCGTATTTCTTGTCGGCTGTCTCGTGATAGATGCCGGCCGCCACCTGCCAGCCATTCTGGGGCTTGATGTTCAGGTCGGACAGCTTCCATATATCGGTGGGCGACATGATCGAGGTGTTCGACACTTTATGGATATACTGGTGCATCGTGTTGAAACCAGCCTTTATGGAAAGGTTTTCCCGTAGGGCATAGCGTGCCGACAGGCGTAGCTCTGGAGCATGGTAGGTCTTGATGACACCTGTCTCGCGACGTGTCTCCAACAAGTTCCCCTCAGCCGGAAGTTCACCGTCACCATAATGATTCACGTCGCGAGGACCAAGCGCATTGAATATGGAATACCGCAAGCCGGCGGATACCGACAGCTTTTCTGTGAGCGAACGTTCGTAGTCCATATATGCGGCACTCTCCAGTGCCTTTTCTTTCTGGATCTGGTCTGTCGTAATGCATGATTCCTCGCCCACAGGCTCGTACTTGCCAGCCTGCACATTGTAGTGCTGTATGGACAGGCCGTAGGAGAGGGCCTGCTTCTCAGACAGTCGCTGGCGGAAATGCAGCCTGCCCCATAGTTGGTCGATGCCGAAACTCAATCGGCCTGCCATGGAGGGGATGTTCCTGTCCTCGTTGAAATAGTCGTAGTGGTCAAGGCCGGCGGAAATCGTGGCGGTCATCCTTTCATTCAGGATGGAGCGCCATTCCGCAGAGACGTTACGGTTTTGATAGCCATATTTGTCCTGCGAGCTGAACGAGAACCTGTCATTGCTCCAATATCCATATACCTTGAGGCGATGCATGCTATTGAGCTTCCATGTCAGCACGCCACCAAGGTCTTGGAAGTTGGCCTTGCCGTTTTTGTAGCCGCTTTCCTCAGGCAACTGCTTGAGAATCCAATCGCTGTAAGTCATTCGGCCGTTCAACAGCAGCGAGACATGTTCCTTGACGAGAGGTATCTCGACATTCGCCTTGCTGGTAAGCGCACCAATGCTTGCCGAACCCGTGAATTTCTGCATGTTGGCCTCCTTCGAGGTCACTTTCAACACACTGCTTATCCTGCCTCCATATTCCACGGGAATACTTGCCTTGAACAGTTCCACGTCCTCCACCGCATCAGAATTGAACGAGGTGAAGAGTCCGAACAGGTGTGACGGATTATACACCGTGCCACCATCCAAAAGGATGAGGTTCTGGTCTGTTGCACCGCCTCGCACATTATACCCGCTTGAAGCCTCTCCAACGGTGGTGACGCCTGGCATGGTGAGCACTATCTTCAAGATATCCGACTCGCCAAAGGCAGACGGGATGTTTTTCAGAGCCTCTGGCTTGAACTTCTCGGAACTGACCATCATGTTGTTCACTGCCGACTGCCGTCCTCCCACAACCACTATCTCTGCAAGTTCTTGGTCGTCGGCTATGCTTGCCCTTGCCTTCTTCACTCCCGGCACCACATAGACCTTCGTACTTGCCGTGGCAACAGCCTTTGCAACCGAATCGTTATCAAGCACAGGGATGCCGGCAACAATTTTCGTTTCATCAATAGGCATGCTTGAGGCTGTCGGCAGGTCCGTATGGCTTTTTTCTTCCATTCCCGGGCGGAGTTCGCCTGCCTGTAGCCTTTCCGATTCACCATCGGCAGCAACGGAGGGGAGATGAGGGTAGGGGGTGGGAGAACCAGAAACACTTTCTACCACTTTCACAAGGCTTTCCTCACGCTCACCCTGTGTGAAGGAAAGGCGGTTGTTCTTCGCAAACTGTCTTATCTGCCTGCTTTGTTCTGGAAAGAGTTTGGCCACATCCGATGCACGTTTCACATGATGCATCACTCCGTCGGGAGTCATAAGTGTATATTGCTCTTTGACATAAAGGGTCTTCTGGTATTTCCCTCCTCCAAAAGACTTGTCGCCACCATCAACCTTCCATACGCAATGATACAGACGCACACCATTGGTGCCTCCGTCGCAAAGCAAGGCCGCGTAACGTGTGCCATCCTCCGGGTCATGCACATACTTGTGTTCATCCATCTCAAACCAATCAACGAAATCCTGGTCAGGGAGACACACCACTCTTTCCTCGGGAGGAAGGACGACAACACACTGCTTGAATTGGTCGAAACGCAGTTGCACATCGTCATAAACCACACCGTGGTAGCTGATGCGGCCTCTATGAAAATTGGTGGTGCCATTGTAATATGGGATGTCATGCCACAACGTTTTTTGATACTGTGGCTCTACCGCCCCCACATAAAGACGGGCATGGTCGGAAGCAGAGGAAAAATATTCCTGAGCCCCAACATGCTGCACTACAACCATTATGAAGGCAAGTATCAGCCTGTACTTTTTCAAGTCCTTGTATCTGTTTAAATGCATATCGCTTGCAAAGATAGTCTTTTTCTTATAATGCAGCAAATACTCAATCCTTGTATGAAGGAATGAAAAAAAACACTGCTTTTCCCAGTCGGGATTCATAAGGCAAACAGGTCATCCATGGTCACCTCATATTGTACCATATTGTAGTAGCTGTTGTGTATAACGCCATTCGTCGTTACCATGACAAGGTGAAGGGTACGCTTGTCTTTCGATAGTTTCCGATATGCTTCAAGCTTGTTTTGCAGGTCATTGGCATAATCCTTGTCTATAGTGAAGACGTTTGTGGAATGCTTCATTTCAAAGATATCAGTAAAGCCGTCGGCACGTTGCATTACCAAGTCAATCTGCGCACCACGTTGTTGGGCTGACCCACGTGCGAACCATGAACACACGTTTGTTTGAACTCCTGAGATACCAAGAGCGGATTTTATCTGGGGGATATGTTGGAGGCATACACGTTCAAAGGCATGGCCTTTCCACGTGTTATGGGATGAAGATGTGAAGGTGTTCGACCAAAAATGCTCATCACTGAAGGCATTCTTCTTGATACAGAGGTAATAGAAAAGGGTATAGTTGTCTATTAACTGATATAATGCATTTGTCTCTGCTGTATCTACAGAAGCAAAGCGACGGATGAAACCACACTCTTCCAGTTCCTCTAGTATGATGGAGAATGTACCTCCGTCTGAAAGTTTGCTCGCCGCCAAAATCTCCTCCCTCGTCATTCCTGACTTTCTTCCGTCGCTCAGGCATTCGATGACTTTGAGGTAATTCTCCGGGCGTTTGAACAAAATAGAATAAAGTGCCTCAAACTCGTCACGCAGTTGTGCCGTTTCTGAGAAAAACAATTGGTCGACATTCTGCGCTACGCTTAACCCTTTCTTCAAGAAACTCCAGTAGTAGGGTATGCCGCCAAAAATCATGTATAATTCCAATACGTCCTTTCGGCCATAGGCAAGGTTGGAACCCTTGGCAAAAAGTTCGCACTCATGGAGCGTGAAGGGAACGAGTTTTATGCGGTTGGTCAGTCGTCCGCGAAGACCACCTTTGTCCTTCATAAGTTTCTTGCTAATCCATGGGGTGGCACTTCCGCATACTATCAGCACGATGTCCTTTTCGCGGCGTGCTGTTGCCCATCCATTCCAGAAGTTTTCCAATGCGCCAATCAGATTGCCCTTGGGTGTGTCCATCCAAGGTAGTTCATCGATGAAAAGAACTTTTTTACCTGCCGGGGCTGCGTTGATGAGTTGTTTCAGCAACTCGAAGGCGTCAATCCATGTCTTTGGTATGGCGCATTTCATTCCGGCAGCCACCAGGGAGTTGCGGAATGCCGTCAATTGTTGGCGAAGCGTCCCATTGGATAACCCTGTGTGTTGGAAGCAGAACTGGTAGTTGAAAGTTTCACGGATGAGGTATGTTTTTCCCACACGTCGCCTGCCATAAACAGCGCAGAACTGTGACTCTTCTCTTTCAAGGAGACTCAATAATTCACGTTGTTCTTTTTCACGTCCTATAATCATAAATGTATTACTCAAATTTGATTTCCGCTGCAAATATAATAAAAATATCTCTATAGTCAGCGGAAATATGCCATTTTATTTAGGTTTCCGCTGAAAATAAGGTAAAAATATCTCTATAAACAGCGGAAACATAACTGATAAAACGATGAGCGTCCCGATTGCCCCGATGACCCTATGCTTAACCGACCACAAAGTGACACTTGCCATGGTAAACAACAACACTTCAATCCATAGTATGTAATAACCTGTTTTCTTTAGTCTGTAAATCAAGTATATGGCAATAATTCCAATGATGGATTCAAGGAAGAAAAGCAAGGCTGTTGAAAATCTTATGCTGAAAAGGCCGGAAATGCTAAGGCAAGCAGTGGACACGAAAAAATCCATAGTCAGAATCAAAGCTCCATATGTTGTCAAGTGTCTATTATACCAACCTGGCGGCCTGTCGCCACGAATTCGAATACCACGAGAAAGCGACCATCACAAGTTGGTTTTATAAAAAACAAGCACGCACCCTGAGGAAGGATGCGTGCTTGATAGTTCAGCGATGCTGTAGGGATTAATACCAGCGTGGGTCGCCGGGTTTGGGTTTCGTGCCACCCAGTTCGTTGGTGATCACCTTGAAGTTGCTTGAAGCAGCGTCTTGGAAAGTCTGAGCGGTGTTTGTCGACAGCGTGGTGCCTGGGAAGGCAGCCCTTGGCGACGGGTCTTCCTCGGAAACCGGCTGCCACAACAGGTCGCTGGTGTAGTAGATGTCGGAGCATTCGGGTTGGAGGTCGCCGCTCCAGCCAGAGATGCCGGTGGTGGCCAACTCTTCCTTGTTGCGCCCTGCCATGCCGATGAGGCAGTTCTTGAAGATGAACTTGTCCTTGAATGTGCTCCAGTTGCCCGACTTGAAGTCGAAGAACGGCTTGGCGTCGGCCACGGTGTAGACGAAGGTGCAGTTCTCCACCACCAGGGAGTTGGGCTGCAAGCCCTTGGTGCCCACGCAGATTTTCTCGGCGTTGGATACCGTGGTGTTGGTGATCTTGATGTTCTGGATGTCAGCCTTCGCATTGTCGGCATTGGTGATGCCGTAGCCGCTGATGGAGTCGATGACGCAGTTGTCGATGATGACGTTCTCGATGGTGGCGCCCGTCTGTATGCGGCAGATGCCACGCTTGTACTTGATGCTGCAGTCTTGGAATTTCAACGTGCCGATGTTGCCATCCGTCTGATTGAGGTTGAAGATGTAGGTGGCGCCGTAGTGGCTGTCGGTGCGCGGCTTGCTATCCGTGTCGGTGAAGGCTATCTTGTTGAACACGATGCCGTTGACATTGGAGCTGCCTGCCACGCGGAAGTTGCCCTCCACGCCCATCTGTGCTTCGCCGGCGAGACTCAGGCCTGTGACGAAGGTGATGGTGCCTGCGGTGGCGGGAAGTTCGATGGTGGAGATGCGGTAGCGTGTGCCACCCTCAAGGATGACGGTGATGTCCTTGTCCTGGTACTCGGTCTTGATGAGCGAGTCGAGGGTGTTGGCATAGGCGGAACCGGAGCCTGTGGAGAACCATTTCCATGCCTTGTCCTCATCGAGTCCGCGCAGGTCGATCACCTCTCCGGAGAAATTCTCTGAGGCAGCGGTGGTGAAGCGCTTCTTTCCCTTGTAGCTGTCGCCGGTGTAGGCTTCCACGCGGTAGCTGGTCTTGGGGCTGAGTCCGTAGACCACCTTCTGTGCTGCGGCGTTGTCCTCTTCGGTGAGAGCCACCTCTGTCACCACTTCGCCATCGTCGTCGAGTACGCGCAGGCGGTCATAATACACGCCGGGCGTCCAGCGCACGCGGGCGGCGATGTCGATGATGTCGGTCGTCTGGATGGTGGAGAGGTTTGTCGGATAGTCGGGAGTGATGGCAGTCAGCGAGTAGGCCTTTGAACTCAGGCCTGTGGTCGTGTTGGTGGCGCTGATGTAGACGAAATACTCCTTGTCATACTCCAGTCCGTCGAAATGGCAGGAGAGTTCGCTGGTGGTGATGGTCTTGGGTGCAACGCTGGCGTCTACCGGCTCCACGCTGACCGTGTATTGGTTGGCGTCGGTGTAGTTGTCCCACTTCACATTCATATAGGGAACCAGGTTGTCATCCAGACCCATCTCGATGTTGTCGTCTGTGATGATCGGACGGAAGAGTGCATCGGCCTTGGCGAGATCGTCGTCGTCGCTACAGCTGACAAACGTTCCCATTCCTGCGGTTGCTGCAAGGAGCAGCAGCATGGTCTTATATATCTTTCTCATTTTGTTTCCTGTTTATTTATATTCTTTTTCTATCGTTGCCACTTCGACATTCGTTCCTTTCTCCATGTTGGCGTCAAGGATGTGGTAGCCGTCGTTGTCGAGGACCGAACTGGCAGAGAGTGTCTCGGTGGTGATGGGGAGCAGGTAGGGCACGATGCCGTTGCCGGTCAGTGCACCGTTGGAATAGCCGCGATACAGGCGTGTGTAGTAGTCGCTGGCGGCATAGACATCCTTGCGGATGATGCCTGTGGGCTCTCCAGCCTGGACGGTCACGGTGGTGGTGTTGGGAGCAGCGCCCAAGGTGTATGTGACGGAGCCGTCGGCGTTGGTGGCCTTCGTCGGCGTGGTGGTGCCGTAGTCCTTGCCATTATACACATAGGTGCGTGTGCGCTTGATCATGTTCGAACCCCAGTTCACCTTCTGCCATCCCTCGGCGGTCATCGTGGCGTCGTCGAGGTCGGCCTTGTATTTCTCGTTATACCACTTGATGTCGCTCTTGAGGTTCTCCTTGCCGCTCTTCACGTAGTAGAGGCGGTCGGCCCATGTGGTGTAGTTGACAGCCTCGGGGAAGCGCGCCAGCACGGCGGGGTCGCTGATGAGGTCCTCGTTGGTGGCGATGCCCCAGCAGAGGGCGGTGCGCATGGCTTCCTCGATCTTCTTGGCATAGAGGTTCCAGCGGATGAGGTCGAACTTGCGGATGGCCTCGCCGCCGAATTCCCATGCACGCTCATCGACGATGGCGTTGAAGAAACTTTCCTTGGTGTTGAGCTTGGCCACGTAGTCGTTCACGTCGGTGCCGAAGGTGGGGCTGTTGGCGAAGGCGCGGGCGCGCACCTTGAGCAACTGCTCCTTGGCAAGGACGGTGGGTCCGTTCAACTCGTTCTCTGCCTCAGCCAGCATCAGCAGCACATCGGAGTAGCGCATCAGCGGATAGTTGATGCCTGTTCCCTTCGACGAGCCGGAACCCAGGTCGTGGGCGGCGCGGGCGCGGTCCCACTTGCCGGCATGCAAGCCGGTGGAGGCTGCAGCCTTCACGGTGTCGTTCTCATGGGCATACTTGGCCACGTCGATATCGCGGCGGACGTCATTGTCGGCGAACGACATGTAGAAAGTCGGGGTCATGGCCACCTGTGCGGTGGTGGTGCCATTCACGTTGCTGCCGGTGTTGGGCACGCCGAAGCTCCAGCCGATGTCGCCACCGTAGTTCTGCACGAAGGCCACTTCATAGAGCACCTCTGCATTGTTCTCGACGGTGTAGTTCATCTCGTTGATGAACGACTGCTCGAAGTTGGGATACAACTCGCGTGGTTTCAGTTGGATAAGTTTCTGGCAGTAGTCCTTGGCCATCTGGTAGTACTCGGTGTATGTGCGGGCGGTCTTCTCTGCTCCGGTCACATCCTTGTAGGTGACAGCGAGGTCGGGGTTGCCTGCAACGTCGAGGTATTCGTCGGCACGCTTCATCGTGCCGTCCTTCGTCATGCCATAGCCGGCGCGGAAGAGTGCGATGCGGGCGATGAGTCCGATGGCGAAGTCGCGGTTCATGCGCTCGATGCCGCCGGTGTTCACGTCGCTCCATTTCATATTTGGTTCGATGTCGACCAGTTGTTGGAGGACACGGCTGTAGACGATGTTCTTGTCGGTGCGGGGTTTGTCGATTTCCTCACCCCACTTGGCAGCCACGTCATAGTAGGGCACGTCGCCGAAGAAGTTGCACATGAGGTAGTATCTGTAAGCCTTGAGGCAGGTGGCCTCACCTTTGATGTGCTGCATCTCGTCGGTGTTGGCGATTTTGCTGGCGTCGATGCCGGCACGCACCTGGTTGGCC
>JAFWSS010000026.1 GCA_017524385.1 Prevotella sp.
GCTGAAGGAAGAGCTGAAGGAAGAGCTGAAGGAAGAGCTGAAGGAAGAGCTGAAGGAAGAGCTGAAGGAAGAGCTGAAGGAAGAGCTGAAGGAAGAGCTGAAGGAATACAAGATGTGGCGCGCAAAATGAAAGAAATGGGTATCCCTAGCAATACTATCATAGATGCCACCGGACTTTCAATAGAGGAAATCGAAAAGATTTGAAACAGCTGTCAGGAATTATTCCCTGTGATTATCCGCAAACAGCCTTGTCAGAAATCTCCATCACCTGCATATCCAAGCAATAAGTCGAAACCGAAAGCAGAGGGTTGCATGCCCCGATAGGATTTGCTTATTGTCACAAACAAGCCAAAGGTCGAACTATTCCTTGCTCGACCTTTGGCTTGTTTCCCATGGGAGGGATGTCTCTTAAGTTGATTAGTCGCCCAAAGGCTGGTTTTTGCGGGCGTCCTTCATTTTCTTGAGTATGTCCTTGGGTATGGCGTTGACGTTGACCAGGTAGTCCATAGTGTTGTCTGCGATGAAGGCCTTGGTCATATACCAGATGCCCTTGTAGTCGCCAGCCTCACCCCAAGAGTTCTTCACCATATAGTACTCCTTGCCGTTTTGGTCCTTGGCGAGACCGTAGATGAGCATGCCGTGGTCGTCGGTCAGTTCCCAGTTGTCATAGCGCATCTGACGGCGCTCCTGTGTTGGCGTGAGTTCCGGCACCAGGCATCCCAGGGAGTCGAGGAGGTTGGTCTTCTCCACACGTGAGAGTTTCAGCCAACGAGCCATGTCGCTGCCGACAAGGCTGGTTCCCTTTGTGTCGATGGCATAGGCAAGGCCCTTGCGAGTGAAGCCGTCCTCTGAGACATCTCCACCCCATGCCACGGTGTATCCATTCGCCACGGCATTATCAATGATGCGCATCATGTCGTCCATGGGAAGGTTCCAAGACAGCGGGTTGCGCCAATTGTCCTGCACCTCCACGGGGAACTGTGTGTAGAAGGGCTTGTGGGTGTAGCTTGTGATGGACACATAGTCGTCGAGGTTGATGCCGAGGCTCTTCACGAAGGTTTCCGGTGTGTACTTCTTGCCTTCAAAGGTGAACTCCTCGGGGCACTCTCCCAGATATGCGTCGAGAATGCCTTGCAGGCCTGGCTTCCACTGGGTGGAAATCTTGCTGGCGCTGTTCTTCGCCACAGCGTCCACATAGGGCGACATCAGGCTGAAGAACTCGGTGAAGTTGTTGAGAGAGTCGCCATAGAGGCTTCCGGGGAAAGGCATGGCATCCTCCGGGCAGATACCGTAGTTCTTCAAGACGTAAAGCACGTCGTAGGCGCTGCCACCCTGTGAGAACTGGCAGTCACCGTGCAGGCGCACCACCTGTATGGCGCGATCCATATAAGTCTTGTTGGCCACGAAACTCTCGCAGAGGTCGTAGGTCTTGCCTGTGGCCTTGAGGATTTCCGCCTCGAAATAACTCAGTGTGGAGTAATCCCAACAAGTACCGGAACGATTCTGGTCCTTGACACTGGTGATGGGGATTTCCTTCACCGTGGTGAAAACGGGTTTGTTGTTCTTCTTCTCTTGTGCGTTGGCACCGATGGCAAAGGTTGCCAACAGGGCCATCATGATGATTTTTCTCATATTCTTATTATTATTTATGGTGTTTTTTCTAAGAGGATATAGGCGGGAACAGGAGATTCCAAAGTCTCCCTTACTTTCCAGATGCCCTGCTATGCCATGGTGTGCGAGGCCATGTATTCTTCCACGTCCTTGGGATGGTAGGGGATGCGCTCCTCGCCAAGGAATCGGCAGCCGTCGGCGGTGATGAGCACGTCGTCCTCGATGCGTATGCCACCGAAGTCCTTGTAGGTCTCCAGGAGGTCGAAGTTGAGGAACTCGGCACAATGCCCGCTCTTCCTCCAGTCGTCGATAAGCGCCGGGATGAAATAGATGCCTGGTTCGTCGGTGACAACGAAGCCTTCCTCCAAGCGACGTCCCATGCGGAGGCAGTTGGTGCCAAACTGGTCGAGGATGGGTCTCGTCTCCTCGTCGAAACCCACGTTGATTTGGTCGAGACCCTCCATGTCATGCACATCCATGCCCATCATATGCCCCAGGCCGTGAGGGAGGAACATGGCATGGGCACCGGCCCTGACGGCCTCCTCGGTGTCGCCACGCATCAGCCCCAACTCCTTCAAGCGGTCGGTCATCATGCGGCAGACGGCGAAATGCACATCCATGTATTTCACACCGGGACGTGCCACCTCGAGCACATAGTCGTGGCAAGCCTCGACGATGGAGTAGATGTCGAGTTGACGTTGTGTGAACTTCCCGCTCACGGGCATGGTGCGGGTATTGTCGGAGCAATAGTGCTCCATGGTCTCGGCACCGCAGTCGCAGAGGGCGAGTCGCCCGGCCTCCAATGGTGCGTTGGAGGGGTTGCCGTGCATGATCTCCCCATGCTGTGAGAAGATGGTGGCGAAACTGACCATCGCCCCGTAGGAGTGGGCGATGCCATCAACCTGTCCTCCGATGTATTTCTCTGTCACACCGGGGCGTATGAGTTTCATCGCCGTGGTGTGCATCTTGTATCCTATTGCGCATGCGTCGGTGATGGCGTCGATTTCCTGTGGCTCCTTTGTGGAGCGCATCTTCACCACGGCGCGGATGAGCGGCATTGAAGCAGCAGCCTTTTGTTGTGAAGGGTGTATGCCAAGCAGGTCCATCAGTTGAATCTTGATGTCGTGGCGGTAAGGCGGCAGGAAATGTATGGTGCGGCCTTTGGCGGCGTCGCAGAGGGTTTTCAAGGTCGCCATGGGGGCAGAGTTGTCCACTCCCACCTGTGCGGCGAGGTCTGCCACGCTTTCCACGCTGCCATACCACACGATGTCCTCTATGTCGATGTCATCGCCGATGAGTGTCTCCACATCGTTGTCGATGTCGATGACGCCCACCAGGCCGTCACGTTTCTGACCGAAATAATAGAGGAAGGATGAGTCTTGGCGCATCGGATAGTAACTGTTGGCGGGATAGTTGCACGGCGACTCGTTGTTGCCGAAGAGCAGTATGATGCCTTCGCCAACCAGTTTTTTCAATTCAGCACGTCGTCTGACGTATGTCTCTTTGCTAAACATGATGCAGTTATTAGGAAATGTTTTCTATTCTGAGCAATCTGGGTAATCTGATGATTACGAGATGACAAGTGCAAAGTTAGTGAAATTATACGAACCCACAAAAAAAGCGAAATCTTTTTTGACCAAAACATTCCTGGCGTTTCGGGCGGGTGTTTCGGGCAGGCATAAGCCCCGCCCCTCCAGCCGCACCGGTTTCAGCACGGGACATTCCTGGCGTTTCGGGCGGGTGTTTCGGGCAGGCATAAGCCCCGTCCCTCCAGCCGCACCGGTTTCAGCACGGGACATTCCTGGCTTTTGGGAGACCTATCCCTGGTCACGCCTTCCTGTCACTTGGTGAGCGAGACTACGCCCACGATTCCCAGTCCGGTGAGGCTTGCCGCAGTGCCATACATGAGTATGGAACTGGTGAGGTTTCGTTTCTTATGCGTTTTGTCAGAGAACAAGAAGATGGTTTTCGACTTATAGGTTTCTCCCGGCCTCAACACGGTGGATGGGAAAACGGGGTTGTTGGGACTGTCTGCGAGGTGCATGGTTTCCAGGCATATGGCAGTTTGCTTCTGGTATTCGACACCGTTCTTCCCCACCAACGAGCCATCCAACCCGTTTGCTGTATATACGTGCATTGCAGGCTCCGTGGAATAGACGCTCAGAGTGCGTCCGCTCTGCTCGTCGAAGAGGATTGCAGCGGGTTTCTTCAGGTCGCCGGGATGCCTTAAGACAAAGGAATGGTCGTATCCCTTGGTGATTCTCATCTGCTCGTCGAAGATGTCTATGTCGGTGCCTATCGCCTTGGGTGACAAGAAATCGAAGGGGGTGTTCTTCACCTTCATGAAATTCCCGTCGAGATTCTTATTCTTGTCATAAGTGGCGATGTATTTTGCATCAACCTTCAACAATTGCGACAGCACCGGCGCAGCAGGATTCCCGGAAATGTTGAAGAAGGTGTGGTTGGTGAGGTTGACGACAGTGGGTTGGTCGGTGACGGCTTCATATTCCACGGTGAGAGCATTATCGTATGTGAGTTGGTAAGTGACGACGACCTCCAACGTCCCAGGGAATCCGTTCTCCCCGTTGGGCGACACCAATTTGAGTTTCAGCGTGCTGTCGTTATGCTCCAGCACGTCCCACACCCTGTCGGCGAAGCCAGGATATCCTCCGTGTGAGATGTTCGCCCCTGTCTTTTGCAATTCCACCTGTCTCCCGTCAAGGGTGTAATGTGCATCCTTGATGCGTCCTGCATATCTCCCGACGACACTTCCGAAATTCTGCTTGAAGAGATGGTAGTCGTCGATGTTGTCGAAGCCTAGCACCACATCCTGCAACACCCCGTTCTTGTCGGGTGTCATCAGTGAGACTACTCTTGCCCCATAGTTGGTGATGCAAGCCTCCATATGGTTGTTCGTCAAGACATAGAGTGCGGTAGGTTTTCCTTCCACGGTGGAGACGAAACGTTCGGGGTCGAGTCCTGACAGGGTGACGCTCGTCGGTTTCAAACTGGCAATCAGCGTTGCCATGTTCTGGATGTAGGTGCGTGTGGAGATGCCCATGACCTCTTTGCTCTCATACGGCGAAGTGTCGTATTCATCACCCACCATCGTCTGTGCATAGGTCATATCCTCACTCGGTGCCATGTTTTGGGGCAATGGTTTGTAGGGATTGGACACCTGTCTCAAAGGTGAGAGCCAGCGCCCCTCAGCATCTGGGAATGCCACCACCTCAGAAACGCTTGCCAATGGAACCCCTCTCCTTCTGTATTCCGCACGGAGGTCGAAATAACAGGTCTTCGGCCCTGCCGTCTTGGCATGGGCCAAGGGGGAGTTGCGCTCGAGGTCCTTTCTCACCTTTTTCCTTTCCCTTTCCAGAGCAGTCTTCAGTCGCGAAATGTTGACGGTGGCGAATGAATTGTAATGGGCGATGGTCATCTCAGGGTTCTCATCAGTGTAATAAGTGCCATTGCCAGTGTTGGAACCTTTGCGATGAACGTAGAGCGGCCTTCCGTTGTCGGGATTGACAAACCTGGGCATCATGGCATCACCTCCCATCAACTGGAAGCGGCTCACCTTCTTCACGACATCGTCAGGAAGTTGCTGGCTTTCAAGGAATCTTATGGCATCGGGTATGCCGTTGAGAAAAGAAGGGTCGCCCGTAAGGGAGTGGAACTCCATCATTTTGTTGGCCATGGCGATGGTGGTCGCTGTATTGATGGCTCTAGGCTCGTAAGAGCGTGCATGTGCGGGTTTGAGGTCGTCGGGGGTGTATTGGTCGGCCCACCCAGCCAAAGGTGGCTTCTGCTGGAGGTCTCTCAAGAGGTGCATAGCCTTGAGGATGGGTTGCTTCAGGTCTTCCCTTCCCAGCGAGGTGTAACACTGCAGGAGGAAGTCGATGTTCTCTTCCATCACATCGTCGTTGAGGGTGACAAAGGATGTGTAGTCGGCCTTTCCCTTGAAGGGATGGTCGTTCATGAGGGGATACCTCTGCGGCCATCCGCCATTGGGGTACTGGCTTTCCACGAAGAAGTCGATAGCTTTTTCCAATGGTGCGAGGAAGGTTTTGTCGTGCTTCTCCAAATAGATCCTCAAGAGGAATTCTGCGCAATGCTTGGTGGCCTTGTCATCGAAGGTGGCGTTGCCGTAATAATGCTGGAATTCCTCCAGTCTCCAAGCCTGTTTTCCTACGGTGTCATACCATGTCTTAAGGGAGTCTTCTGGCTCGAGGTCGAACATGTAGTTCCACCCGCCGCAAGGGAGCTGTCCTTGCATGATGCACAAGGCGACGCATTCGGCACACTCATAATAATACTCATCGTTGGTGGCATGGTAGGCGTCGAGCAGCACCTGCCCCATATCGGGCGTGGAAGGCGACTGCAGCCACACCATGGTGCGACGCGCCTCCAACTCTCCCCATTGTCGTGAATAATCGGGCAGGTAGTTCCACACGAATCCTCCGTTGTAGGATGCCACATCCATCATATATTGCGTGGCGCGGCGCATGGCCTGCAGCACATCGCCGTCTGTGAGCACTGTAGAGACGGGATTCTTCCCGTCTAAGGAAGTGGCGGGATTGCCCCCGTCTTTCCCGGATGATGTCAAGTCGTCGCCAGCGGAAGCGCTCAAAGTCGCCAACCACAAGGCTATGGCAAGAGAGAGATATCTCATAATTGCATGGTTTGAAATAGTTGAAAAAGCGTGTCCTTGTCGCGAATGCCCTGTCAAACAAACATTCATCTGTGATTAGACGTGGTAAAAATATAAAATTTTATGCTTGTTGAATGTCATTTTACAAATTTTAACATACATTCATGCCTCCAAACCACTTGTTATGTGGAAGGTATGCCTTAAATTTGCAAAATCATAAGCCTTCTCCGCAAGCGCTGACATTGTCATAGCACGAAGAGGCTCAACCACAAAACCATTACCAACGCCATGCCAAACAATTATTCAGAAAGTGCTGTTTCCCTGCTCCGTAAACTTATTGCCACTCCAAGTGTAAGTCGTGAGGAGGGAGCCGCCGCCGACCTGCTAGAGTCTGCTCTCTCATCCGCCAACCTGTCGCCCCGACGTGAAAAGAACAACGTATGGTCCATCGCTCCCGACTACGACCCGTCACGCCCCACGTTGCTGCTGAACGCCCATGTGGACACCGTGCGCCCCGTGTCTTCATGGACCCGTTCCCCGTTCAGCGCCGACATTGAAGGCGACCGCCTTTATGGCCTTGGAAGCAACGATTGTGGCGGCGGCCTGGTGTCGCTGCTCCAGGTGTTCATCCATCTGTCGGGGACACGCCAGCCCTACAACCTGGTCTACTTAGCCTCCGCCGAGGAGGAGGTGTCGGGTGCCAATGGTCTGAGTCACGCGCTTCCCCTGCTGCCACGTATCGACATGGCGTTGGTGGGCGAACCCACGGGGATGCAGCCTGCCGTGGCGGAAAAGGGTTTGATGGTGGTCGACATGGTGGCACATGGGAAGTCGGGGCATGCCGCCCGGGGTGAAGGCGTGAACGCGCTCTACCTGATGCTAGACGACCTGCTGTGGCTTCGTGAGCACCGCTTCGAGAAGGTGAGTCCCCTTCTTGGTCCCACGCTGCTGAACGTCACCGTGCTGAATGCCGGCACCCAGCACAATGTCGTCCCCGACACCTGCACAGCCGTGATCGACGTGCGTACCAATGAATTATACACCAACGAGGAGGTGTTCGACATCATCCGCACCCATGTGCGCAGCGAGGTGAAGGCGCGCTCGTTCCGTCTGAAGTCATCGTCCATCTCCCTTGACCATCCCGTGGTGAGGCGCTGTGTGGCGATGGGCAAGCAGCCTTTCGGCTCTCCCACGTTGAGCGACCAGGCGCTGATGCCATTCCCGTCGTTGAAGATGGGCCCCGGCGAATCCTCCCGCTCACATTCCGCCGACGAGTTCATCTGCCTCCATGAGATAGAAGACGCCATCGAGCAATACATTTGTCTGCTCGATGGCGTGAAACTGGATGGTTGTTATCCAGAGTGTTCTGAGAAATCTGAATAATCGGAGTAATCGGAATATTCTGAGCAATCAGGGTATTCCGATTTTTTTCATCTACCCAACCAAACCTCCGGGTTGAGTTTTTGAATGTCCCTTCTGAGTTGGAATTGCAGGATGTTGTCCTGTCCTACGGTTCCGAGGACCTGTCTTGTTGTCACCTGTTGTCCCTTTCTCACCACGACATTCTTGAGGTTGCAATATACGGAGATGAAATCTCCATGGCGCACCATCACCACCAATTGCCCTGCCACGCTGGCAACGGCAGCGACCTCACCGTCGAAGATGGAGCGTGCGCTGGCGCCTGGTTGGCACTGTATGTTGATGCCTTTGTTGTCAAGTTGCACATTGGGCAGTCCTTCGACATTGTATTGTCCGAAATGGCTGACAATCTTGTATGAGCCAGTGACAGGCATGGGCAGCCTTCCCCTGTTGCTCTCGAAACTCCCGCTGATTTGTCTATCGACGACAGACATTGATTCCGCCCTGGTCTCTTCCCTTGCTGCGGTTTCGGCTTCTCTCTCACGTCGTTGTGCGTCGGCTGCCGCCTTACGTTCCGCCGCCACTCGTGCAGCCTCGGCCTCTCTTGCCGCCTGCTCTGCTCTCTGTTGCTCAGCAGCGGCCTTTCTTGCGGCCTCCTCAGCAGCCCTTGCTTCCTCGGCAGCGGCACGAGCCTGTTTCTCTGCCTCACGCTTGGCCTTCTCCTCAGCCTCACGCTTGGCCTTTGCCTCGGCATCACGCCGGGCCTTGTTTTCTGCGTCTCGCTTTGCAGCCGCCTCGGCAGCCGCCTTCTGACGGGCCTCTTCGGCAGCCCTCTCAGCGGCAGCCCTTCTCTCTGCTGCCGCTCTTTCCGCCGCCGCCCTTCGCTCAGCCTCCCTTCGTGCCTGTTCGGCAGCGGCTTTCGCCCTGGCCTCCTCGGCTTTGGCTGCAGCAATGCGTTTCTCCTCCTCTCTCTTTGCCCTCTCTTCGGCAGCCTTTCTCTTAGCATCATCATCGGCTCTTTTCTTGGCAGCCTCCGCCTCAGCCTTCCTCGCAGCCTCGGCGGCGGCACGTGCACGTGCTTTCTCCACCTCTACAGCCACGAGTCTGTCTATTTCAGCGTTGATTTGTGCGTTTTTCTTCTCTTGGTCGGCAATGATGACCTTTATGGTTTGCTGCTCGCCCTTCAGGTCATCCACCATCTTCTGTTGCTCGGTATGTTTCACCGCCAAGTCGGCCTTGGCAGTTTTCCCCTTTGAGAGGAGTTGGTTTTTCTGGTTCCTAACCACCTTCAACTGCTGGTCCTTGGCATTGATTTCCTCTTGTTTGAGTCTCACCTGTTCACCCTGTGCCCTTTGGAAAGCAGCGTATTCCTGTACGAACCTGAGTCGCCTGTAAGCCTGTGTGAGGCTGTTGGCACTGAAGATGAACATGAGTTTTTCTTGTATGGAACTGTGCCTGGCCATATACCTTACCGACTTGATGTATTTATCCTGTCGGTCCTTGAGTTGTTCCTGCAAGGTGGCCATTTGCGACTTGAGGATTTCAATGTTTCCGTCGAGTTTATGGATATCGTTTTCAAATCCTTCGATATCCTTTTGTTTTGACTCTATTTCCCCATTGATCACCAAGAGGTTGTTGAGTCTTTTCTCCACATCCTCCCTATTGGCTCTCAATCGGTTTTGCTGGTTTCTGATGTCCTGCTCGATTTGTTGTCTTTGGTTTTGCAGTCCCCTTATTTCGTTGGTGGTATAGTTGACCTTTTGAGGTTTTGCCGTGTTTGTGGCCTTACCGTTCCTTTTCCCCCTTTTGTTCGTCTGTGTGGTGGTTGTGGTACGCTTGTTGGATTGCTTGTTCCTTTGTCTTGTCTGCGCCCCTATCGGTAATGCCAATATCAAGGCGAGTAGTGCTATGATGACCTTTTTCATTGTATCTTAAGTATTTGATTGATGACATCTTCGAGTTTCACGGGTTTGTATTTTCCCGATACCTTGGTGACAGTATCCCAGTCGCCATCTACTTTCATGTTTTTGAGTTTAATTCCCACATTGATGACTTTTTGCGTGCCTTTGGCGTTGGTGTCGAGTGTGATGAGTTGGTAGGCCGGGAATGGTTTTCCTCCAAAGTTCTTGAAATCCGAGTAATCCCATCCCAGGAGCGATTTGCCAGAATTGGTTCCTGTATATGTTGCAAGTGCTGAGACGAGACGTTCCACGTTGTCATCCGTCTTCCACTGGTAGTCCATTTTCCCCATATGGTAGGAAATATTTGTCCCATCGACCTTGAAATTAGCGAGTTGCTTTTTCCCCAGGGTTTTCTCCCCCGGCAGGAACAATTGGTTCCAGAAGAGAGCTTCCAAGGCGTTGAAATCAATGCCGTTGTTTTTGAGGAAACTCACTTGGTCGTAACTGCTTTTAAGGTATTGCTTGTGTATGCGGTCCATGATGAGGACGGAGTCTTTGGTGAATTCCATCCTTCCTACTTCCATGAGTCCCATGGGTGTGAGTTGTATCCTGATGACCTCCCCCCTTTTCATGGACAGTTTTCCATCCACGGTGATGTCTTTCTTTCCCGATTTGAGGTTGAAGTCGATGTTGGCCACCATTGCATTTTGCGTGGAGGCGTTGTTGATTACCTTGGCGAGGTACGCAGAGTTGTCAACATTACTTTCCGTGGGTGTCGTCACATTCCCTGTGTTCGTGGTGTTCACCGTATTGTTTTCGGTGACAAGATTCTTCTTGGCGCCACATGCAGCAAAGACAAATGGTGTCAAGAGCAAGGCCAATTTGGCCATCTGTCTCATATGTTTTCTTATCATTTTCATTTTTGAATATCGTCGATGTATTTTTTCTGTTTGATTTTCTCTTCGAGCAAAGCGCTATCCTCTTCTTCCATTAGCAGGGCCTTTTTCCAGAACTCCATGGCCTTTTCCTCCTCGCCTGCCATGAAGTAGATGTCTCCTGCATGCTCGGTGATGACACTGCCGACGAGGGAGTCGTTGGCAAGTGCCTGGTCGATATATATCTTGGCTTCTTGAAAGCGTTGCTGTCTGAACAAAATCCATGCATAGGTGTCGAGGTAGGTGGAGTTTGTTGGTTCCGCCTTGACGGTCCTGTAACTCATCTGCTCCGCCTTCGACAGTTCCCTGTCCTTCACGCTGAGGTAGTAGGCATAGTTGTTGAGGCACGAGATGTTGTTGGGGTTCCATTGCAAGCAACTGTCATAAGCGGCATAGGCCTCGTCGTCGAAACCTTTCTCATGCAGGATGTCGCCCATGATGTTGTAGAAGTCGGAGACGATGTCCTTGTTGCTGGTCTCGTTGACCTGCCCCACTCCTTTTCTGAACGTTTCGAGAGCATTGTCATTGTCATCCTTCTGTGCGTATGCCAGTCCTTGGAAATAGTAGAAGACGATGTTGTCGGGGTTGTATTCGATGGCGGGTTTTGATAGTGCGATGATTCGGTCGAAATCTTTTTTCCCCCATGCGTTTTGGAGCAGTTGGATGCGTGCCCCCACGTTTCCCGGTTCTATTTCCAACACTTGTTCAAGGGCCTTGTTGATGGTTTCCTCAGGCATTTTCTTGACAGTCATGTATGCTGTTTGCAATTCTGCCATGT
Organism: Prevotella sp.; assembly: GCA_017524385.1. Classification (GTDB taxonomy): domain Bacteria; phylum Bacteroidota; class Bacteroidia; order Bacteroidales; family Bacteroidaceae; genus Prevotella. Next base: position 11,233 of record JAFWSS010000026.1, read on the forward strand.
CGGCGTTGGGTTGTGGCATTTTCAAGATTTTCCTGAAGAGTTCTAGCACTTGGGCACTGTCCGTGGCTTCGTCAGTCTCGCTGTCAGAGATGAACTGCCTCATGAGGAGCATCCTGCTGTCGGCCTCGGTACTGGGGTTGAGCAGCAGTTGTATGGTTTGCTCCTTGGCGAGTGAATCCATGTTTTCCGACTTGTAATAGTCGAGTATGGACATACGGGCCATGATGTTGTTGGGCTCCTTTTTCAGCACGGCATTGTATTCAGCCAGCGCCTCCTTCTTCTTGCCGTTTTGTAGCAACCAGTTGCCCATCATCACCCTGTAGTTGTAGTCGTAGGGATGTTGCTTGGCCAGGCTGCGCAATTCGTCGTATTCCTTTTTCTTGTCTCCCAACTGTGAGTAAACCTGCATTTTGGAGAGCGTGAGGTCCTCGCTGGCCCCCTCTATGGTCTCCAACCTGTTGAGTGCCTCGATGACTTTGGGATAGTCGGGCCTCCAGTTGTAGAGTTGTATGAGCGTGGAAAGCACGTCGGTCCTTCCGGGGTTGTTGGCCAGCAACTTCTCATATATCCCTATGGCGCTTTCATAATCGTGGAGTCCTAGATACGCCTCTCCCAGATTCTCCAGGTAGGTGTCATTGTCGGGAGCTATTTCAGCCGCCTTCCTCATGCATTCCAGCATGGCAAACCTGTCGTTCATCCCCCTGTAAAGGTTTGCAAGGGCGAAATGCACTTCCGGAGCCTGTGGGTCGATGTCAAGACAGTGCTTGAAGAGGTCGAATGCAGCGGCATAGTTTTCCTTCTGCTGCTGCCTGACAGCTTCGAGGAAGAAGTAATTGAAGCGCTTGGCGTCGTTTTCGCTGAGTTGCATGCGGAACACCGGTTGCACTTCCACATCATCGACCGGTCTATGTTTTTTCTGTGCCTCAATTGTGAGGCACGTCATCAACCCCATGAGGACGAGCATCAACCCTCGTGTGGCGTTATGCATGCATGTGCGACCTTTTCTCATCATTTCACTCCCGTATGGCCGTAACCTCCGGCTCCTCGTTCTGTCTCATCGAGAATCTCCACCTCTTCCCACTTGGCTTGCTCGTGGCGGGCCACCACCATCTGCGCAATGCGCTCTCCATCTTCCACGATGAAATCCTCTTGCGAGAAATTCACCAGCAACACCATCACCTCGCCGCGATAGTCGGCATCTATGGTGCCAGGTGTGTTGAGCACGGTGATGCCATGCTTGAGGGCGAGTCCGCTTCGCGGTCTCACCTGTGCCTCGAACCCTGGAGGCAGCGCGATGTAAAGTCCTGTGGGTATGAGCCTTCGCTCGAACGGTCTTAGGGTGATGGGCTCTGGAATATTGGCTCTGAGATCCATCCCCGCACTCAATACCGTGGCATAACCAGGCAACGGATGACTACTTTTATTGACTACTTTTATATCAACCATATAGGTTTCTCGTTTTGAATAGAATGCAAAAGTACGATTAAGCGAGCGAAAAGCCAAATCTATTTGACCTTTTCCGAGCGTGAGGGCCTTTGCGCAGCAAAAGTAACCATTTTCCCTCAAAAAACGCCATTTTTTAGTGTAAAAAAGGGGATTTTAGATTTTTTTTTGACAGTCAGAGCACATCACGATGTTATAGGATTCCTATTACATCCTACTGCCCCCTCTTACCTCTTTATGTAAAAGTAAAAAATAACTTTGGTACTGTTTTTAACATATAATTCTTGCTTGGGCAAGCGTCTCCTTCGTCGCCGAGTGATCATATAATTAGTCATAAATTCTTGCTTGGGAGCGTCTTCTTCGTCGCCGAGCGTCTGTGCGTCAGAATTTTTGATTAATTGATGATAATTCTTGGACGAGCCAAGCGGCAGAGCCGAGCGCGTGTTCTTTATTATTCATTCCAATTTATTTTTTAATCGTCACTATAAGATAAAAAAGCCACAAATTATTCAAGAAATGATGAATTTTGACTACTTTTGCATAGGCTTTCACACAACAGGAGCATTCTGGCAGAAAGTCAAGACCCGAAACAACATCAACGCCAAGAGAATCCATGAACTATGAACTGGAACCAACTGATATCCAACAAACGCCTGGGTCAGGAAAACCGACACATCGAGCGCCATGACGACCGCTCCGAATTCAAGCGCGACAGCGACCGTCTGATTTTCTCCGCCCCTTTCCGCCGTCTACAGAACAAGACTCAGGTATTCCCTTTGCCAGGCAGCGTTTTCGTGCACAACCGCCTGACACACAGCCTTGAGGTTTCGAGCGTGGGGATGTCGCTGGGCAACGATGTAGCCCGGCAACTCACTGCCGCCCACCCGGAACTGCGTGACACCCTGTTCGAAGAGATTGGCACCATCGTGTCGGCTGCCTGCCTGGCACACGACATGGGCAACCCACCCTTCGGGCACTCCGGAGAGCGTGCCATACAGACTTTCTTCACCGAGGGACCAGGTCGCCACCTGCGCGAAAAGGTGAGCGAGACGTTCTGGAGCGACATCACACATTTCGAGGGCAACGCCAACGCCTTCCGCCTGTTGGTTCGCCGTTTCAAAGGCCGCCGCGATGGCGGTTTCGTCCTCACCTACTCCACCCTCGCCTCCATCGTGAAATACCCGCATTCTTCCACCATGGCGGGGAAGAAAGGGAAATTCGGCTTTTTCTTCAGCGAGGAACCCATCTATATGAAGATTGCCAAAGACTTGGGCATCAAGCAACTTGAGAGTTCCGACAGGGGAAAGCGCTACGCCCGGCATCCGTTGGTCTATCTCGTGGAAGCCGCAGATGACATCTGTTATGAAATCATGGACATCGAAGACGCGCACAAGTTGAAAATCCTGTCTTTCGAGGAAACATCCGACCTTCTCCTTGGATTCTTCACCGAAGAGCGGCAGTCGAAGATGCGCCAGCGCATCATCGACGAGGGCATCACCGACCGCAACGAACAAGTGGTCTATATGCGTGCGTCGGTCATCGGACTGTTGGAATATGAATGTGCAAAGGCTTTCGTGGAACACGAGGCGGAAATCCTACAAGGGGAGTTCACGGGAAGCCTCATCGACCATGTGAGCGCTGCCACTCATTCCGCATACAAGCGATGCGAGAAAGTGTCGCGAGCCAGAATCTACAACAGCAAACCCGTCCTCGACGTGGAACTCTCTGGTTACAAGATTATCGAGACATTGATGGAGAAGATGGTAGAGGCTGTGGTGAATCCAGAACGCTATTATTCACAGCAGCTCATCAACCGTGTGAGCAGCCAGTATGACATCGTTGCCGACGATCTTGAGACAAGACTGATGGCGGTGGTGGACTACATCAGCGGTATGACCGATGTCTTTGCCCTTGACATCTATCAGAAAATCAACGGCATCTCACTGCCCATCGTGTAAATAGGAATACTAGAGCCATCAGGAAAAACGAGAAAATCCTATTCTTCTTATTTTTTCATTTTTTTTGTAGTTTTATTCGTGCCTTTGCGTCTAATGGGTAAAAATCGAATAACAAGACGACAATGACAACGACAGAAAAACAGTTTGCGCAAACCGTTTCAGAACACAAGGACACCATCTACACGGTGTGCTACATGTTCTCCCAAGACGCCGACGAGGTGAACGACCTCTTCCAAGAAACATTGGTCAACGTATGGAAAGGTTTCTCCTCCTTTGAGCATCGCAGCGACGTCAAGACGTGGATTTACCGCATCGCCCTCAACACTTGCATCTCGCAGGACAGGAAGAAGCGCCGCGCCGCCACAGTACGCCTGACGATGGACATCAACCTCTTCGAAGACCAAGACAAGGACACGCGACAAGTGGACATGCTCCACAAGCGCATCTCCAAACTCAAACCCTTCGACCGCGCGATCGTCCTGCTCTGGCTCGAGGACCTCAGTTATGAAGAAATCGGACAAATTGTCGGCATCTCTGAGACGAATGTCAGCGTCAGACTGTATCGCATCAAAGAACAACTAAAGAAAATGTCAAACGATTAAAACCACAAGCATCATGGATACCACATTTGAAGAAATGCGCCAACAAATGGCCATACTGAAAAAGAAACTCGAGAAACAAGAGATTGTCAACGAAAGCATCATCCGCCAGACGATGAAGAAAAATGCCTCCAACATCCTCATTCGTTACTACCTCATCACCTTGCTAGGCATCCTCATCATACCCTTCAGTTACTGGGTATTCATCAAAATCAACCATTTCTCTTTGACATTCTGGATCGGGACGAGCATCTTCATGCTGATTTGCATATGCGTGACATTATACAATAGTCGGAACCTGAACGCAACCAACCTCTTCGGAAAAGACCTGATGGAAAGCCAGCGTCTCCTGGCACGTGCCAAAAAGTTTGATTCCAACTGGTTGCTCATCGGCATCCCACTTTGCCTCATCTGGTTGGCGTGGTTGACCTATGAATTGTATCGCCAAGGGAATAATGAGGGCACATATGCCATGTTCGTTGGAGAGTTCACTGGAGCAGCCATAGGAACCGCCCTCGGACTCACAATACATTACAAGACCCAACGGCAATACCAGGAAATGCTTGAGCAGATAGAGGACTTGAAGAAGATTGAAGATTGAAAATTGAAAATTGAAAATTGAA